>NZ_JBIAUK010000022.1:0-141229 GCF_042892775.1 Streptomyces sp. NPDC001717 | reverse complement strand
CACATGGGGGTGAGGGGGCGCCACGCCCCGGGCCACAGGGTCCCCACGCCTGGGGGCCAGAGGTGGCCCGCGCCGGGCCCCCGGGGGGGGGCGGCGGGGGCGGGGGGGGGGGGGGCCCCCCCGTGGGGGGCCCCCCCCACCGGCACGGATGAAACGGGGCGTCAGCCCTTGAGGCGCGCCATCCAGGCCTCGACCTCGACCGAGGCGCGGGGCAGCCCGGCCGACAGGTTCCGGTTGCCGTCCTCGGTGACCAGGATGTCGTCCTCGATCCGGACGCCGATGCCGCGGTACTCCTCGGGCACGGTCAGGTCGTCGGCCTGGAAGTACAGGCCGGGCTCGACGGTCAGGCACATGCCCGGCTCCAGCGTGCCGTCGACGTAGGCCTCGGTGCGCGCGGCGGCGCAGTCGTGGACGTCCATGCCGAGCATGTGGCCGGTGCCGTGCAGGGTCCAGCGGCGCTGCAGGCCGAGCTCCAGGACGCGCTCGACCGGGCCCTCCAGCAGACCCCACTCGACGAGCTTCTCGGCCAGTACGTGCTGGGAGGCGTCGTGGAAGTCGCGGAACTTCGCGCCCGGCTTGACGGCGGCGATGCCGGCTTCCTGGGACTCGTAGACCGCGTCGTAGATCTTGCGCTGGATGTCGGTGTACGTGCCGTTGATCGGCAGCGTGCGCGTGACGTCGGCGGTGTAGAGGGAGTGGGTCTCCACGCCGGCGTCGAGCAGCAGCAGGTCGCCGGAGCGGACGTCGCCGTCGTTGCGGACCCAGTGCAGGGTGCAGGCGTGCGGGCCGGCGGCGCAGATGGAGCCGTAGCCGACGTCGTTGCCCTCGACGCGGGCGCGCAGGAAGAAGGTGCCCTCGATGTAGCGCTCGGAGGTGGCCTCGGCCTTGTCGAGGACCTTCACGACGTCCTCGAAGCCGCGGACGGTGGAGTCGACGGCCTTCTGCAGCTCGCCGATCTCGAACTCGTCCTTCACGGCGCGGGCCTCGGAGAGGTACACGCGCAGTTCCTCGTCGCGCTCCTTGGTCACCTTGTCGGTGAGGGCGGACTCGATGATGGCGTCGTGGCCGCGTACGCCCCGGACCGGGCCCTCGGCCTCGGTCAGGGCCTCGGCGAGCTCGCGCACGTCCTTGGCCGGGATGCCCAGGAGCTGCTCGGCCTCGGCGAGCGAGTGGCGTCGGCCGACCCACAGCTCGCCCTGGCCGGAGAGCCAGAACTCGCCGTTCTCGCGGTTGGAGCGGGGCAGCAGGTAGATCGTGGCGGTGTGCCCGGTCTCCCCCGAGGGCTCCAGGACGAGGACGCCGTTCTCGGTCTGGTCGCCGGTGAGGTAGGCGTACTCGGTCGAGGCACGGAAGGGGTACTCCGTGTCGTTCGAGCGGGTCTTCAGGCGGCCTGCGGGGACGACGAGGCGGTCGCCGGGGAAGCGGGCGGACAGCGCGGCGCGGCGGGCGGCGGTGTGCGCGGCCTGGGCGATGGGCTCCAGCCCGTGCAGCTCGGTGTCGGCCCAGCCGGTGCGCATGCTCTCGGCGAGTTCGTCGCTGACGCCCGGGTACAGACCGTTCTTGCGCTGCTTGTGCGTCTTCTTGGGCTGCTCTTCTTCCGGGGTCTCCGGGGTGAGCTCGTCAGCCACGTCTTCTCCTCAGCTACGACAGACACGGACCTGGGTGTGGACCCCATCCATCGTATGTGTGAGCGGAAGGCCCCCGGAGACTCTGTGCCATATCGCACAAATAGGAGCAAATTGCCCAATGCTCACAAATGTCGACATTCGGTGCGGTCGGCGGGGGCGTCCGCCACGCAGCGCGCCGGATCATTCGAAGCGCGCGGCGAGCAGTACGACGTCCTCGGGTGCGTCCTCGAGCTCCGTGCCGGGCAGCAGGGTCCGCAGGATGTGGTCGCAGATCGCTCCCGGATCCTCCCGGGCGATCCGGGGGGCCCCGGCGGCGGCCGCCTGCAGCCGGGCATAGGCCCGGTCCATCGGGTCACCGGTGCGGCGCAGCAGCCCGTCCGTGTACAGCAGCACCGTTTCTCCGGCGGCGGGCTCGATCTCCACGCTCGGCGCCTCCCAGCAGGAGAGCATGCCGAGCGGTGCGGAGAGCGAGGTCTCGACGTACTCGGTGCGGCGCTCGCCGATGAGGAGCGGCGGGGTGTGCCCGGCACCTGCCAGGATGATCTTGCTCGGTTGGCCCCCGCCGGGTCCGCCCGCGGGCTCGCAGTACGCGAAGAGCGCGGTCGCCGAGCGTGCGGGCTCGGTCAGTCGCAGCAGCAGCTCCAGGTCGGACAGGACCGCGACCGGGTCCTCGCCCTCCATGACGGCGTACGCGCGCAGGGATGCGCGCAGGCGTCCCATGGCGGCGATGGCGCTCGGCCCGGAGCCGGTGACGGAGCCGACGGCCAGTCCGAGGGCGCCTTCGGGCAGCGGCAGGGCGTCGTACCAGTCGCCTCCGCCGAGCGGTCCCGTGTGGTGGCGGGCCGCGAGCTGGACGCCGGGGATCCGGGGCAGCCGGCTGGGCAGCAGTTCCTCGGCCACGGTGGCCAGGCGGGAGCGGGAGCGCTCGACGTCCAGCATCCGGGCCAGGTGCTCGGCGGCGTGCCGCACGTAGAGCCCGACGAGGTCGCGTTGGCGGTCGTTCGGCTCGGCCTGCTCGTCGTAGAGCCAGACGGCCGCTCCGAGGAGGCCGGTCGCCTCGGCGGTCAGCGGCAGCGCGTAGCTGGCGGCGTATCCGAGGCGGGCGGCGACCTCGCGGTGACGGGGGTCGAGGGGGGTGGCGAAGCCTCCGGTGCCGGCGGGCGCGTCCGGTTCGGGGAGCACCTCGGAGCCGCCGTGGGCGTCCGGCAGCCCGTCGAGGATGCGCCCGTACGAGGTCGCGCTGCGCGGCACGGTCTCGATGTGGCCGAGGTCGGCGTGGCCGAGGCCGAGGCCGATCGTGGTGGTGGGGCCGAGTCCGTCGGAGGGCTCCAGGACGACCAGTCCGCGGCGGGCTCCGACGAGGGAGGCGCCGGCCCTCAGGAACTCGTGGAGCGAGGCGTCGAGGCCGCTGGTGCGGGCGAGGCGCTCGGTGAGTTCGTGGAGGGTGGTGAGGTCCGAGACCATGCCCGCGAGCCGGTCCTGGATGAGGCTGCTCGGGGCGGCCGCGGCGGGCGGCGCTGCCTGGGCGGGGGTGGTCCGCGCGGGTGTCGGCGCAGCAGTGTGCGGTGACGCGGTAACTGCTGGATCGATTCCAGCCACTTTCGGCAGATGCGGAGCGTTCACGGCGTCCGCCTTTCCACCTGGTGCGATTCGCCATATAGCATCGCAAACCCCCAGATCGTGCTGCGTCGCCATCAAGGAATCCACATCTACACGCACACACGGATCCATGTCCAGCATTGCCCAGGTGGGAATCCTGGTGTCCGTGGGACGGCAACTCACTGTCCGGCCAAGGCTAGAACTTGGCTGGAAAAAGCTGGAACCGGACGGTTTTTACGATCGACTGGACGGGCCCGGCGAGGGGTCCGGGTACGTAACCGGTAGCGCCCGGGGCCAGTTGGAACCGCCCGGCGCGGGTCGCCGTCCTTAGCGGCGGCAGCCGGTCTCGGTGCCGGCGCGGGTCGCGCTCCACGCCCGCCGGACGTTTGATGGACCCGTAAGACGACTGCACGAGCCGTGTGAACCTGCTTCTGGTGGACAGTGACGCGAAACGTGTACGTGTGGTGAGACACCCGTTACGTGGTGTGATGTGGCCCTCGACGTTCAACGGAAAGGAACGAGCGCTCATGCGCGAGATCCTCGGAAGGCGTCTCCAGCGGCTCCGCGACCGCTTTCGATCCCTGCGACCCGACCCCGGACGGACCGCCGCCCCGACGGCCCTCCTCGACGCGGCGCTCCACTGCGCCACCGTCCGGCAGTGGCCCGTCCTGCCCGGCGTCGGCCGGTCCGCCGCGGACGGTTCACGCTGTGCCTGCCCCGATCCCGACTGTGTCGTTCCCGGCGCGCACCCCTTCGACCCCGGGTTGCTCGCCGCCACCACCGACCCCCGGATGGTGGCCTGGTGGTGGGCGCGGCGACCCGCCGCTCCCGTGCTCCTGGCCACGGGCGGTACCGCCCCCTGCGCGGTGAGCCTGCCGGCCGGCGCCGCGGCGCGTGCGCTCGTACGGCTGGACGCGCAAGGGCTGCGGCTGGGGCCGGTCGTGGCCACGCAGACGCGTTGGTCGGTGTTGGTGGCGCCGTATTCGCTGGAACGGCTCGGCGAACTGCTCTACGCCAAGGACCACGTGCCCTCCTCGCTGCGTTTCCACGGCGAGGGCGGGTACTTGCTGCTGCCGCCCTCGGCCGCGTCCAACGGTGGACGGGTGCGCTGGGAGCGGGAGCCGGGCGCGGAGAGGGACCTGTGGCTGCCGGAAGTCGAGGCGGTCGTGGACGCGCTGGTCGAGGCGAGCAGCGGTGCGCCCGGCGGCGGCAGCAGACTTGCGTACTGATCACTCGTACGGGTGCCGGCGGGACGGGTTTCCACGGGAATTGGGCGCGGGGATCTCCGGGCCCCATTCCCGCGTCGCTATCTTCGGCGAATGAATCTCCGCCTGATCGGTATCGGCGCCGGTGTGTTGATCATCCTGTCCCTCCCGCTCGCGGGGGCGATCGCCGGGCCGGATTCTGCCGGTCAGGACGACGGAAAAGGCGGCGGCCTGTTCTCGACGCTGGGCCTTTCGGACTCATCGAAGGGGTCTCCCCGTTCTCACGGGTCTTCCGCGGGGGCCCCGCGCGACGCGGCACCCGGTGCCGCCGGGCAGCAGTCCGGACCGTCCGTCGCACCGCGTTCCGACGCGCGCTGCGGTCCCGAACTGTCCTCGCCGCACGGGGTGGAGGCGCAGACCTGCGTCCTGGTGGGCGAGGGGCAGACGTGGGGTCGTAGTTACTACCGGAACACAAGTGGTCGTGCACTGGATGCCGTGCTGACGGTGATGGGTCCGGCGGGACGCACCGTGCAGATCCGGTGCGTGGTCGGTGCGGGGGACGAACCGGGGCTGTGCGAGACGCCGAGGGAAGCTTCTTCGGGGACGCCGGACAACTACTCGGCCGTTGCGGAATTTGCGATTCCGGATGACGAAGGGCGGCTGTTGCTGCGGTCCGGGAGCAACTCACCGGCACCGGCTGACGGTTGAGCACCGCCTAAAAACAAGGGCCCGGTCGCTGGCGACGGGGGATGCACCAGCGACCGGGCTACAAGAACGGTAACAAGAGATCGCCTGTTCGCAAATTCGATCTCCGATATTCAGACACCGATTTGCAGACGATTAGCGGGAGTTGTGACTCCTGTCACCGGATCCGCGCGGGGGCGCGGGCGGGGGGAGCCTCAGCTGAGGGTCACCTGACGGTTGGTGAGCCCGCCGCGGGCGCGGCGCTCCTCCGCGGTCAGCGGTGCGTCCGTGGCCAGGGCCCCGGCCAGCCGCTCCGCGAACTCCGCCGCGGGCTTCTCCACGTCCTCCGCCGTGACGCCGGTGGGCAGGTCCCAGACGGGGACCATCAGGCCGTGCGCGCGGAAGGATCCGACGAGCTTCGTGCCCTCGCCGAGCGAGGAGGTGCCGGCCGCGGTCAGCCGCGCGAGGGCGTCGAGCAGCTTCTCCTCGGCGTGCGGCATGACCCAGCGCAGGTGGTTCTTGTCCGGAGTCTCGCACCAGTAGGCCGCGTCCACACCGGTCAGCTTGACGGTGGGAATGGCCGCGGCGTTGGCGCGCTCCAGCGAGGCGGCGATCTCCGGGGAGGCGTTCTGAGCGCTCTCCGACTCCGGAATCCAGAATTCGAAGCCGGTGTGGACAACCGGCTCGAAACCGCCGTCGGTGTCCAGGAGATCCTGAAGTCGCGGACCCTCGGCGGGAACCCGGCGGGCCGCCACGGGAGTGCCCGGGTCGGCGGCGAGCGCGCGCTCCAGGGTGTCGGCCAGATCGCGGCCGAGGTCCCCGCTGGAGGATTCGTTCTGCAGGCCGAGGAGGACGGAACCGTCCTCGCGGCGCAGGGCCGGCCAGGCCATGGGCAGTACGGTCACCAGCGTCACGGAGGGAACGCCCTCGGGCAGCCCGCCCTTGAGTGTCAGCGGCACGGTGGCCGCGGGCACGAGTTCGCGCAGAGCGACCCAGTCGCACTCGCCCGGCAGGCCTTCGAAGGGGCGCCGTACGTGTTCGGTGACGGCATGCGCGGCGGCTGCGCCGTGGCATGCCTTGTAGCGGCGCCCGGATCCGCAGGGGCAGGGCTCGCGGGCGCCCACCACGGGGATTTCGCCGTTGTCGAGCTGCGGCTTTGCAGTCTTGGCTGCGGGGCGCTTCTTGGCCATCGTGGGTGTCTCCCGGTTGCGGCGGTACGGCGTCGTGTCTGGGCGCGAGCCTAGCCGTTCGTACCGCCGGAACCGGTGGGTGCGGCCGGGAGCACGGTCGGCGTGCGCTCCCGGACGGCCGCTTGTCTCTTCCCGCGTGGTCCAGTTGTCGTCGAGCGGTGTTCTGTTGGTTTTCGGTTGTGTCGAGCTGTTGTCGTGTTGCTTCGTGTCGTGTCGTCCGTTGATCGTGTGCCGTGCTGTGTGTCGTGCCGTGTGGCGCCTTCAGAGATCGAGATCGTCGAAGGCGGTACCGAAGTCGATCGCCGGGGCCGCAACGCGCGTAGCGAAATCATCGTGCCGGGGCCCACAGGCAACGATCACCCACACGGTGACCTCACCCGCCGCTCCGTCCCGGACACCCCAGTCCTGGGCGAGGGCGCTGATGATGTTCAGCCCCCGGCCGCCGCGCGCGGTGACCGAGGGCGTGGCCGGAACGGGGCGAGTGGGACCGCCCCCGTCCGTGACCTCGACCGTCAGTCGCCCCGCCGTGTCGAAGCGCCATGCGGCGCGTATCTCCCCGTCCCCGACTTCCCGTGAGCCCAGCGGCCTGCCGTGTCGGCATGCGTTGCTGAGCAGTTCGGAAAGGATCAGTACGGCATCGTCCACGACCGATTCGGACACCCCGCTGATGCGCAGTTGCTCACGCATCCGGTGTCTCGCCTCGCCCACGCCCGCAGGACCATGGCGTACATCCATGTACGACGACGTGGGCACTTCCTGTGCCACCACCAACGCCACCCCCGGAACCTCCTTAGCCCCACGCATGGTCTGGATGCCCCAATGGCCTGGACCGGAAACCGCCGGAGCGGGGCCCTCTGACGCATTCGCACCGGCCGAATGCGGAGCGGATGCGCCGGTGCACACCCTGTTACGGATGGGGTCCGGGTGGCGAGTGGGCAAATGGGGACGTCAGCGGCCCAGTTGGGACAGAACCTGACGGGGTCTGTTCGTGATGATTGCTTCCACACCGAGATCAGCGCAGAGCTGAACGTCTCCGGGATCGTTCACTGTCCATACGTGTACGGAATGGCCCGCGCTCTGCAGCTTGCGGATGTAGGCGGGGTGGTTGCGCACGATCCGCATCCCCGGACCCGCGATGTGGACGCCGGCCGGCAGCCGCCCGTCCCGCATGCGGGGCGAGATGAACTGCATCAGGTACACGGTCGGGATCGTCGGGGCCGCCGCCCGCACCCGGTGCAGGGAGCGTGCCGAGAAGCTCATGACGCGGACCGGGTGCGGCCCCTCGGAGGGCGGGGTGTCCAGGCCGAAGCGCTTGAGGAGGAAGAGGAGGCGCTCCTCCACCTGTCCGGCCCAGCGGGTCGGGTGTTTCGTCTCGATCGCCAGCTGGACGGGTCGGCCGGCGTCGGAAACGAGTTCCAGGAGCCGCTCCAGGGTGAGGACGGAGGTCCGCTCGGGGTCCGCGTCCCAGTCGGGGGACTCCTCGCGGTCCTTCCAGGAGCCGAAGTCTAGGGCGGCGAGGTCGGCGAGTTCCAGGGCGGAGACGGCGCCGCGGCCGTTGGAGGTGCGGTTCACCCGGCGGTCGTGCACCAGGACCAGATGGCCGTCGGCGGTCAGTCGGACGTCGCATTCGAGGGCGTCCGCGCCGTCGTCGATGGCCCTGCGGTAGGCGGCCAGCGTGTGCTCGGGGGCGTCCTCCGAGGCTCCCCGGTGGGCGACGACCTGGATGGGGTGCGGCGTTGCATGGGTCACCGGGTCATGGTGCCACCGCGGGAGCCCCGGGCGTCGAGGTCCGGTCCTGCGAATGCATCCGAAATGTCGGATATAAAGAATGGGGAGAGACGCACAGGTCCGGCTTACAGTGCTCTGACGGGTGATGGGAAAGGCTTTGCCCAGGAACTTGTGTGGCCAGTCGAACGTTCAGTCGGACCGACTGACACGAGATGTGCCGAAGATTTCTGAAGCCGTGTGTGACGAGGAGAGAGCGCTGTGAGCACCGAGAACGAGGGCACCGCGGCCCCCAAGCAGCCCGCGGCGCCGTCCGCACCACCTGCTCAGGCCTCCGAGACCCAGGCGGCGGAGTCCGTGGCGGCCCCCCGGCCCGCCGACGCGCCGCCGGTGGCCCCGGCCACCCAGCCCGTCCCGGAGACTCCCACGGCCGTGCCCGCCGCCGAGCCGGTGACCCAGCAGCTTCCGCCCACCGCCCCCGCGCCGGGCACCGAGCACACCCAGCAGCTTCCGCCCACCCCGCCGGCCGGGGCTCCGGCGCAGCCAGCCCCGGGCTACGGCCAGGCCCCCGCCGCCCCCGCCCCGGGCTACGAGCAGGCCCCCGCGGCCCCCGCCCCGGCCGCGCACGGCGCCGAGGTCTGGCCGCCGGCGCCGCCGACCGTGCCCGCGTACGGCATGGGCGGCGGCCAGGGCGGCCACGGCGGCTGGGGTGCTCCCCCGATCGCGGACGGCACCCCGCAGGGCAAGCCCAAGGGCAGGGGCGGCCTGATCGCGGGCGTGCTGGTGGCGGCCCTCATCGCGGGCGGCATCGGCGGCGGCGTCGGCTACTGGGCCGCGGACCGCAGCAACAACGGCACCGGCTCGACCACGATCTCCGCCGGCAACACCCCCAAGGACGTCAAGCGCGAGGCCGGTTCGATCGCGGGCCTGGCCGCCGCCGCGCTGCCCAGCGTCGTCACCATCGAGGCCTCCGCCGGCGACGGCGAGGGCGGCACGGGCACCGGCTTCGTCTACGACCAGCAGGGCCACATCCTCACGAACAACCACGTGGTGGCCTCCGCCGCCAACGGCGGCAAGCTCTCCGCGACCTTCTCCGACGGCAAGAAGTACGAGGCCGAGGTCGTCGGCCGGGCCCAGGGCTACGACGTGGCCGTCCTCAAGTTGAAGAACCCGCCGGCCGGCCTCAAGCCGCTGGCGCTCGGCGACTCCGAGAACGTCGCGGTCGGCGACCCGACGATCGCGATCGGCGCGCCCTTCGGCCTGTCGAACACGGTCACCACCGGCATCGTCAGCGCCAAGAACCGCCCCGTCGCCTCCGGTGACGGCTCCGGTGGCAAGAACTCGTACATGAGCGCGCTCCAGACCGACGCCTCGATCAACCCGGGCAACTCCGGCGGTCCGCTGCTCGACGGGCGTGGCGCCGTCATCGGCATCAACTCCGCCATCCAGTCGGCCGGCAACGGCGGCTTCGGCGGTGGCCAGGCCGGTTCCATCGGCCTCGGCTTCGCCATCCCGATCAACCAGGCGAAGAACGTTGCCGAGTCCCTGATCAAGACGGGCAAGCCGGTCTACCCGGTGATCTCGGTCTCCGTGGACCTCCAGGCCAAGGCCGAGGGCGCGAAGATCTCCGAGCAGGGCGCAGCCGCCAACGAGCTCGTCGACCCGAACGGCCCGGCCGGCAAGGCGGGCCTCAAGCCCGGCGACATCATCACCGAGTTCGGTGGCAAGCCGGTCGACAGCGGTCCGACCCTGATCAGCATGATCTGGACGTACAAGCCCGGCGACACCGTGAAGCTCACCTACCTGCGCGGCGGCAAGCCGACCACGGTGGACATCACGCTCGGCTCGCGGGTCGGCGACAAGTAGGCCGGAGGGCCCCGCTGCCGCAGTCGCGGCAACGGCCCGATGGGCCTGATGGAGAGGGGTCGTAGGCGGAATTCCGCCTACGACCCCTCCCAATGTCCGCTTATGCTTCGCTGGTGTTCGATTCCCGGCACATACGGACGTTCCACCAGGTGGTCGCCTCCGGTTCCTACTCGGCGGCCGCGCGCGTCCTGGGGTACACCCAGCCCGCCATCACCCAGCAGATGAAGGCGCTGGAACGCGCCGTCGGAACCCCGCTGTTCACCCGCGTCGGCCGCAGGATGCAGCTCACCGAAGCCGGCGAGTCCCTGTCCCGGCACGCGGAGACGATCCTCGGCAGTCTCTCAGCCGCCGAGGCCCAGCTGAAGGCGTACGCGCGGCTGCGCACCGGGCGCGTACGGCTCTGCGGCTTCCCCAGCGCCAACGCCACCCTGGTCCCGGAGGCCCTGAGCGGGCTGGCCAAGGACCACCCCGGCGTGCAGGTCGAGCTTCTGGAGGGGGAGCCGCCGGAGTCGCTGCGCCGACTGGAGCGCGGGGAGTGCGACATCACCCTGGCCTTCACCTATCCCGGGCTGCACGAGGACGTACCGGAGGAGGTGACCGAGGTCAGGCTGCTGGAGGACCAGCTGACCGTGCTGCTTCCCACCGGGCATCCGCTGGCCCGGCGCAGGGCCGTGCACCTGGCCGACCTCGCAGAGGAGCGTTGGATCGCGGGCTGTCCGCGCTGCCGGGCCAACCTGCTGCACGAGTGCGCGGAGCTGGGCTTCGTACCGGACGTCCGCTTCGCGACCGACGACAACCTGGTGGTGCAGAGCCTGGTCGCCCAGGGCCTGGGCGTGGCGATGATGCCCGCGCTGGTCCTGCCCTCCCTCTCGCTCAGCAAGGTCTGTGGGCGGGCGCTGGAGCCGGCCGCACGCCGCCACATCTCCGCCTACGTGTACCGGGATCACCTGCGCATCCCGGCGACGGCCGTGGTCCTCGACGCACTCAAGCAGGTGGCGGCGAACCGGGTGGGCTGCTGACCCGACCCCGCCCAACCCATAAGCAGCACTTGGGATTTCGGGTCGAAACTGTCGTTGGACGTGATGGATCGGCGGCAGGACGCTGCCAGCATGACCACCACCACGCCGGCCCGCACCACCACGAGGATGGCCGCCCTCGTCAGCGAGATCCGCACGGTCGTCGAGCGGGGGCTGGCCCCGGACCTGACCGCCTACCTGGTCGGCGAGCGGGTGGCCCCGCATCTGGGCGCCGCCGACCTCCTGACCCCCGCGCAGTGCGAGGGCGACCCGGAGCGGTACCGGCAGCACATCCTGCACGCCGAGGCCGACGGCAGCTTCTCGGTGGTGGCGCTGGTGTGGCTGCCTGGTCAGGAGACCTGCATCCACGACCACGTGTCGTGGTGCGTGGCCGGGGTGCACCAGGGCGAGGAGAGCGAGCGCCGCTTCCGGCTGGCGCCGGGTGCCGGTCCCGCGCGCCTGGTGGCCACCGAGGACGTGGTCAACGGGCCGGGTGAGGTCTGCGGGTTCGCGCCGCCCGGTGACATCCACAAGGTGCGCAACTCCTGTGCCACGAAGGCGATATCCCTGCACGTGTACGGAGCCGACGTGTCCCGGCTGGGCACCAGCATCCGCCGCGTCTACCAGCTCCCGGTCGACTGATGGCTCTCCTTCACCGCCCTCAGCGGGTGGCGGTCGGGCATGTTTCACGTGAAACGTCCACTCCCTGGCCCGGGTTGGCGATGGCTGCGGGCGGAGCGTTGGCCGCCTGGTGCGTGCATCGTCTTCTGCCCGTCGTGCCCATGCTGACCGCGTCCGTGGTGCTGGGCATCGCGGTGGCCCATCTCCCCGGGCTGCGGTCCTTCGCGCGGGGAACCGCCCGCCCGGGTCTGTCCCTGGCCGGTCGTCGTCTCATGCGCATCGGCATCGTCCTGCTCGGGCTCGGTCTGGGGCTGGACCAGGTGCTGAGGCTGGGCTGGGGGACCGTCGCGATGGTGGCCGGTGTGGTCGCGGCCACTTTCTTCGGCACCGTCTGGCTGGGCCGGCGCCTCGGACTCCCCGGTGACCAGCCGCTGTTGATCGCCACCGGCTACTCGATCTGCGGGGCCTCGGCGATCGGAGCGGTGAGCGAGGTGTCGGGCAGCGACGAGGAGGACGTGGCCGCATCGGTGGCCCTGGTCACCCTGTGCGGAACCCTCGCGATCGCCGTCCTGCCTTTGCTCCAAGGGCCGTTGGGGCTCTCGGACCCCGCCTTCGGCAGGTGGGTCGGCGCGAGCGTCCACGACGTCGGCCAGGTCGTGGCCACCGCTCAGACCGCCGGCCCGGGGGCCCTCGGCGAGGCGGTGCTGGTCAAGCTGATGCGGGTGGCGCTGCTCGCGCCGCTGGTGGCGGCCGTGGCCTTCTCCGTACGGGCCCGGCGGCGCGGGGTGCGTACGTCCTCGGGGCGCCGGCCGGCCCCGGTGCCGCTGTTCGTGGCCGGCTTCCTGGCGGCGGCCGCGCTGCGTGCGACCGGCGTGCTGCCGGAGGCGGCCCTGGACTGGGCGCACACGGCACAGGAGGTCCTGCTCGCGGCGGCCCTGTTCGGTCTGGGGACGGCGGTGCACCTGCCGACACTGGCCCGGACCGGTGGGCGGGCCGCGGTCCTGGGGCTGGGGGCGTGGCTGGTGGTCGCCGGGGTCTCGTACGGCGGGGTGCTCCTCACCGTGTAACGGCAGGGAGTTGGCCATTTCCTGGCCGGAACCGACCGGACGTTCCGACTGCCCGCTGACATTGCGACCCGCCCGTGCCACCCTCCTCCCGGCAACTCGAACAACCGATCCGCACCGACCGCTCTTCACCCCCACCCTGCCCCGGCGGCCACCCCGCTCTCGGGCACGGCAGAAGGAGTCATGCGTGAATCGTCATCGAACGGCCTTATCGGTCCTGCTCTCGACGGGCGCCCTGATCACCGGTGTCCTGACGGCCGCCACCCCCTCGGTCGCGGCGGACGGCCCCGCGTCCTTCCGCCAGCAGCACACCGAGGGCTTCTGGACCGCCGAACGGATGCGGGCGGCCACACCGCTGGACATCACGGCGGCCCCCGGCAAGGCCCGCACGCCCGTCGCCACCGCGGCCGCCCCCACGAGCATCGCACCGACCTCCGCCTCCGCCTCACCCACGGCGTTCCCGCAGGCGGGCGGCGCCTGGACGGCCGGCGGCGCGGTCGTGAAGACCTCCGGCCGGGTCTTCTTCACCATGGGGGACCGGACCGCCTCCTGCTCGGGTGACTCGATCACCAGCGCCAACGGCAGCACGGTCATCACGGCCGGCCACTGCGTGAAGTACCAGGGCGCCTGGCACACGAACTGGGTCTTCGTCCCCGCGTACAACAACGGCAACGCGCCCTACGGCCAGTGGTCGGCCACCAAGACCTTCGCCACCGACCAGTGGGCCGCGAGCGAGGACATGAACATGGACGTCGGCCTGGCGGTGGTCGCCCCGCAGAACGGTCAGACCCTCAGCCAGGTCGTCGGAGCCCAGGGCATCCTCTTCAACGGTGGCTACAACAAGAAGATGTACTCGTTCGGGTTCCCCGCGGCCGCCCCGTACGACGGCACGAAGCTGGTCTACTGCAGCGGCAACAGCGGCAAGGACTTCCTGCTCACCAAGGACCACAGCCTGTCCTGCAACATGACCGGCGGCTCCAGCGGCGGCCCCTGGTTCCAGGACTTCAACGAGGCCACCGGCCTGGGTACGCAGGTCTCGGTGAACAGCTTCGGCTACAACTTCCTGCCGAACCGCATGTACGGCCCGTACTTCGGCAATGAGGCCAAGGCGGCCTACGACAAGGCCCAGACGTCCTGACCGGCGGATCGACCCGGCCTCGGACGGCCCCCGCCGACAACGCCGCCCCCGACACCCCTGACAGCCGGTACTCTGGTGCCCGCTCCGCCGCTGATCGGCAGGGGCGAGGGTGGGTTGCCCGAGCGGCCTAAGGGAACGGTCTTGAAAACCGTCGTGGCGCGAGTCACCGTGGGTTCAAATCCCACACCCACCGCCACCAGGTCAGACAACGCGCTGATCAGAAGGGGTGCCCCGGCAGGGGCGCCCCTTCGTTCGCTCTCGGCGCGGGTCGTCGGCGGGTTCAGCCGAAGCAGACGACCAGGCGGACGGCCTCGTCGCCGTGGATGGCCGCCAGGGTGCGCATGACCGACCAGATGGGCTCCCACTCGTTTTCCAGTACGGCGTCCTTCCGCCGTAGGCGGCCGGTGCGGAAGAGCACGTCGCCGTCGTGCCACTCGGTGCCTTCGGGGTAGCCGCGGCTCGCTTCGTACAGAGCGTGTGGGTCGGTGCTGCTGGAGAGCTCGGCGAAGCGGTCAAGGCTGATGTTGTCGTTGTACAGCTCCCAGTGGCCCATGGAGTTGCGGCGGTGCTCGTGGATGCCGTCGTTGGGTTCGAGTGCGGGCTCGTCCCAGTCGGCCGCCGACAGTTCCGCCCAGGTGATCCAGGACTGGCCGTATCCCCAGTCCTCGAAGTGGGCGCGGGTCTCCTTCGACGCGTCCGGGGGCAGGTCGCGGTAGGGGGCGAGCGGGCGGAAGGCGTCGTTGCGCATGCCGAAGAGGGCACCGAAGGCACGGTAGGAGCGGCCGTTGTAGAGGTGCATGATGTCGACGGCCGCGTGCCACTGGCGGTCGTCCTCGTCCAGCCATCGGTCCCACCGGCACTCGATGAACCCGCTTATGTCTGTTCCCATGCCCCCGAATTGTGCGAGGCAGGGGCCGGGGGCGCGACAGGAATTCCGGGCCGGAGGGTAGCGGTGGGCCTTTTGGGTGGTGTTTGTCAGAAGATCGGCGTGCGTGGTGGGAGTCGTGCGGTTGCATCCGCATCATGACGAATGTATGCAGATCCGCCCGTCGGAACATCGCGAAATGAGGGAACCCGTCATGGCTCAGCGCAGCGTCATCTCGTCGATCTGGACCTCCGTCCTCGCCGCCCTCGTGGCGCTCCTCGCCTCCCTCGGGCTCGTCGGCAAGGCCGCCCCGGCCCTCGCCTCCGCCGCTGCTCCCGCCGCCCCGGCCGCCGAGGCCGGCACCGTGCGCCGGGCGGGCGTCCAGGCCCCGCTGAGCTGGCGGGCGATGATGCGGGGCGGTTCCCTCCCGCCGACCATCAAGCAGCGGATCCGCGCCGAGGCGCACGGCAAGTCCCCGTCCGTTCGCCGGTCCACCACCGCCGCTGCCATGGGTGCCGCTTTTGCTGTCGCACGCGCTGCCACGTTCGCACCCGCTGCCGCATCTGCGGCATCCCTCGCCGTATCCGCTGCCGCGCCTGTCGTCCCTTCGGCCCGCGACGGGCTCGCGCTCGCGGCGTAGAGAGGTATCCGGTACGGCGCAGTCACCCCGGCGGGCGCCGGGGGCGTGCAGGGGGCGTGAATCTTGGTATTGCAGGGCCGCAGGGCCGGGAGACGGTGGGGTTCCCGGACGGCGCGGCCCTTTTCGGCATGTCTCGGCGGCCTTTTTTGGCTGAACGCTTCATCCCTTGTGCGGCAAGGGTTTCGGCGGGTTCCGGTGTGCTGACCTGCGGCGCAGGGGGCGCGAATTGGGTTTATCCGGAGTTGGTCATGCTTGCGGGGGAATCGCAGACTCCGGGGTGGTTCGCCGGGGATTCGGTGGGCAACTCTGGTCTCGCGACGTCGTCACCACACGGAACGACCGAGGCGGTCGGCCAACTGCCTTGGGATGAAGTCCACTTCGGTTTTCTGGAGGATTCACACATGGCAAGCATCCGTACCGCCCGCGTCATCGCCGCCGTCGCCGCTCTCCCGCTCGCCGTCGCCCTCTTCGGCGGCGTGGCCTCGGCCGACAACGGCGCCCTCGCGAACGACGGATCGAATGCGAGCGTCGCCGGCGTCATCGGCAGCGGTGTCGGTGGCAACAACAACGGCAACTCCTCCACCTCGCAGCAGGTGGCTACCGGCTCCGGAGCGTCCAACCAGAACAACACCGCGCAGGTCAACGGCTCGGCCTTCACCGCGATCCACCAGTCCAACGTGGCGGTCAACTTCCACCCCTGGTGGTAGCCGCGGCCTGAGCCGCACCGACTGTTGAGGGCGCCCGTGCGACCGGACCGGCTGGGGTCCGGTAGTGCGGGCGCCCTCGCGTGCGTCTTCCCGCGAGTGTCGCAGCGGCTCGCCTTCCGACCTTGACACCGGCAGTGAATCTGACGGACAGTCAGGTTCACTCGATGTTGTGATGCCGGGAGGCCAGCGCCGTGCACCTCGCCCCGACCGAAGGCCAGTTGCGGCTCCGCGCCGAACTGCGGGAGTACTTCCAGGACCTGCTGCCGGACGGGGTCCCGGAGGACCCGGCCCTTCAGCGCGCACTGCTGCGCCGCATAGGCGCCGACGACCTGCTCGGCCTCGGCTGGCCCGTCGAATACGGAGGCCAGGGCCGCGGCCCCGACGAGCAGTTCGTCTTCTTCGACGAGGCCTACCGGGCCGGCGCGCCCGTCTCCATGGTCACGCTCAACACCGTCGGCCCGACCCTGATGAAGTACGGGACCCGGGAGCAGAAGGAATACTTCCTGCCCCGCATCCTCAAGGGCGAGATCGTCTTCGCCATCGGCTACTCCGAGCCGGAGGCGGGCACCGACCTCGCCTCACTGCGCACCCGGGCCGTCCGCGACGGTGACGACTGGGTGATCGACGGGCAGAAGATCTTCACCTCCAACGCCCAGAACGCGGATTGGATCTGGCTCGCCTGCCGCACCGACCCCGAGGCCCCCAAGCACAAGGGCATCTCGATCATCCTGGTGCCCACGGACGACCCCGGGTTCTCCTGGACCCCCATCGAGACCGTCGGCGGGCTCACCACCACGGCGACGTACTACGACTCCGTCCGCGTGCCCGCCGGCAACCTCGTCGGCCCCGAGCACGGCGGCTGGGGCCTGATCACCAACCAGCTCAACCACGAGCGCGTGGCCCTCGCCGCCATCGGCATGCAGGCCGAGGACTTCTACACGTACGCGCTCGACCACGCCCGCACCCCCGACCCGGTCACCGGCGAGCGGCCTGCGGACCTGCCCTGGGTGCAGTCCCGGCTCGCCGAGGCGCACGCGCGACTGGCCGCCGTACGCCTCCTGAACTGGCGCCTCGTCCAGGACGTGGGCGCGGGCACCCTGGCCCCCGGCGACGCGAGCGGAGTGAAGTTCCTCGGCACCGAGTCCACCGTCGAGGTGTACCGGATGTGCCAGGAAGTGGTCGGCGAGGAAGCGCTCGTACGGGGCCCCGGGGCCTTCGCGGGCGGTGAGCTGGAGCGGATGAACCGGGCCGCGCAGATCAACACCTTCGGCGGCGGAGTCAGTGAGGTCCAGCGGGAGATCGTCGCCATGATGCGGCTCGGCATGAAGGGGAGGAAGCGATGACGGCGCAGGCGGCCGACACGGACGGGGAGGCGGCCCGGTTCCACGCGCTGCTGGCGGCCTTCGAAGGGCAGCCGGCCGCCACCGCGGGCCGGGGCAAGGACCCGGTCAACGAGCCGATGATCCGCCACTGGTGCGAGGCGATGGGAGACGCCAACCCGGCCTACACCGGCCCGGCCGCCATCGCGCCGCCCACCATGCTCCAGGCCTGGACCATGGGCGGGCTCTCCGGCCACTCCGACCGCTCCTCCTGCTACGACGACCTCTTCGCCCTCCTCGACGGCGCCGGTTTCACCTCGGTGGTCGCCACCGACTGCGAGCAGGAGTACCTGCGCCCGCTGCGCCCCGGGGACACCATCACCTTCGACGCCGTCATCGAGTCCGTGTCCCCGCGCAAGACGACCAAGCTGGGCACCGGCCACTTCGTGACCACGCGCATGGACGTCCACGCCAACGGGGAGACCGCGGGCACCCACCGCTTCCGGATCCTCAAGTACGCGCCCGCCGGCACCCCGGCGAAGAAGAAGGCCCCGGCCCTGCGCCCCCGGCCGGTGGTCAACCGCGACAACCAGGGATTCTGGGACGGGGTCCGGGAGCACCGGCTCCTGATCCAGCGCTGCACCTCCTGCGAAACCCTTCGCTTCCCGTGGCTGCCCGGCTGCAACGCCTGTGCGAGCCAGGACTGGGACACCGTCGAGGCCTCCGGCTCCGGCACCGTCTTCTCGTACGTGGTCATGCACCACCCGCCCTTCCCCGCCTTCGACCCTCCGTACGCGGTCGCGCTCGTCGAACTCGCCGAAGGGGTCCGCATGATCAGCAACATCACCGGTGTCCCGTACGACAAGGTCCGCATCGGAATGCCGGTCCGGCTGGAGTTCCTGCGCGTCGACGACGGCCTCGAACTCCCCGTCTTCCGCGGGAGTGAAGGCTGATGGACTTCCACCCCACCGAAGAGCAGGCCGCCGCGGCCGGCCTCGCCGCCCGGATATTCGGCGACCTCGCCACCCACGAACGCCTCGGGGCCGCCGGCACCGGCAGCGACGCCGAGCTCTGGAAGGCCCTCACCACGGCCGGAATGACCGCCGCAGTCGAGGAGGTCGGCCTGCTCGGACTGGTCCTGCTCCTGGAGGAGCAGGGCCGCACCACCGCGCAGGTCCCGTACGCCGCCACCTGCGCGTACGGCATCCTCCCGGTGGCTGCGCACGGCACCGCCGAGCAACGCGCCCGCCTGCTTCCCGCCCTCGGCACCGGCGAGGCGGTCGCCACCGGGGCCTTTCCGGCGCGCGGCCGGATCACCTCCGAGGACGGGCGGCTCACCGGAACCGCCCCGGCCGTGCCCTGGCTGCGCGACGCCACCCACGTACTGGTCCCGGACGCGGACCGGGCCCTGTGGCTCGTACGGACGGACGCCCCCGGGGTGAGCACCTCACCGGTGGAGACCACCGCCCCCTGGTCGGCGGGCCGATTGACGCTGACGGGGGCCGAGGGCGAGCGCCTCGGGGGCGAGGACGCGTACGAAGCGACCCTCGACGCCGCCCGGACGGCCTTCGCCGGACTCCAGGCGGGCGTCTGCGCGGGCTCGCTCGCCCGGGCCGTGGAGTACACCTCCACCCGAGAGCAGTTCGGCCGCCCGCTCTCCACCAACCAGGCGGTCCTGCTGCGTGCGGCCGACGCCCACATGGACACCGAGGCCATCCGGGTCACCGCGTACGAGGCGGCCTGGCGCATCGACCAGGGCCTTCCGGCGCGCGAACACGCGCTGACGGCGGCCTGGTGGGCCTCGGAGGCGGGCAAACGCGTCGTGCACGCGGGCCAGCACCTGCACGGCGGCATGGGCGCCGACCTGGACCATCCCGTCCACCGGCACTTCCTCTGGGGGCGCCAGCTGGACGCGTACCTGGGCTGCGGCAGCGAGCTGCTGGCCGAACTGGGCGCCGTGCTGGCGCAGGAGGGCTGAGTCATGGGAACCGTCGCCATGAGAGTCGGCGAGGAACTGCCACCGCTGGAGATCCCGGTCACCCGCACCCTGATCGTCGCGGGCGCGATCGCCTCCCGTGACTACCAGGACGTGCACCACGACGCGGCGCTGGCCCAGGAGAAGGGCTCACCGGACATCTTCATGAACATCCTGACCACGAACGGCCTGGTCGGCCGGTACGTCACCGACCACCTCGGGCCGCGGGCCGTCCTGCGCAAGGTGGCCATCCGCCTCGGCGCCCCCAACTACCCGGGGGACACGATGACGCTCACGGGCACCGTCACCGCCGTCTCCGGGAACACCGTCGAGATCCGTGTCCTCGGAGCCAACGGCATCGGCCGGCACGTGTCGGGGACGGTCACCGCGGAGGTGCCGGCATGAGCGTCCGCACCCGCGACGAGCTCGGCGGCAAGGCCGCCATCGCCGGCATCGGAGCGACCGAGTTCTCCAAGGACTCGGGCCGCAGCGAGCTCAAGCTCGCCGTCGAGGCCGTGCACAACGCCCTCGAGGACGCCGGGCTCACCCCGGCCGACGTCGACGGCATGGTCACCTTCACGATGGACACCAGCCCCGAGATCACCGTCGCGCAGGCGGCCGGCATCGGAGACCTGTCCTTCTTCTCCCGCATCCACTACGGCGGTGGCGCGGCCTGCGCCACCGTCCAGCAGGCCGCCCTCGCCGTCGCCACCGGGGTCGCCGAGGTCGTGGTCTGCTACCGGGCCTTCAACGAGCGCTCCGGACGCCGCTTCGGCTCCGGCGTCCAGCAGCGCGAACCCTCGGCGGAGGGCGCCGCGCTCGGCTGGTCGCTGCCCTGGGGGCTGCTGACCCCCGCCTCCTGGGTGGCCATGACCGCCCAGCGCTACCTGCACGCCCACAACCTCACCCCCGAGGCCTTCGGGCACGTCGCGGTGACCGATCGCCGGCACGCCGCGAACAACCCCGCCGCCTACTTCCACGGCAAGCCCATCACCCTCGCCGACCACGCCGCGTCGCGCTGGATCGTCGAGCCACTGCGGCTGCTGGACTGCTGCCAGGAGACGGACGGCGGGCAGGCCGTCGTCGTCACCACGCCCGAGCGGGCCAGGGACCTGCGGCACGCGCCCGCGGTGATCACCGCCGCCGCGCAGGGCGCCGGACGCCGGCAGGAGGGCATGACCTCCTTCTACCGCGACGACCTGACCGGGCTGCCGGAGATGGACGTGGTCGCGCGCCAGCTGTGGCGCACCAGCGGGCTGCGGCCCTCGGACATCGACGTCGGGATCCTCTACGACCACTTCACCCCCTTCGTGCTGATGCAGCTGGAGGAGTTCGGCTTCTGCAAGCCCGGCGAGGCCGCGGACTTCGTGGCCGCGGACGCGCTGCCGATCAACACCCACGGCGGCCAGCTCGGGGAGGCGTACCTGCACGGCATGAACGGCATCGCCGAGGCCGTCCGCCAGCTGCGCGGCACCTCGGTGAACCAGGTGGCGGGGGCGGAACACGTCCTCGTCACGGCCGGGACCGGGGTACCGACCTCCGGGCTGATCCTGGGAGCCGACGGCTGACGGTCCGAACCGGCCGCCGATGACCGACGGTCCGAACCGGCCGCCGATGACCGACGGTCCGAACCGGCCGCCGATGACCGACGGTCCGAAGCCGCCGCCGACGGCCGACGGTCCGAATCCCACCGCCGACGGCTCGGCGCTCAGGTCTGACGGATTCGTGCCGGTTGGGCCCCACCTCCTCCACCTTCAGGAGGTGGGGCTTTCCCCACTCCTACAACCTGAGACGGACCCCGCTTCGGCACTTGCGGCCGATCCCATGACGGGCGGGCGCTCCTAGCGTGGACACATGACCACGCCTGTGTGCACGCTCGCCTCGAACCCGACGCCGTACCCGTCGTTCTCGGCGTACGTCCGGACCCGCGGCACGGTCCTGATGCGCACGGCGCGCTCCCTCACCGCCAATCCGTGCGACGCCGAGGACCTGCTCCAGACGGCCCTGGCCAAGACGTACATGGCCTGGGACCGCATCGAGGACCACCGCGCGCTGGACGGCTACGTCCGGCGCGCCCTGGTCAACACCCGCACCTCCCAGTGGCGCAAGCGCAAGGTGGACGAGTTCTGCTGCGACGAGCTCCCCGAGACCGAGGACGTCCCGGCCGCCGACCCCGCGGAGGCGCAGGCCCTGCGGGACGCGATGTGGCGCGCGGTGACCCGGCTGCCCGACCGGCAGCGGGCCATGGTCGTACTGCGCTACTACGAGGACCTCAGCGAGGTGCAGACCGCCGAGCTCCTCGGGGTTTCGGTCGGCACGGTCAAGAGCGCCGTCTCCCGGGCGCTGGGCAAGCTGCGCGAGGACCCGGAGCTCACCACGGTCCGCTGACACCGTGGTCGCCGCCCTCGGTCCGGCCGTGTTTCACGTGAAACATCGCCGGTGGCGGCTTCGAAGAAAGCTACCGAGACGTAGTGACATACCAAGTGGTACGTGCGCAGAATTCTCCCACCCGTCGAGACGAGTGACAGCGCCCATCGGGAGGACGCCCGTGCTCAGCACCATGCAAGAAGTACCGCTCACCATCAGCCGGATTCTGGAGCATGGTCGGAGGGTTCACGGCAGGTCCACCGTGACGACGTGGACGGGCGAGGCCGAGCCGCAGCGCCGCACGTTCGCCGAGATCGGCGACCGCGCCGCGCAGCTCGCCCATGCCCTGCGCGACGAGCTGGGCGTCGAGCCCGGAAGCGTCCTGGCGACGCTGATGTGGAACAACGCCGAGCACGTCGAGGCGTACTTCGCGATCCCGTCCATGGGCGCGGTCCTGCACACCCTCAATCTGCGGCTCCCTCCCGAGCAGCTGATCTTCATCGTCAACCACGCCGAGGACCGGGTCGTACTGGTCAACGGCACCCTGCTGCCGCTCCTCGCGCCGCTGCTGCCGCACCTGCCGACGGTCGAGCACGTCGTCGTCTCCGGCATCGGCGACCGCTCGGTGCTCGAAGGCCTGAACGTCCGCGTGCACGAGTACGAAGAGCTGATCGCGGGCCGCCCGGTCACCTACGACTGGCCCGAGCTGGACGAACGCCAGGCCGCGGCCATGTGTTACACCTCGGGCACCACGGGCGATCCCAAGGGCGTCGCCTACTCGCACCGCTCGATCTACCTGCACTCCATGCAGGTCAACATGGCCGAGTCGATGGGGCTGACCGACCGGGACACCACCCTCATCGTGGTCCCGCAGTTCCACGTGAACGCGTGGGGCCTGCCGCACGCCACCTTCATGACCGGCATCAACATGCTGATGCCGGACCGGTTCCTCCAGCCCGCCCCGCTCGCCGACATGATCGAGCGGCAGAAGCCCTCGCACGCGGCGGCCGTTCCCACCATTTGGCAGGGCCTGCTCGCCGAGGTCACCGCCAACCCGCGCGACTTGACCTCGATGAAGCAGGTCACCATCGGAGGCGCGGCCTGCCCGCCCGCCCTGATGGAGGCCTACGACAAGCTCGGCGTACGACTCTGTCACGCGTGGGGCATGACCGAGACCTCCCCGCTCGGCACGATGGCGCACCCGCCGGCCGGTCTGGGCGCCGAGGAGGAGTGGCCGTACCGGATCACCCAGGGCCGTTTCCCGGCGGGCGTCGAGGCCCGCCTGGTCGGCCCCACCGGCGACCACCTCCCCTGGGACGGCGAGTCCGCGGGCGAGCTGGAGGTGCGCGG
Source organism: Streptomyces sp. NPDC001717 (assembly GCF_042892775.1). NCBI lineage: Bacteria > Bacillati > Actinomycetota > Actinomycetes > Kitasatosporales > Streptomycetaceae > Streptomyces > Streptomyces sp. NPDC001717. The sequence continues at coordinate 118,270 of NZ_JBIAUK010000022.1, read as the reverse complement.
CACCTGGATCGCGGGCGCCTACTTCGGCGGCGCCAACGGCGAACCGTACCGCCCCGACGACAAGTTCAGCGCGGACGGCTGGCTCAAGACCGGGGACGTCGGCGTCATCAGCCACGACGGCTACCTCACCCTCACCGACCGGGCCAAGGACGTCATCAAGTCCGGCGGCGAGTGGATCTCCAGCGTGGAGCTGGAGAACGCCCTGATGGCGCACCCGGAGGTCGCCGAGGCCGCCGTGGTCGCCGTCCCCGACGACAAGTGGGGCGAGCGCCCGCTGGCCACCGTCGTGCTCAAGGCGGGCGCCACCGTGGACTACGCGGGCCTGCGCGAGTTCCTCGGCGGGTCGATCGCCAAGTGGCAGCTGCCGGAGCGCTGGACGGTCATCACGGAGGTGCCCAAGACCAGCGTCGGCAAGTTCGACAAGAAGGTGATCCGCAAGCAGTACGCGGACGGCGAGCTCGACGTCACGAAGCTCGACTGACCGGGGGCGGGGCGGCCACCGGCCGCCTGACCGGGTCCCTGGTGACCGGGAGCGGGCTCACCCCTTGGTGAGCCACGGCCGCAGCAGCCTGCTGACGGTGGGCATGGCCACGTAGGTCATCAGGGTGCTGAACACGACGGTGAAGGCGGCCGTGCGCAGCACGAACGGCAGATCCACCAGGAACGGCCCGAGCACCGCGTTGCCGACGAGCGAGATCGGGAAGATGGCCAGCCCCGAGCTGATCGCCATCTTCCAGCGGGGCGGCGCGGGCCGGGTCGTGCCCGGCTTGGCGAACCAGGTCTCCATGCCGTGCAGTTCCCGGCGGGCTATCTCCTGGTGGTGGTGACCCAGGCAGTTGGAGAACCACTGGGCCCGCTCGGGCGAGTCCTGCCAGCGCTGGAACGCGGCCTCGTTGCGGAAGCGGTGCACCAGGAACCACGGCCCGCCCTCGGTCGCCGGGCGGAACAGCCCGTACCCCAGGTGGTCCGGGAAGCTCGCGGCCGTGTCCAGGATCCCGTGGGCCCAGGCCTCGAAGGTCTCCTCGTACCCGGGCTCCACCTGACGGGCTATGAGCAGGTTCACCTCCCCGTTGTCCGCGGGGACGGTGTGCTCGGTCGTGTCGAAGATGGCCATCGGGCCAGGATGGCTAGTTGGTGCCGATCTTGGCCAGTAGGTCCACGATGCGGCCCTGTACGTCGTCCGTGGTGGCCCGCTCGGCGAGGAAGAGCACGCTCTCCCCCGAACCCAGCTTCGGCAGCTCCGCCGCGTCGATGCCCGTCGCCGTGTAGACGACCAGCGGGGTGCGGTTCAACTGCCCGTTGGCGCGCAGCCAGTCCACGATCCCGGCCCGGCGGCGGCGTACCTGCATCAGGTCCATGACGACCAGGTTGGGCCTCATCTGCGTCGCCAGTTCCACCGCGTCGGTGTCGGCGCCCGCCCGGGCGACCTGGAGGCCGCGCCGTTCCAGGGCGGTGGTGAGCGCCGAGGCGATCTCGTCGCGCTCCTCGATCAGCAGGACCCGCGAGGGGTGCTGCTCGCTGTCGCGCGGCGCCAGCGCCTTGAGCAGGACGGCCGGATCGGCTCCGTACGCGGCCTCGCGCGCGGCGTGCCCCAGCCCGGCGGTGACCAGGACGGGCACCTCGGCCGCCACCGCGGCCTGCCGCAGGGACTGCAGGGCGGTACGGGTGATCGGCCCGGTCAGCGGATCCACGAACAACGCGGCGGGGAACGCGGCGATCTGCGCGTCCACCTCCTCGCGGGAGTGCACGATCACCGGGCGGTAGCCGCGGTCGCTGAGCGCCTGCTGCGTCTGCACGTCGGGCGCGGGCCACACCAGGAGCCGGCGGGGGTTGTCCAGCGGCTCGGGCGGAAGTTCGTCGTCCACGGGTGCGGGCGCGGGCCGGTTGACCACCTCGACGGCGCCGCCCGGGCCGTCCAGCGGCTCGGGGCCCTCGGCGGCACCGGCTTCGGGCGCGCCTATGGCGAAGGCCCGGCCCTGCGGAGCGGGCTCGGCGAGCCGGCGCCGGCGGCCGGAACCGGAGGTGCCGGTGCCGGGTGCGGTCGTGCTCGGGTCGATGGAGATGCCCTGACCGAGGGTGCCGAGGGCACGGACGTTGATCGCCGCCTGCCCCGTCTGGCCCTCCGCGGGGGTCTCCTGCGGCTGCCGGGCCCCGGGGAGCGCGACCTGGCCCGACTCGCCGTCCTCGGGCGCCGTCCGCGCCGCCGGGACCGGCCACGCCGGGGTGCCGGGCAGCGCACGCCGCCGCCCGGTCGGGGGTACGGGTTCCTCGGCGGGGGCCGCTTCCTCGGGCTCGGCGGCGGGCGTGCTCAGCACCCGGCGCCCGCGCCGCCCACCCGGAGCGTCCGCGTCCGCGTCTGCGGGAGCGGGGGCCGGACCGGCCATCGCGGGGGCCTGCGTCGGTCCGGCGGGCAGGGCGAAGCCGCCCTCGGGGGCGATGGGCCGCGCGGGAGCGGGGCTCAGGCCGGTGGCGGGTACGGGACCAGCGGGCTGCACGGGACCGGCCGGCCCCAGTGCGCGGCGCCGCCCGGCGGGGTGCTGGGTCACGGGTACGGACGGCACGGCCGGCAGCGCGGGCATTCCGGTGCCTTGCGGCGGCACGGGCCCGGCGATCCCACCGGGTGCGACGACGGCGGGCGCACCCTGGCCGGCGATGCCGCCGGGTGCGACGACCCCGCCCTGGCCCGCGAGGCCTCCGGGCGCGACGACGGCGCCGGGGCCGTTCGGGCCGGCGACGCCGCCGGGGGCGACGACCCCGCCCTGAGCCGCGATGCCGCCGGGCGGGACGACGCCGCCCGGGCCTCCGGGCCCGCCCGGGGTCGTGCCGTCCTCGCCGCTGCCGTCTCCGGCGCGGCCGCGCCTGCGTCCGGTGCCCAGGCCCGCCGGGTTCACCGGGGACTGCGCGAGTTCCGGGCCCGCCTCGGGCGCGGGGGCCTCGGCTCCCCGCCGCCGTCCGGACGGCAGCGCCAGAGCGCCCCCGCCCTGGCCGGACTGCGCGGCTCCGGGGCCCGATGCCTCGTCCTCCAGGAAGGCGTCCACACCGCGTCGGCCGCGGCGCCCGCCGGAGACCTTCCCGGGGGCCGCGCCCGCGCCCGCGCCGTCCCCGGCCGGACCCGCCGCGGGATCCGGCTCCTCCGCCGGCTCCGGCAGGGTCACCGTCCCCGCTCCCGAGCCCAGCGGCAGTTCCAGTACGTACGCTCCGCCCGGCGCACCCGGCACCTCGACGGTCTGCAGCACTCCGCCGTGCGCGGCCACGATGCCCCGCACGATCGGCTCGTGCACCGGGTTCCCGCCCTCGTACGGCCCGCGCACCTCGATCCGTACGACATCGCCCCGCTGTGCGGCGGCCACGACGATCGTCGAGTCGCTGTAGCCGCTGCCCTGGCGGGTCTTGCCGGTGGCGTCCACCCCGGCGACGTCCGCGACCAGGTGCGCGAGCGCGGTCGCGACCCGCTCGGCGTCCACCTCGGCCTCGATGGTCGGCGCGTGGACGGCGAACTGCGCTCGACCCGGCCCGATCAGCTCGACCGCGCCGTCGACGCCGGCCGTGACGACGCCGTTGATCAGGACCTTCTTCTTGCTGAGCTTGTCGCTGCCGGCGTCCAGGCGCTGGAAGCCGAGCACGTTGTCCACGAGCGTGGTCATCCGCGAGTACCCGGCGGCCAGGTGGTGCAGCAGCTGGTTGGCCTCGGGCCACAGCTGACCCGCGTCGTCGGCGGCGAGCGTGGCCAGCTCCCCGCGGAGCTCGTCCAGCGGTCCGCGCAGCGAGTCGCCGAGGACGGCCAGCAGCTGTGCGTGCCGCGCGGCGAGGGCGTCGTACGGACGCCGGTCGGTGAAGGTCATGACGGCGCCGACGAGCTGTTCGCCGTCCCGTACGGGAGAGGTCGTCAGGTCGACGGCGACCGGCTGGCCCGCCTTGTTCCACAGCACCTGTCCGCGCACCCGGTGCTTGCGGCCGCTGCGCAGGGTGTCGGCGAGAGGGGACTCGTCGAAGGGGAACGGCGAGCCGTCGGCACGAGAGTGCTGCACCAGGCCGTGCAGTTCGCGGTTGCCGAGGTCGGTGGCCCGGTAGCCGAGGATCTGGGCGGCGGCCGGATTGACCAGCACCACCCGTCCGTCGGTGTCGGTGCCGACGACGCCCTCGGCGGCGGCGCGCAGGATCATCTCGGTCTGCCGCTGGGAGCGGGCCAGCTCGGCCTCGGTGTCCACGGTCTGCGAGAGGTCCCGTACGACGAGCATCAGCAGCTCGTCACCGGTGTAGGAGGGTTGCGGCTCGCGGTAGGCGTCGCGGCCGTCGAGGTGGGCCGCGGTGACCTCGACGGGGAACTCGGAGCCGTCGGTGCGGCGCGCGATCATCCGCTTGGGCGTGGCGCGGCCGCCCTCGTCCTCGCCGGGCCGGCGCATGGAGCCGGGGATCAGCTTGGAGTCGAACTCGGGCAGGAGGCCGAGCACGCCCCGGCCGACGAGCCCGGTTCCGGGGCTCTCCATGACCTCGAGGGCGATCGAATTGGCGTTGACGACCGTGCCGTTGGTGTTGACGAGCAACAGCGCGTCCGGAAGGGCATCGAGTATTGCTGCGAGGCGAGCAGCGCCTCGGGATGGCCTGCTGCTCACGACGAGCTTCCTCCCTGACCACAACTACCGGCATGTCACGGGAGGAGTCTAAGGGCACAGCTCCGTGGTGGGACGGCCGAAGTTCGGTGCATATCGCCCGCCCCGTGCATCCTCCCAGGTCAGGAACGCCCAGTCGGAAGCAGAGGTTCCAACTCCTCCCAACGGCTGATTTCGCAGCCGTCCGTGCGTCGGAAGGTCGCGTCGACTTTGCGCCCCTGCCAGGTGCCGGTGATCCGCGCGGTGGCCGGGCCGCCGTACTTCATGCTGCAGATCTGCCGCTTGGAGACGGGCGCGAAGGGGTCCTTGCCCTCGGAGGCGAGCTTCTGCAGCTTCGCGCAGGCCTGCTCCCGCCAGGGGTGGTCGCCGCCCACGGGGTCGCACTCGAGCAGGTACTCCCGGTCCAGCCTGTGGTTGCCGGTGTCGGCCATGGCGATGGTGAGGCTGTCGGGCCCGGTCAGCAGCCGCCCGAGGGGCAGCGGTGGCAGCGGCCCGGCGACCGAGGCGGCCAGGGCGGAGGTGACGGCGAAGGCGGCGAGACGCAGCATGGGGCACTCCAGGTCGTCCGTACGTCGTACGCCTGCCCAACGACGGCGGCGCTCCTACGTTCCGTCCCGACGCCCGTATCGCGTGGTCTTAAGGCTTTGCCCTCGGGCCGCCGCTCCTAGTACCGTGGGAGCGGATTGGTGAGGGGCCCCGCGCCTGTGTCATCATCTGCACGCACCCTCGTACGCGGGGGTGAGCTGGAGGCGTCGCCTAGTCCGGTCTATGGCGCCGCACTGCTAATGCGGTTTGGGGTTTACGCCCCATCGAGGGTTCAAATCCCTCCGCCTCCGCACCTCATCGAAGCCCCGGTCCTGACGGACCGGGGCTTCGATGCTTTTCCGGGTCGATTCGATGCGGGCGGGCGCCGGCGGAGCCGGGCGGGCCCCGATGGAGCCGAGCGGACCCGGGCAGACCCGGGTGGACCGGGATGGACTCCGACGGACCCCGATCGGTGCCGATCAACCGGCACGGCGGCCCCTCCACCTCTTCGGGTCAACTCATCCGGACGATCTACATCCAGCGCGTTTCCGCAGGTCAGAGGTGGTTTGGCTAATGGATTTCGCGTCCCGGCGAGGTCCATGTATTGTTGTTCTCGCAAGGCCAACGGGGCGAAAAACCCCGGGAAACCCAAGCACTCGTAGCTTAACGGATAGAGCATCTGACTACGGATCAGAAGGTTGCAGGTTCGAATCCTGCCGAGTGCACAGCAGGCCAGAGGCCCCGGACGGAAGTCCGGGGCCTCTCGCGTTATGCCCCTGCGACGGTGATGTGCGTCAGTCAGCCGGCCTCCTCCTTGATGGGGAGAGATCCCCCAGGGGTACTCGGGGATGGGATGGCTCTGGAGAGGGACGCGGGTTACGGGCCGGGCTCGATACGGTTTTGGAGATCGTTCGAAGCTATTGGCGGGGGGCTCTCATGGGACTGTTCGGGAACGCGCACACGGTCGACCCGGTGTCGGCGCAGCGGGACTACGCGCGGTTGATGGGGCAGGGCGAGCAGGTGCACGCCGCGTACCTGCTGATCCGGGACACGATCCTGTTCACCGACCGGCGGCTGGTGCTCATCGACAAGCAGGGGCTCACGGGGAAGAAGGTGGAGTACCACTCCATCCCCTACCGGAGCATCACGCACTTCGCGGTGGAGACCGCGGGGCACTTCGATCTCGACGCCGAGCTGAAGATCTGGATATCCGGCAGCTCGACGCCGATCGAGAAGACCTTCACCAAGGGCGTCGACATCTACGAGGTGCAGGCGATCCTGACGCAGTTCGTCGCCCGCTAGGCCGTCACAGGACGCGGGGGAGGCCGGTCACGGACATCACCATCGAGTAGAGCGAGGTGGTGGCCGTGATGAAGACGCGGTTGTTCTTGGGGCCGCCGAAGGCGAGGTTCGAGACCGGCTCGGGGACGCGGACTCGGCCGATCAGGGTGCCGTCCGGGGCGTGGCACCGGACGCCGTTCTCCATCGCGGCCGCCCACAGCCTGCCCTCGTCGTCGAAGCGGATGTTGTCGACGCCGGGGCAGGTGGCGAAGACCCGGTCGTTCGTGAGGGTGCCGTCGTCGGTGACCTCGAAGGCGCGGATGTGGCCGGCGCGGGTGTCGGCGGCGTACAGCTCGCTCTCGTCCGGGGAGAAGACGAGGCCGTTGGGGCCGAGGAATCCGTCGGCCACCATGCTGACGGTGCCGGTCGTGGGGTCGGCGCGGTAGAGGTTGCAGGCGCCTATCTCGCTCGGCGCCCGGTGGCCCTCGTAGTCGTTGGTGATGCCGAAGTCCGGGTCGGAGAACCAGATGGAGCCGTCCGAGCGCACGACCGCGTCGTTGGGGCTGTTGAGTCGCTTGCCGTCGTAGCGGTCGGCGATGACGGTCAGGCGGCCGTCCGGTTCGGTGCGGGTGACGCGGCGGTTGCCCTGCTCACAGGTGATCAGGCGGCCTTCGCGGTCGAGGGTGTTGCCGTTGGGGTGGCCGGCCGGGGAGCGGAAGACGGAGACCGCGCCCGTGGCCTCGTCCCAGCGCAGCATCCGGTCGTTCGGGATGTCGCTCCACACCAGTTGTCGCCAGGCCGGCAGATAGAGCGGGCCCTCGGCCCAGCGGCAGTCGTCGTAGAGCCGCTCCAGTCGGGCGTCGCCGTTGGCGCAGCGCCCGGTCTGGAAGCGGTCGTCCAGGATCTCGTACAAGGTGAGGTCGGCTATGGCAGACATCATTCCCCCTGAGAGCAGATTGCCGAATTGTGTTCGGCGTGATGTTGAGATTGCAGGATCCGGTACTGTCTTCGCAAGGGCCGACGGGCCCATGAGAGGAACTTCGCGTGGACGACATCGACCGGGCGCTCGTCCTGCGCCTGCAGCAGGACGCGGGGCAGTCGTACGCCGCTCTCGGTACGGCGGTCGGGCTCTCGGCGGGGGCGACCCACGAGCGGGTCCGCAAGCTGCGCGAGCGCGGGGTGATCCGGCGGACCACCATCGACGTGGACCCGGCCGCGGTCGGCAGTGGGGTACTGGCCTACGTCATGGTCGATTCCAACGCCTGGATGGGCGAGTCCGCCCCGGACTTCGCGGCGATCCCCGAGATCCAGGAGGCGCACATCATCGCCGGCAGTGCCTCGGTGATGGTCAAGGTGCGCACCGCCTCGACGGAGGGGCTGCAGGACGTCCTGCGGCGGCTCTACGGCATCGAGGGGGTCAGCGGAACGCACGCCACCGTCGTCCTGGAGACCTTCTTCGAGCGGCCGCTCCCCCTGTGACCTGGTGGTGCACCGGGATCCGGTGGAGCGGGGGCCGGCCGGCCATCGGGTGGTACGGCGAGGGGCGCGGCGAGCGGGTGAGCGGGCTCGTCCACGGCCGGCGGCTGGCCTTCGTGGCACGAGGGGAACGCCACTGCCTGGGTGTGCGGCGGGCCGGGAGGCGGACGGCGTGCCCCACCGCCGCCACCGTGCCGGGGCGGGCGGGGAACGCGCAGTGCCCCGAGTGCGCCCGGCTCGACCGGTCGTTCTCGGTGGCGGCCGACACCAATGCTGCCGATCCGCGCACCTACCGGGTCTACCTGGCCTGGTTCGGGCCCGGCCTGGTCAAGGTCGGCATCACCGCCGAGGAGCGCGGCTCCGTCCGGTTGCTGGAGCAGGGGGCCGTGACCTGGGCGTGGCTGGGACGGGGGCCGCTGATGGCCGCACGGCGCACCGAGGAGTTGTTGAGGGCGGCGCTCGGGGTGCCGGACCGGATCGCGTACGCGCGCAAGCGCGGGGTGCGGGCGCACCTGCCGCCGGCGTCCGAGCGGGCCCTGGAAGTCGCCGAGTTGCACGCGCGGGCGGCGGCGCTTGCGGGCTGGCCGGAGTCGTTGGAGCGGCTCGGATGCGAAGTCGTCGACCATGCGGGGTTGTTCGGGCTGAACGGGTGGGCCGGGTTGCCCGTACCGGCCCGGGTGGTCACGGCGATGGTGCCGGGTGGCGCCGTCGTGGGCACGCTCGTGGGCGCGGCCGGGCCTGATCTGCACCTCGCGGACGGGCTCGTGGTGGACACCCGGCTGCTGGCCGGTTGGGAACTCGTCGCCCCGGAGGCCGAAGCGGGCGCTCGGGCCGTGGTTCCGGTGGCGGAGATCGCTGCCCCCACCGATCCGGCCGCCGGGCAGGACGGGTTGTTCTGAGAGGCGGGGCGTCGGGGTCCGGGTGGGCTGCGGGCTTGGTCAAAACTTGGATCCCTTTGGGCTCCCGGGGCTGATTGTGGTGGACATGGCGGGGGAGCCCGGCCGAGGGTGGTGGTCATGAGCATTCAGCCGGTACAGGCCTTTGAACCGCCTTATGTCATGGCCGTTTTCAGCAATGTCCGCACCGACGACGACAGCGGATACCCCGAGACCCTCGCCCGGATGAACGAGATCGTCCGGGCCAACCCCGGGTTCCTCGGCTACGAGTCGGCTCGTACCCCGGGCGGGCTCGGGATCACCGTCGCGTACTTCCGGGACCACGAGTCGCTGGCCGTGTGGCGCCGGGACCTGGAGCACCAGGCGGCGATGAAGCAGGGTCGCGCCGACTGGTACGAGAGCTACACCCTGCACGTCGGGACCGTCGAGCGGAGCCACGGCTTTGGTCGCGACGCCTGAGGCACTCAGGGCCTTCCGGGAACGGCTCGGGCTGCCCGGACTGGTCGACGTCCACACGCACTTCATGCCCGCGCGGGTCCTGGACAAGGTGTGGGACTACTTCGACGCGGTCGGCCCGCTGACCGGGGTCGAGTGGCCCATCGTCTACCGGCACGAGGAGGAGCAGCGGGTCGCGCTGCTGCGGGAGTTCGGCGTCCGGTCCTTCACCGCCATGCTGTACCCGCACAAGCCGGCCATGGCCGCCTGGCTCAACTCCTGGGCCGCCGACTTCGCCGCCCGTACCCCCGACTGCCTGCACACCGCGACGTTCTTCCCGGAGGAGGGCGTGGGCCCGTACGTCCGGCAGGCCGTCGAGGCGGGGGCGCGGATCTTCAAGGCGCACATCCAGGTCGGCGGGTACGACCCGAACGACGAACGGCTGGAGCCGGTGTGGGGGCTGCTGGCCGAGGCCGGGATCCCCACGGTGATCCACTGCGGCTCCGGGCCCGTCCCGGGCAAGCACACCGGGCCCGAGCCGATCGCCCGGCTGCTGGCCCGCCACCCGCGGCTGCCGCTGATCATCGCCCACATGGGCATGCCCGAGTACGCGGACTTCCTCGACCTCGCCGACCGGTACGGAGAGGTCCGCCTGGACACCACGATGGCCTTCACCGACTTCGCGGAGCAGTTCACCGGCTTCCCGGCCGGTGATCTCGGGCGGCTCGCGGACCTCGGCGACCGGATCCTGTTCGGCACCGACTTCCCGAACATCCCGCACCCGTACGAGCACCAGCTCTTCGCCCTCGAACGGCTCGGCCTGGGCGACGACTGGCTGCGGGCCGTCTGCCATGACAATGCCGCCCGGCTGTTCGGCCTCGGTCCCGGCCTCGGTCCCGGCCTCGGTCCCGGTCCCGGTCCCGGTCTCTGAGTGTTGTCCCTGATCCGTTTCTCAGGGAATTCACAGGAAGGGGCAAGAAGGCTCTCAGAGGCTCGGGACAGCGTAGGGGTATGACTGCGACGACCAGCTTCCACGCGTCCATGTCCACGAGCACTCCCACGAGCCTGGTGCGGCCCGACGGAGGGCCCTGCCGGGTGCTCGTCGTCGACGACGAGGCCTCGCTCTCCGAGCTGCTGTCCATGGCCCTGCGCTACGAGGGCTGCGAGGTCCGCAGCGCGGGCGACGGGGCGGGCGCGGTCCGGGCGGCGAAGGAGTTCCGGCCGGACGTGGTGGTCCTCGACATCATGCTCCCCGACATGGACGGACTCGCCGTCCTCGGGCGGCTGCGTCGGGAGATCCCCCAGGTGCCCGTACTGTTCCTGACCGCCAAGGACTCCGTCGAGGACCGCATCGCCGGTCTCACCGCCGGGGGCGACGACTACGTCACCAAGCCCTTCAGCCTGGAGGAGGTCGTCGCCCGGCTGCGCGGGCTGGTCCGGCGCTCGGGCGCGGCGCAGGCGGCGCGCGGCGGTTCGGTACTCGCCGTCGGTGATCTGCGGCTCGACGAGGACAGCCACGAAGTGGTGCGGGACGGGCGGGACATCCACCTGACCGCCACCGAGTTCGAGCTGCTGCGCTACCTGATGCGCAACCCGCGCCGGGTGCTCAGCAAGGCGCAGATCCTGGACCGGGTGTGGTCCTACGACTTCGGCGGCCAGGCCAACGTGGTCGAGCTGTACATCTCCTACCTGCGTCGGAAGCTGGAGAGCGGCCCCGGCCTCGCACCGATGATCCACACCCGGCGGGGCGCCGGCTACCTGATCAAGCCGGCCGAGTAGTGGCCGTCCGCCCCGAGCGGCCACGCCTTGGGCCCCGACTGCGCCGGCCCTGGTCGCTGCGGACCCGGCTGGTCGTCTCGGCGGTGGCGCTGATCGCCGTCGTGGGCGCGGCCATCGGGACGGTCACCACCCTGGCGCTGCGTTCGTACCTGGTCGACAAGCTCGACCAGCAGCTGCGGATCTCCGTCGACATGGCCACGCGTCCCGGGCTGGGGAAGACGATCAGGGACGGGAGGTCGGTCGTCGGCGGCCCCGGTACCCCGCTGGGCAGCGTCGGGTTCCGCGTCGACTCCGACGGCAAGGTGTTCGAGGCCGACCGCAGCGTGCGCCGGGAAGACCCCGAGCTGGGCGACCGCCAGCCCCTCACCGAGGCGCAGACCACCGTCCTCGCCAAGGCCGCCCGTACGACCGGTCAGGGTCGCACCGAGCCGGTGAACCTGGACGTGCCGGGGCTCGGGGCGTATCGGGTACTGGCCGCGCCCGACGGGAGCGCCGTCCTCGGCTTCCCGCTCGCGGAGGTCGACTCCACCGTCCGGACCCTGGTCGTGGTGGAGGTCTGCGTCACGCTGGCCGGGCTGATCGCCGCCTCCCTCGCCGGGCAGGTCCTGGTCGGGGTCGCCCTGCGCCCGCTGCGCCGGGTCGCCGCGACGGCCACCCGGGTCTCCGAACTCCCCCTGCACAGTGGGGAACCCGCCCTGCACGAGCGGGTCCCCGACGCCGATCCGCGCACCGAGGTGGGTCAGGTCGGCGCGGCCCTCAACCGGATGCTGGGGCACGTCTCCTCCGCGCTCACGGCACGCCAGCAGAGCGAGATGCGGGTGCGCCAGTTCGTCGCCGACGCCAGCCACGAACTGCGCACCCCCCTCGCCTCCATCCGCGGGTACGCCGAACTGACCCGACGCGGCCGGGAGGAGCCGGGACCCGACACCCGGCACGCGCTGGGCCGGATCGAGTCCGAGGCCACTCGGATGACCGGCCTGGTCGAGGACCTGCTGTTGCTGGCCAGGCTCGACGCCGGCCGCCCGCTCGACGCCGGGAACACCGTCGTCGACCTGGCGCCGCTCGTGGTCGACGCCGTCAGCGACGCCCGCGTGGCCGGGCCCGAGCACCATTGGCGGCTGAACCTGCCGCAGGAGCCCGCGCCCGTACGGGGCGACCCGGCGCGGATCCAGCAGGTACTGGTCAACCTGCTCGCCAATGCCCGTACGCACACCCCGCCCGGTACCACCGTCACGGCGGACGTTTCACGTGAAACAACCGAGGGCGCGGTCCGGCTGCGGATCGAGGACGACGGGCCCGGGATCCCGCCCGCCCTGCTCCCCCACGTCTTCGAGCGCTTCGCCCGCGGCGACGCCTCGCGTTCCCGCGCCGCCGGCTCCACCGGGCTCGGCCTCGCCATCGTCCAGGCCGTCGTCACCGCCCACGGCGGGCAGGTCGACGTGACGAGCGGACCGGGGCGGACCCGCTTCGAAGTCCTGCTGCCGCAAGCCCCCGAGGGGGCGGTCACGGACTCACAGCCGGGGCACAGGCTCAGCACACATCGGTGACAGGGCGTCCGGCGACTGTCGGACCATGCCAACCGACACCTCTCCCGGGGCCCTGCCGGCGCGGGCGCCCCTCGCGCCCGTGCCCGGCCGGCCCGTCCTCGACGTGGTGATCCCGGTGTTCAACGAGGAGAAGGACCTCGGCCCCTGTGTGCGCAGGCTGCACGAGCACCTCACCCGCACCTTCCCCTACCCCTTTCGGATCACGGTCGCCGACAACGCGAGCACCGACCGCACCCCCGAGGTCGCGGCGGCCCTGGCCGCAACCCTGGACGGCGTACGGAGCGCCCGGCTGGAGGAGAAGGGCCGGGGCAGGGCCCTGCGCACCGTCTGGTCGGCCTCCGACGCCCCCGTCCTCGCGTACATGGACGTGGACCTCTCCACCGACCTCAACGCGCTGCTGCCACTGGTCGCCCCGCTGATCTCCGGTCACTCCGACCTCGCCATCGGCACCCGCCTCGCCCGCTCCTCGCGGGTGGTGCGGGGAGCGAAGAGGGAGTTCGTCTCCCGCGCCTACAACCTCCTCCTGCGCTCCTCCCTCGCCGCCCGCTTCAGCGACGCCCAGTGCGGGTTCAAGGCCATCCGGCGGGAGGTCGCCGAGCGGCTGCTGCCGCTGGTAGAGGACTCGGGCTGGTTCTTCGACACCGAGATGCTCGTGCTCGCGGAGCGGGCCGGACTGCGGATCCACGAGGTCCCGGTGGACTGGGTCGACGACCCCGACTCCACCGTCCACATCGTCCGGACCGCCACCGAGGACCTCAAGGGCGTCTGGCGGATCGGCAGGGCGCTGGCCGTCGGCGCGCTCCCGCTGGACCGGCTCGCCCGCCCCTTCGGCGACGACCCGCGCGACCGCGCGGCCCTGCCCGGGGTGGAGGGCGGGCTGGCCCGCCAACTCCTCGGCTTCTGCGCCGTCGGGGTCCTGTCCACCCTGCTCTACCTGCTCCTGTACTCGGCGTTCCGCGTCGGGACCGGCCCGCAGATCGCCAACGGCGCGGCCCTGCTGCTCTCCGCCGTCGCGAACACCGCCGCCAACCGGCGGCTCACCTTCGGTGTGCGCGGCCGGGACCGGGCCGTGCGCCACCAGGCCCAGGGCCTGGTGGTGTTCGCCATCGGACTCGCGCTGACCAGCGGCTCCCTCGCCGCCCTGGGAGCGGCCACCGCCGACCCCGCGCACAGCACCGAGTTGGCCGTGCTGATCACCGCGAACCTCGCCGCCACCGTGCTGCGCTTCCTGCTCTTCCGCGCCTGGGTCTTCCCCGAGCGCCGCGACACCCCCGTGAAGGACGACATTCGATGACCACGGCCGCACCGCCGCTCCACCCCGTCCCCGAGGCCCGGCCGCACACCGGCCGGCACGCCGTCGACAGGCCCCGCTGGGAGCGGCCCGCCTTCGCCGGGCTGCTGATCGCCACCGCCGTCCTGCTGCTGTGGGACCTGGGCTCCTCCGGCTACGCCAACTCCTTCTACTCCGCGGCCGTGCAGGCGGGCAGCGAGAGCTGGAAGGCGTTCTTCTTCGGGTCCTCGGACGCCGGCAACTCGATCACCGTCGACAAGCCCCCGGCCTCGCTCTGGCCGATGATGCTGTCGGTCCGACTGTTCGGGCTCGGCTCCTGGCAGATCCTCGTCCCGCAGGCCCTGATGGGCGTCGGTACGACGGCCGTGCTCTACGCCGCGGTGCGCCGGCAGTTCGGTCCCGGTGCGGCGCTGCTCAGCGGTGCGGCCTTCGCGCTCACGCCCGTCGCCGCGCTGATGTTCCGCTTCAACAACCCCGACGCGCTGCTGACCCTGCTGCTGACCGTCACCGTGTACTGCGTGCTGCGCGCCCTCGACGGGGCCCGTACCAAGTGGCTGGTCTGGGCGGGTGTCGCCGTCGGCTTCGCCTTCCTGACGAAGACGCTGCAGGCCTTCGTCATCCTGCCGCCGCTCGCCGTGGTGTACGCGGTGTGCGCGCCGACCCGGCTGCGCAGGCGGCTGGGTCAGCTGTCGCTCTCCGGGCTCGCGATGGTGGCGGCCGGTGGTTGGTGGGTGGCCATCGTGGAGCTGTGGCCGGCGTCCTCCCGACCGTACATCGGTGGTTCGCAGACCAACTCCTTCCTGGAACTGACCCTCGGCTACAACGGTCTGGGCCGGATCAACGGCAACGAGACCGGCAGCGTCGGCGGCGGTATGCGCACGGGCGGGCCCGGCGGCGCCGGGGCCTACGGGCTGCCCGAGGGCATGCCGGGCCTGCGGGGCGGGGGCGGTGGCTGGGGCGAGACCGGCATCGACCGGCTCTTCTCCGGCAACATCGGCGGTCAGATCTCCTGGTTGCTGCCGGCGGCCCTGGTGCTGCTGGTCGTCGGACTCGTGGTCACCTGGCGGGCCGGCCGGGCCGCCGATTCGCTGGAGGGCATGGCCCGGGCGGCGTTCCTGGTCTGGGGCGGCGCGCTGCTGATCACCGCGGTGGTGTTCAGCTTCATGCAGGGCATCTTCCACGAGTACTACACGGTGGCGCTGGCGCCGTTCGTGGCCGCGCTGGTCGGCATGGGCGTGGCCGTGCTGTGGGAGGAACGGGGCGGCAAGGCCGCCGTGTTCACCCTGTCCGGGGTGCTGGCGCTGACGGCGGTCTGGTCGTGGGTGCTGCTGGGCCGGGCCACCGGATACCTGCCGTGGCTGCGCTGGACGGTGCTGGTGGCGGGGCTGCTCGTCGCGGCGGCATTGCCGTTCGCCGGGGTGTTGGGGCGCAGGGGCGTGCAGGTGGTGGCGGCGGTCGGCCTGGGCGCGGCGCTGGCAGGGCCGTTCGCGTACTGCATGACGACCGTGAGCACCGGGCACACGGGGTCGATCGTGACGGCCGGGCCGGCGGTGGCGGGCGGTCGGGGCGGACCGGGCGGACCGGGCGGGATGAGGTTCGGCCCGGCCGGTGGACCGGCCACAGGAGGGCCCGGCGCCGGTCAGGGCGCCGGTCAGGGCGGAATGCCGGGCGCGATGCCCGGTGGAATGCCGCAGGGCGGCCCCGGAGGTCAGGGCGGCATGCCCCAGGGAGGCGTTCCCCAGGGCGGCATGTGGCAGGGCCAGGGCCAGGGCAGGGGACAGGGCTTCGAGCGCTTCGGCGGCGGTCAGGGCGGTGCCGGCGGCCTGCTGAACGGCGCCCGGGTCGGCGCCGAGGCGAAGGCGGCCCTGCGGGCCGACGCCGGCAAGTACACCTGGGCAGCGGCAGCCGTCGGCTCGCAGAACGCGGCGAGCTACCAGCTGGCTTCGGGTGAGCCCGTGATGGCGCTCGGCGGCTTCAACGGCAGCGATCCCTCGCCGACCCTGGAGCAGTTCAAGAAGTACGTGGCGGAAGGGAGGATCCACTACTTCATCGCACAGGGCGGAGCCGGCGGCGCGGCCGGCGGCGGCGAGGCCGGCGGTGGCCGCGCCGGCGGTGGTCCGGGCGGTGGTGCCGGCAGTCGGATCGAGAGTTGGGTCAAGGCGACCTTCAAGACCTCCACGGTCGGCGGTGCCACCTTCTACGACCTGACGGCCCCGGTGTCCGGAAGCTCCTGATCCGGCCCCACCGGCGCAACACCCCCTGGTGCTCTGGCATCGAGAGGGCGGACCGGGCATTCCGGGCTGATCCACCTGTCATGAGGAGGGTGCCTCCATGATGACCGCGGGCGATTCCGGTGAGATCCGGGCCAGTGTGTGGCTGGCCGACAGGTCCGCCGCACCCGCGAGACGTCGCAGTGAGGCACCCTCCGGGCTGGACCGGGAACGGATCACCGCCGCCACCGTCCGGCTGCTCGACGCCGACGGGCCGGCTCGGTTCTCGATGCGGCGGTTGGCCGCCGGGCTCGGGGTCACCGCGATGTCCCTGTACTGGTACGTGGACACCAAGCACGATCTGCTCGAACTCGCCCTGGACAGTGCCCTGGGCGAGCTCGCGCCCCCGGCCGGGCCCGACGGGTCCGAAGGCCGGCCCGGTCGGCTGAGGGCGCTGGCCCGCGGCTACCGGCGGGTCCTGGCGGACCACCCCTGGGTGGCTCCGCTCACCGCCGCCTACCCGAACATCGGCCCGCACGCCCGGGCCTTCGACGCCGGCCTCCAGCGACTGCTGGATTCGACCGGTCTGGCGGGTACCGCCCGGACCGGCGCCCACCTGGCCGTCTCGCAGTTCCCGCACGGCTGCGGGGGCACGGTCCGGCGGGCGCCGGAGGGCGACTTCTGCCTGGCGCTCGACGTCCTGATCGCGGGCATCGAGGCGAAGTCCACCGCCTGGCGCCGAGCGGGCGGCCCGACCAGGCCACAGCCCGGTCGAGCCGCCCGCTCACGTCGCCCGACGGGCCCGTCCGCTCAGGCCCGCAGCGAGGCCGTCTCCGCGGCGGAAGTCCCCTCCTCGGCCGACGACCCGCCGGAAGCCGCGGACGGGGCGTGGGCGGCCGGCTTCGACTTCAGCGCGACCTCCTTGATGAACAGCACCAGCACCAGCGAGAGCAGCGCGAACGGGGCGGCGTAGAGGAAGACGTCGCCGACGCCGTGCCCGTACGAGGACTCGACGACCGTGCGGATCGGCGCGGGCAGCTTGTCGAGGTCGGGGATCCCGCCACCGGCGGTGCCGCCGTGGCCCATGGCGGCGGCGGCCTTCGGGCCGAGCGCGGCGATCCCGTCCTGGACGTAGTGCGTGACCCGGTTGGCCATGACCGCGCCCAGCGCCGAGACGCCCATCGCGCCGCCGAGCGAGCGGAAGAACGTCACGACCGAGCTGGCCGCGCCCAGGTCCTCGGGGGCCACCTGGTTCTGCGTGGCGAGGACCAGGTTCTGCATCATCATGCCGAGGCCGAGGCCGGTCAGCGCCATGTAGATCGCGATGTGCCAGTACGGGGTGTCGTAGCGCAGCGTGCCGAGCAGACCCAGTCCGGCCGTCAGCAGCACGCCGCCGGAGACCAGCCAGGCCTTCCACTTGCCGGTCTTGGTGATCACCTGACCGGAAAGAGTGGAGGAGACGAAGAGCCCGCCGATCATCGGAATCGTGAGGATTCCGGACATCGTGGGGGACTCGCCACGGGCCAACTGGAAGAACTGGCTGAAAAACACGGTCCCCGAGAACATCGCGATGCCCACGAAGAGGGACGCGGCCGAGGCGAGGCTGATGGTCTTGTTGCGGAACAGCCGCAGCGGGATGATCGGGTCGCTCGCGCGGGACTCGACGAGGACGAAGAGCAGGCCGAGCAGCACGGCGCCGCCGGTCATCGTCCAGGTCTGCCAGGAGATCCACTCGTAGGAGCCGCCGGCCTGCGTGACCCAGATCAGCAGCAGCGAGACGGCGCCGCTGATCAGGAAGGCGCCCAGCCAGTCGACCTTCACGTCACGCCGGACGACGGGCAGGTGCAGCGTCCGCTGGAGCACGATCAGCGCGATCACCGCGAAGGGCACGCCGACGTAGAAGCACCAGCGCCAGCCCAGCCAGTCGGTGTCGGTGATGACGCCGCCGAGCAGCGGTCCGCCGACGGTGGCGACGGCGAAGACCGCGCCGAGGTAGCCGCTGTACCGGCCGCGCTCGCGCGGGGAGATCATCGCGGCCATGACGATCTGGGCGAGCGCGGACAGGCCGCCGACGCCGATGCCCTGGACCACGCGGCAGGCGATGAGCGTGCCGGTGTTCTGGGACAGACCCGCGACGACGGAGCCGAGTACGTAGATCACCAGGGATATCTGGACCAGCAGCTTCTTGCTGAACAGGTCGGACAGCTTGCCCCACAGCGGCGTCGCGGCCGTCATCGACAGCAGGGCGGCGGTGACGACCCAGGTGTACGAGGACTGGGTGCCGCCGAGGTCGCTGATGATCTGGGGCAGGGCGTTGGAGACGATCGTCGAGGACAGGATCGCCACGAACATGCCGAGCATCAGCCCGGACAACGCCTTCATGATCTGCGGGTGGGTCATGGACGGGGTGTCGGGGGCGGTGCCGGAGGCGGTGGTGGACGTGCCGCCTGTCGGCTTCTCCGTCGTGGCCATGTGTTTCCTTTGGTCTAGAAGCTCGATCGGAGTCGGGCCAGCAGGGTGTTGAGTACGTCGATGTCCTCGGCCGACCAGTCGGCCAGTGCCTTTTCCAGCGCTGCCGTGTACCGGGCTCCGAGCTCGGCGAGGAGCGCGTGCCCGGACGGGGTGAGCCGCAGGATCCGGCAGCGCCCGTCCCCCGGGTCGGTCTCCCGCGCGATCCAGCCGCGTTCGGCGACGTGCGTGACGTGCCGGCTGGTCACGGAGATGTCGACGGCCATGAGCTCGGTGAGCCGGCTCAGCCGCATCTCGCCGTGCCGGTCGAGGACGGTGAGGACGGCGGCCGCGCCGGGCGGGCAGTCGGGGGGCAGGACGCGGGCGAGGTCGCGCTTGACCGCGCCGATCCCGGTGAGCCGGCGGGCCAGCTCCTCGTACCGAGTGGTGGTGGTCACCGCACGCCCTCCCCATCTTGTTGCTTGAAGCAACCATAGAAGCGGATGGTTGCTACAGGCAAATGAATTCGGAGGGTGGAGCGGTAAAGGAATCGGAAAACCCGCTAGGGTCCTGACCCATGGCTGCGAACCACACCCCACAGGGCCCCGAGGGCGACTACGACCCCGCGGGCAGCACTCAGATGTTCCGGGCCTTCGTGGAGGAGGCCGCTCCGGTCTCGCCGACGGGGGCCGGCTCCCGTCGGCAGCGCCGCGAGGCGCAGGCGCAGGAGCGGTCCGGGACCCCGGTCGCGAAGATCGCGCTGGTGATCGCGCTCGTCGTCGTCATCGGCGCGGCGGCCTGGGTCGTCCTGCACTGAGGGCACTGCGGGCACTGCGGGCGCCGAGGGCGGGCCGAGGGCGGGCCGAGGGTGGGCCGAGGGCCCCGAGGCCCTAGTTCCAGGTGGCCGTGACCTTCCGGGTCTCCACGTGCATGCCCAGCGGCACCCGCCAGGCTTCCACGCACACCGTGTAGCCCTGGGTCTTCGAGCTGCCGCCCGCGATGGGCGCGGGCAGGGCCTGGGCCGTGGTGATCGTGGCCCAGTCGACGCCGAGGGCGCCGATGATGTGGGTCGCGAAGCTCACCGTGCCCGAACGTGCCGCCGTGGTGCCGGTGTTGGTGAAGGTCACGGTGACCCGCTCGCACCAGCGGTCGCCGGCGGCCGATCGGGTCGGTGTGGACAGCGTGAGGTTCGCGGGGGTCGTGGGCGGCGCGGGGGGCGTCGTGCCGGGCTTCGGCGGCGTGCCGCCGCCCGAGCCCGGGGTGCTGCCCGAGCCCGGTGTGCCGCCCGTCCCGGGCGGGGTGCCGGGGGCGGTGGTGGCCGAACCCCGGCCGGGGGCGTTCGCGGAGCCTCCGGAAGCGGCAGGTGCCGCTCCGCCCGGGGTGGAGCCGCCGGCGGACCCGGATCCCGCCGGGCCTGCGGACGTATCGGCCGACGTGCCGGCCGATGCCGTACTGGCGGAGACGGAAGCGCCGCCCGCCGCCGACGGACCGCCGAGCTGCTGGAATTCCACGGCGCCCTGGGGGGCCACGTTCTCGCCCGCCCCCCGCTCGGGGCCCGGGGCGGCGGCGCCCACGGCGACGTAGCCGTCCCGTGCCGGGCCCCCGCAGCCGGTGAGGGCGGCGACGGCGGTGCAGCACAGGGCGAGGAGGGCGGCCGGGGCGGCCGTACGGGATCCCGTTCGCATCGCGCCAGTCTTGCTGACGCTCCGTCAATTGGGAACCCGCGCGGCCCGATCGGCCCGGAGTGACCCCGGGTCGACCGTGGGCCGACCCCGCGTCACTCTCCGATGAGACCCGCGCGCAGCTGCGCCAGCGTGCGCGTCAGCAGCCGGGAGACGTGCATCTGGGAGATGCCGACCTCCTCGCCGATCTGCGACTGGGTCATGTTCGCGAAGAACCTCAGCATGATGATCTGCCGTTCCCTGGGCGGGAGTTTGGCGAGCAGCGGCTTGAGGGACTCGCGGTACTCCACGCCTTCGAGCGCGGTGTCCTCGTAGCCGAGACGGTCCGCGAGCGAGCCCTCGCCGCCCTCGTCCTCGGGTGAGGGCGAGTCGAGCGAGGAGGCGGTGTACGCGTTGCCGACGGCGAGGCCGTCGACGACGTCCTCCTCCGAGACCCCGAGCACGGCGGCGAGCTCCGGCACGGTCGGCGACCGGTCCAGCTTCTGCGCGAGCTCGTCACTGGCCTTGGTCAGCGCGAGCCGCAGCTCCTGGAGCCGGCGCGGGACGCGGACGGACCAGGAGGTGTCCCGAAAGAATCGTTTGATCTCGCCCACGACGGTCGGCATCGCGAACGTCGGGAACTCCACGCCGCGTTCGCAGTCGAACCGGTCGATCGCCTTGATCAGGCCGATGGTGCCGACCTGGACGATGTCCTCCATCGGCTCGTTGCGGCTGCGGAAGCGGGCCGCCGCGTACCGAACGAGTGGCAGGTTCAGCTCGATCAGGGTGTCGCGTACGTACGCCCGTTCGGGGCTGTCCAGGTCCAGGGTGGCAAGTCGCTGGAAGAGGGAGCGGGAGAGAGTGCGGGTGTCGATGGCTTCCGAGCGGTTGGACACTGCCGGCGGCGCAGCGCTCTTGACGAGCGTGAGCACCTTGGAGCTGCCCTGGTCTACGGACATGCCACCCCCTTGAGGTCGCGGACGGACGCGTACTGCGCGCCCGTCGGAGGAACGCAGCCTCCACCTGAATACCGGAGGCGGGGCTGCGGCAAACGCGGTTCCAGCAGAATGTCACATGTCGGCAACGCGCTGTAGCGCCATATCGACATATGTCTCCAGCGACAGAACAGGTCAGAAGGGGATCGGCCGGTTCTGTCGGGAAAACGGGTGGATGATCTCCACCCGTTCCGGTTACGCCTCGATCCTGTTTGCGGATCGCAGTCGGGCGAAGCTGCGGGCGAGCAGCCGGGAGACGTGCATCTGGGAAACGCCCAGCTCGGCGCTGATCTGGGACTGCGTCAGATTGTTGTAGTACCGCAGGAGCAGGATGCGTTGTTCGCGCTCGGGCAGTTGTACGAGGAGATGGCGTACGAGGTCACGGTGTTCGACGCCGGCCAGCTCGGGGTCCTCGTACCCGAGGCGGTCGAGCAGCCCGGGCATCCCGTCGCCCTCCTGGGCGGCCTCCAGCGAGGTCGCGTGGTAGCTGCGCCCCGCTTCGATGCAGGACAGCACCTCGTCCTCGGTGATGCGCAGCCGCTCGGCGATCTCGGGGGTGGTCGGGGTGCGGCCGTGGAGGGTGGTGAGGTCCTCGGTGGCGGCGTTGACCTGCACCCACAGCTCGTGGAGGCGGCGCGGGACGTGCACGGTCCGGACGTTGTCGCGGAAGTACCGCTTGATCTCGCCCACGACGGTCGGCATCGCGAAGGTCGGGAACTGCACGCCCCGGTCCGGGTCGAAGCGGTCGATGGCGTTGATCAGGCCGATGGTGCCGACCTGGACCACGTCCTCCATCGGCTCGTTGCGGCTGCGGAAGCGGGCGGCCGCGTAGCGGACGAGGGGGAGGTTGGCCTCGATGAGGGCCCCGCGCACCCGGTTGTGCTCGCTGGTGCCCGGTTCCAGGGCCTTCAGCTGGCCGAAGAGGACCTGGGTGAGGGCCCGGGTGTCCGCGCCCCGGCTCTGCGTCCGCTGGGCGCCGGGAGTGGGCGTGGGCGCCACCGGGGTGGTCGCCGGGGCGGGGGCCGAGGTGATGGCCGAGGTGATGGCCGACGTGGTCGTCGAGGTGGTCGCCGGGACGGGTGCCGGGGGCTCGTCCTGCTGGGGCGGGACCTGGGGGTCCTGATGGGCTTGATGGGCCTGATGCGCCTGGTGGGACTCCTGCTGAGGATCCTGCTGGGGTGGCACCTGAGGCGCTGTACTGGCCGGCACGGTCACGCCACCCCTTCAGTCAACTTCAGTCAACGCATCCGTCAAAAGCGGTCATAGCATCACAAGAGATGTGCACTGTGTGCAAGCACCGTATATAGCCGTGTTGAGGGCAAGTTGGGCATATCGTGGTATTCCATCCGGCTGCGGGTACGCAAAAAACCCCCACCCGTCGGAGTGGGGGGCCGGAAGTCCGGGAACCGCTTCAGCGTACGGGTCAGCGCACCAGTTCGGTCATGAACTCGCCGATGCCGGAGGCCGCGTCCGATATCCCCTGGAAGCCGATTTCCACGATCTCGGCCGCCCTCTTCGGCTGGGTGATGATGACGAAGAGGACGAAGACGGTCAGGGCGCTCGTGATGAGCTTCTTGGTGTCCACGGGCGCGCGGCCTCCCCAACCGGTCCTTTGTGAGTCGGGTGAGTCTAACCGGTCAGGATTGGGCACTCACCTGTCCTTTAAGGACCAATGACCCGGTGGGACGGGTCCTTTGCCGCTGGGGCGGCTTTCGCACGGGGCGCATGCTTGTGGTGAGCCCACCGGTTCTGGCAGGAAATCGGTGGGTGAGGGACAGGGCCTCACTGCGGGGTCCGAGCCGCAAGCTTCCCCCTGACTGCGGCCCGGGTCGGCAGGTTCCGTCCTCAACGGGGGAAGTGGCTTGTCCCCCCGATGCCACTTCCCCCGTCCCATACGTCGAAGGTCCCGGCCCCCGCGGTCGGGGCCTTCTTCGTGTGCGTGGTGGCCCGCGGCCCGCGCCCGCTGTTCCGGGTGCCTTATTCGATGCCGCCGGCGAGATCCGCGATGGGCTGTACGGGGGCGATGACGGGCGCCAGCTGGTTCGGCAGCTCCATCAGCTGGTTGAGCTGGTTCGCGCCCTCGCTGAGCTTCGAGCCGATCTCCTGGACCGAGGCGGGCGTCGCGCCGGCCGGCATGCCGGGGGCCGCCGTCGGCAGGTCGGGGAGGGAGAGGGGCGAGATCGGGGCGTCTGCGGCGGAGGCGGCGGGAGCGGCGAGGCCCGCGGCGGCCCCCGCGAGGGCGATGGCGGCGAGCATGCGCTGGGTCTTGGTCATGCCGTGACAACGGCCGAGGGGGCGGGCGGTCACGCCGTTGTCCTCCGGACAGGCGGGCGGTTGCTCCGGGGGTGCGGGTCGTGGGCCGGTGCAGGGCCGCTGCCGGGACTCCGCCCCGGACCCCGCGCCCCAAGCGCCGGCGGGGCCGGGTGTGGCCGGGTCGGGGCCGGGTGCGGCCCGGCCGAAGGTGGATGTGCCCGGATACGCCGAGAGCCCCGTCCCTTGCGGGGCGGGGCTCTCGATCGGAGCGGTAGTGGAGGGATTTGAACCCCCGATGGGTTGCCCCATACTCGCTTTCGAGGCGAGCTCCTTCGGCCACTCGGACACACTACCGAGATGGATCCTAGCCTACGGAGAGGCATCCTCTGAAATCGGCGTCCGGAGAGCCGGTCAAACCGGGCTAAACCCGCATCAGAGGGTGCGGAAGAAGTCCGTCAGCTGCCGGGCGCACTCCTCCGCGAGGACGCCCCGGACCACCTCCGGTCGATGGTTGAGCCGACGGTCCCGTACGAGGTCCCACAGCGAGCCCGCGGCGCCCGCCTTGTCGTCGTCCGCGCCGTAGACGACCCGGGCGACGCGTGACTGCACGAGCGCGCCCGCGCACATCACGCACGGTTCCAGGGTCACCACGAGGGTGCACCCCGGAAGGCGCCATTCCCCGAGGGCGGCAGCCGCCCGCCGCAGCGCGACCACCTCGGCGTGCGCGGTGGGGTCGCCGGTCGCCTCGCGCTCGTTGTGGCCCGTGGCGAGGAGCTCCCCCGCCGGGCCGAGCACGACGGCGCCGACCGGCACGTCGCCGGCCGGCACCGCCAGGGCGGCCTCCTGGAGCGCGAGGCGCATGGAGTCCCGCCAGGGATCCCGTACGGGATCCGGAGTGTGCGCGTCCTGCATGTGGATCACTAGCGGACGGCCTCCAGGACCTCGGTGGCGCCGAGGGACTCGGCGATCTCCGAGAGAGCGTCCCCGTCGAGGGTCATCAGCTGCTTGTTGGTCACCCCGAGGTCGTCCAGCAGCCGGGGGTCACCGAGCGGACCGGCCGGAACCGGCTCCGCGCCGCTCCCGCCCGCCTCGTCCTCGTCGGCGTCCTCGTCCGCGTAGGCGGACACGGAGTCCTCCTCGCCGTCCTCGGTGCCGTCCAGGTCGAGCTCGTCGAGTTCGTCGTCCTCCTCGTCGTTGCCCAGCAGCTCTTTGGTCAGCATCGAGCCGTAGGAGCTGCGGGCGGCCGCTGCGGCGTTCGATACGAAATACCGCGGGTCCTCCTCGCCGTCCACGCGGACGACGCCGAACCAGGCGTCCTCCTGCTCGATGAGGGCGACCACCGTGTCGTCGTCGACAGCGGCGGAACGGGCGAGATCGATCAGATCACTGAGGGACTCGACGTCGTCGAGTTCCATGTCGCTCGCTTCCCACCCGTCTTCGGTGCGCGCGAGCAGTGCGGCGAAGTACACCGTGACTCTCCCACTGGTCATAGGCGTGCCGGTTGGAGGTCCCCCCGGCCGGAGGTTGGGGCGGAACGGCTGTGGTGCGTCGTGCGGTGCTGCGGTGCTGCTGCGTTGCCGTCCGTGCCCCGCCCAATCGGCATCGTGGCAGAAACGGCGGCTTTGCGAGAGGTCTTCCGCGGTTGCGTCGTGCCGTGGCGCCTCCCGGGCCGGGGTCGTACGGGATCGGGAACGCGGCGTGTCGGGCCTCGGGTGCGGCATCGCTGCCGGGGCTCTGCCCCGCACCCCGCGCCTCAAACGCCGGCGGGGCCGGCGGGGACGGGGCGGCGGGACGGGAGGGCGGGTCTACCAGCGGAAGGTGCGCATGCGCATCTGCTGGCGCATGCGGGCCGCGCGGGCGCGTCGGGGCTGGACCCGGTCGCGCAGGGCACGGGCCTCCATCAGGTCGCGCAGGAACTGCGCTCGGCGCGCTCGGCGCTGTGCCGCGGTCTCCGGCGGTTCCGCCATGTCGTCGCTCGGCTGCGTGTCGGGCATCGGCCACCACCCCGTGCTGGTCGGTCGTCCCCCTCGCACCCACCTTCCCCCGAACAGCCGGTTTGATGCCACCCAAGTGCAGGTCAAGCAGGTCAGGCGTCGTCCGTGAGGGTCGGGACGACCGCCACCGGCCCGTGGGCGTGGTGGAGCACCGCGTGCGCCACCGAGCCGATCTGGAGGGACATCGCGGTGCGCCTCGGGTGATGGCGGCCGACCACGATCAGGGCCGCCGACCGGGAGGCCGTGACGAGCCGGCCCGCCGGGTCGCCGGGCACGGCGGCCTGCTCGACCGGGACGTCCGGGTACCGGGTCCGGAAGGGCGCCAGCCGCTCCGTCTGGGAGCGCAGCATCTCCAGCTCGGCCGGTACGGCGTCCTCCCCCTCCTCCGGCAGTCCCTCGGGCGGGATCACCACGAAGGGGGCGTCCACCACCATGGTCGGGACGGGCGGGATGACGTACGCGGAGACCACCTGGACGGCGGTCCCCCGCGCGGCGGCCTCCGCGAAGGCGAAGGCCAGTACGTCGTCGGGGGTCTCGGAGGCGTGCAGGCCGAGCACCACCCGCCCCGCCGACTCCTCCTTCTCGGCTCCCGCGGCACGTTCCGCGTGCGGGACGACCACGACCGGGCAGGGCGCCGTGGACGCCACGGCGCGGCTGTTGGAGCCCAGCAGCAGGCTGGCGAAGCCCCCGCGCCCCCGGGAGCCCATGACCAGCATCATGGCCTCCGCGCCGATGACGCGCAGGGCCTCGGGTACGGAGCCCTCCAGCGACTCGTACCGCACCCCTGCGGGCAGCTCGCCGCCGCTGCTGTCCAGCAGGGCCCGGATCCGGTCGTTCACCGGGTCGGCGTACTCCTCCGGCGCCGAGGCGTCGTGCAGCGAGGAACGGCGGCCGGCATACAACTGGGCCTCGTCGGGCAGGACATGGGCGATCAGCAGCTCCGTCCCGTGCCGGACGGCCGCCGCCCGTGCCCACTCCAGGGCCCCCAGGCTGTGTTCGGATCCGTCGACGGCTGCGATCACGGGTGCGTGCGTCATCAGTCCAGCGTGCGGGGCGTGCGGGAGGTCCGCATCCGGGGCCGTCCGGGGGGCGGGGTCGAGGGCGACGCGCGAAGGCGGCGTGTGGGGGCGGCGTGCGGGGGCGGCGTGCGGGGCGCGAAGGGGCCCGCTCAGCGCGTAGCCTTTTGGGTGTGGGTCGCGTCTCGCGGCCGTTTTTGCAGGTCGCAGGCCGAATTTTGGAGGATGTTGTGCGTTTGCAGGTAGTCGATCACCCCTTGGTGGCGCACAAGCTCACGACCCTGCGCGACAAGCGCACCGACTCGCCCACGTTCCGTCGCCTCGCCGACGAGCTCGTGACCCTGCTCGCGTACGAGGCCACGCGCGACGTGCGGACCGAGCAGGCCGACATCGAGACCCCGGTGGGCCCCACGACCGGCGTGAAGCTCTCGTACCCGCGTCCGCTGGTCGTGCCGATCCTGCGCGCCGGCCTCGGCATGCTCGACGGCATGGTGCGGCTGCTGCCGACGGCCGAGGTGGGCTTCCTGGGCATGGTCCGCAACGAGGAGACCCTGGAGGCCTCCACCTACGCGACGCGCATGCCGGAGGACCTCTCGGGCCGCCAGGTCTACGTCGTCGACCCGATGCTCGCCACCGGCGGCACGCTGGTCGCGGCGATCCAGGAGCTGATCAAGCGCGGCGCCGACGACGTGACGGCCGTGGTGCTGCTGGCCGCGCCGGAGGGCGTGGAGATCATGGAGCGCGAGCTGGCGGGCACGCCGGTGACGGTGGTGACGGCCGCCGTTGACGAGCGGCTCAACGAGCACGGCTACATCGTGCCGGGGCTGGGCGACGCGGGCGACCGCATGTACGGCTCGGCCGAGTAGCCCTCCCTGAGCGGTCGGGGTTTCGGCACTTCAGGGTTTCAGCACTTGACGGGCGCGGGCGCGGGGTTGGCCAGCAGGGCCAGCGCCTTGTCCGCCTCCGCCTTCGCGGTCAGCTCGGTGAAGGCGTCGCCCAGGATCAGGTCGATGTCCGCGCCTTCGCGGGTGTCGGTCTGCTGGGTGGCGCCGGCGAGCTGCGCGCCGAGTACCGAGTAGGCGGCCTTGTCGGTCGACGGGGAACCCAGCAGTATCCCGGCGCCGGGGACCTTCTTGTCGAAGTCGGCGGGGGCGTTGCCGACCTTGCCGATGACGAAGCCGCGCTTTTGCAGTTCGTCGCCGACGGCCTTGGCGAGGCCGGCCCGCGGGGTCGCGTTGTAGACGTTGACGGTGATCTCGCCGGGCTGCGGGAGGGCGACCGCCGGTTTCGGGGAGGCGACCGCGGGGGCGCCCTTGGCGGCGGCGGCCGCCGCCTTCTTCTTGCAGTCCTCCGCGGCCGCGGCCGCGTTCCGTTTGGCGGTGTCGCCCTGGAACACGTCGATGAGCTGCAGGGCTCCATAGCCGAGCAGGGCGAGCGCGAGGACCGAGCCGAGCACGGCGAAGACGATCCGACGACGGCTCCGCTTACGGCTCATGCGAGGGTAGGCGGCTCCCGTGACGCGGTACTTTCCGCCCATGCCGGGGGGAGTGAGCATGCTCATGGGCGCAGCGTAGTGCCGCCCGGGGGCGATGCCCACTCAATGATCTGCTGATAGGTCAATCGAGACCCGAAAGGCGCAATCCGCCGCGAAGCGGTCAGTCCATTTCGAGGACGCGCGCGTGCAGCACCTGGCGCTGCTGGAGGGCCGCGCGCACGGCGCGGTGCAGCCCGTCCTCCAGGTAGAGGTCGCCCCGCCACTTCACGACGTGGGCGAAGAGGTCGCCGTAGAAGGTGGAGTCCTCGGCGAGCAGCGTTTCCAGGTCCAGCTGCCCCTTGGTCGTCACCAACTGGTCGAGCCGGACCGGGCGCGGCGCGACGTCCGCCCACTGCCGGGTGGTTTCCCTGCCGTGGTCGGGGTACGGCCGTCCGCTTCCGATGCGCTTGAAGATCACACGGAAAGCCTACCGGGCCCGCGCCTGCGGGCGCAGCCTCGCGACGTTGGTGCAAAAGTGTCAGGCAGGGCTATTTCGGGAGTGATGCATGAGCGAGAGCACCGACGCCGCCGTCTCGACGGACCATGCCGAGCAGACCGGACCGGCCGCGGAGATCGCCGCCGGATACGCCTTCACCGGGCCGGCGCTCGACCTGGGAGCCCTGCTCTGGGACGGGTCCTGCCTGCCCGAACGGCAGATCCGCATCCCCCTGTCGATGCTGGGCCGGCACGGTCTGATCGCGGGCGCCACCGGCACCGGCAAGACCAAGACGCTCCAACTGATCGCCGAGCAGTTGTCCGCCCAAGGCGTACCCGTCTTCCTCGCGGACATCAAGGGAGACGTCTCGGGGATCTCCGCGCCGGGCACGGCGGGCGAGAAGGTCGCCGGGCGGGCCCGGGAGGTGGGCCAGAACTGGGAGCCCACCGGATGCCCGAGCGAGTTCTACTCCCTCGGCGGCATCGGGCCCGGCATCCCGATCCGCTCCACCGTCACCGGCTTCGGCCCGGTCCTGCTGTCGAAGGTGCTCCGGCTCAATCAGACGCAGGAGCAGTCACTCGGCCTGATCTTCCACTACGCCGACTCCAAGGGCCTGGAGCTCATCGACCTCAAGGACCTGCGCGCCGTCGTCGCCTTCCTCGTCTCCGACAAGGGAAAACCCGAGCTCAAGGGGATCGGCGGACTGTCCACCGTGACCGCCGGGGTGATCCTGCGGGCCCTGACCGCCTTCGAGCAGCAGGGCGCCTCGGAGTTCTTCGGCGAGCCCGAGTTCGACACGAGCGAGCTCCTGCGCACCGCCGCCGACGGCCGCGGCACGGTCTCCCTGTTGGAACTCCCGGCCGTCCAGGACAAACCGCAGCTCTTCTCCACCTTCCTGATGTGGCTGCTGGCCGACCTCTACACCGACCTGCCGGAGGTCGGCGACCTGGAGAAGCCCAAGCTCGTCTTCTTCTTCGACGAGGCGCACCTGCTCTTCAACGGCGCCTCGAAGGCCTTCCTCGAATCCATCACCCAGACCGTCCGCCTCATCCGCTCCAAGGGCGTCGGCGTGTTCTTCGTGACCCAGACCCCCAAGGACGTACCGGCCGACGTGCTCGCCCAGCTCGGCAACCGGGTGCAGCACGCGCTGCGCGCCTTCACCCCCGACGACGCGAAGGCGCTGAAGGCGACGGTGAAGACCTTCCCCAACTCCCCGTACGACCTTGAGGAACTGCTCACGGGGCTGGGCACCGGAGAGGCCGTCGTCACCGTGCTCAGCGAGAACGGCGCCCCCACCCCGGTGGCCGCGACCCGACTGCGCGCCCCGCGGTCCCTGATGGGGCCGATCGACGCGGCCGCACTGGAGCAGGCCGTGAAGTCCTCGCCGCTGTGGTCGCGTTACGCGGAGCCGGTCGACCGCGAATCGGCGTACGAGAAGATCAGCGCCGAACAGGCCGCCGCCGAGGCCGAGGCGGAGGCGGCAGCGGCCGCCGCGGAGGCGGAGAAGCAGGCGAAGGCGGCCGAGAAGGAAGCGGCCCGGGGTGCGCGGGGCGCTCCCAAGCCGGAACCGTCACTGGCCGAACAGGTCGTGGGGAGCGGCCTGTTCCGCTCGCTGGCCCGGTCGGTCGGGACCCAACTCGGCCGCGAGATCTCCCGCTCGATCTTCGGTACGGCCAGGCGGCGGCGGTGATCGGGGCGCGGCGCGGGCCGTCGGTTCGAGGCGGAGTCGAGCGAACCGATTGCCGCTGTGCGGCCGCTCGCTGACAGACTCGACGCATGCGGACCGAACTCACCGACACCACCTCCAGCAAGGTCAACCGGGCCCTGCTCGACGCCCGCCGGGCCATAGGCAGTCCCACCATGGGGCTGGTGCTGACCCTCGTCGTCGTCACCGACGAGGAGAACGCGTACGACGCCGTGCGCGCGGCCTCGGAGGCCTCGCGGGAGCACCCGTGCCGCATCATCGCGGTGATCAAGCGGGTCTCGCGCGGCCCGCTCACGCTCCGGGCGACCCGGATGGACGCCGAGCTGCGGGTCGGCACCGACGCCGGCACCGGGGAGATCGTGATGCTGCGCCTGCACGGGGCGCTGACCGAGCACACCGCCTCGGTCGTGCTGCCGCTGCTGGTGCCGGACGCTCCCGTGGTGGCGTGGTGGCCGGCCGACGCCCCCGCCGACCTGGCCGGGGACCCTCTGGGCGCGCTCGCACAGCGCCGGATCACCGATGCGGCGGCCGCCGCGGACCCGGTGGCCGTGCTCGACGAGCGGGCCGCGGGCTACCACCCGGGCGACACCGACCTGGCCTGGACGAGGCTGACCCAGTGGCGGGCGCTGCTGGCCGCCGCGCTCGACCAGAAGCCGCTGCCGGTGACGGGGGCGACGGTGGAGAGCGAGGCCGACAACGTGAGCGCCGAGCTGCTGGCCCGCTGGCTGGAGGACCGGCTCGGGGTGCCCGTGGAGCGGGTGGAGAGCCCCGGCCCGGTGATCACCCGGGTGACCATGCGCACCACCGGCGGGGAGATCCGCGTGGACCGCCCCGCGGGTGCGCTGGCCACGCTGGTGCTGCCGGGGAGCGTCGACCGCAAGGTGGCCCTGAAGATCCGCGGCAACGCCGAACTGATCTCGGAGGAGCTGCGGCGCCTCGACGCCGACGTGGTCTACGGCTCCGCGCTGCGGCGACGGCCGCTCCAGGCGGCGCTCTCCGCGTAGTGGTTGTCGTAGGCCGTCGAGCTGTCCTTGATGTCCTGCACGGTGGCCTCGCCCGCGTTGACCCGGCCCAGGAGCCGGTAGTAGTCGAAGCGGCCCATGCCGGGGGTGAAGCCGACGAAGACGCTCGCGGTGTGTCCGGCGGCCGGGGCGAAGGCGTGCTTCACGCCCGGTGGGATCGCGATGAAGTCGCCGGCCCCGAGGGTCTGGATCTCGTCGCCCACGAGTACGTCGAGCCGGCCCTCGGTGACGTGGAAGAACTCGGTGGCCTTGGTGTGGAAGTGCACCGGGGCCCCGGCGGCGCCCTCGTCGAACGTGGCCGTGTTGCAGGTGAGTTCGGCCGTGTCCGTGAGCAGCGTGATGAGGCTGCCGGGGGCGTCCTGGATGGCTTCGGCGGTGGCGGCGCGGGTGGCGGCGATCTCTGTCATGTCCCCCAATCTACGGTCCGGATAGACCGGCCACTGGGGTCAATCAAGGGCCTGTCAGGCCGGTCAATTCCCGTGATTCGCCGGCCACGTCCAGCCCCGCCGGAGGGAGCAGCCGTCTCGGCCCCGCCGGCGTTCGATGCGCGGGGTCCGGGGCGGAGCCCCGGGCGGCCGGGCGGCACCCGAAGCGCCGCGTCACCGGACCGGGTTCACTCGCCGCCCCGGGCGGCCCTCGCCGCGGCCTTCATCTCCTGCTTGTGCGCCCGCACCTTGGCCAGCGACTCCGGACCCGTGATGTCCGCCGCCGACCGGTAGACGTTCGCCTGCCCGTAGCCGCCCGCCGCCTCCCGCCAGCCCTTCGGCCGCACCCCCAGCCGCTTGCCCAGCAGCGCCAGGAAGATCTGCGCCTTCTGCTCCCCGAAGCCCGGCAGCGCCTTCAGCCGCTTCAACAGCTCCGCGCCCGTACCCGCGTCGGCCCAGACGGCCGCCGCGTCCCCCTCGTAGTGCTCGACGAGGTACGCGCACAGTTGTTGGACGCGCTTCGCCATCGAGCCCGGATAGCGGTGCACGGCCGGCTTTTCCGAGAGCAGCGCGGCGAATGCCTCGGGGTCGTAGGCGGCGATCTCGTGCGCGTCCAGATCGTCGGAGCCCAGCCGCTGGGCGATCGTCCACGGCCCGGAGAACGCCCACTCCATCGGCACCTGCTGGTCCAGCAGCATCCCGACCAACGCGGCGAGCGGGCTCCGGGAGAGCAGCGCGTCGGCCTCGGGCTGCTGCGCCAGCCGGATGGTGATCTCGTTGTCCATGGCTCCAGGGTCCCCCGCGGACGCGCTTCCCGCGCGGTTGTCAGACCCCGCCCCTAGCGTGGTTCGTGCAGTCGAACAGTCGAAGAGCAAGCCAAGGAGTCGATCGATCATGGTTGAGTTCACCGAAGGCGCGCCGTGCTGGGTGGACGCGATGTTCGCCGATGTGGAGGGCGCCAAGTCCTTCTACGGCGATGTGCTGGGCTGGACCTTCGGGGATGCCGCCAGCGAGTACGGCAATTACACGCAGGCGTATTCCGACGGAAAGGCCGTGGCCGCCGTCGTCCCGCCGATGCCGGGGGTCGAAGCGCCCTCGCAGTGGTGTCTGTACTTCGCCTCGCCCGATGCGGCGGCCACCTCCGCGAAGGTCACGTCGGCCGGCGGCGAGGTGCTGATGGGCCCGATGCAGGTCGGCACGTTCGGCACGATGCTGATCGCGAAGGAACCGAGCGGGGCGGTCTTCGGCGTCTGGCAGCCGGGCGACCACAAGGGCTTCGAGAAGATGGGCGAGAACGGGTCGTTCGCCTGGGCCGAGGTCTTCACGCGGGACGCGGCCAAGCCGGACGCGTTCCTGCCCAAGGTCTTCCCGTACGGCGTGCAGCAGATGGATCCGGGCGAGTCCGGGATGGACTACAAGATCTTCAGCGTCGGCGGCCCCGAGAACCCGGTCATGGGCCGGATGCCCATGGGCGAGGAGTTCCCGCCCGAGATCCCGTCCTACATCCAGATCTACTTCGCCGTCCCGAACTGCGACGAAGCGGTCGCGAAGACCCAGGCGCTCGGCGGAAAGCTGCACTTCGGCCCGATGGACAGCCCGTTCGGCCGGTTCGCCGCGGTGACCGACCCGCAGGGCGCGGCCTTCGCGGTGATCGACCCGGCGACCACGGTCGGTGAGATGCCGAAGTTCGAGTGACCCGAATGGGAAGCCCCGGCTCCCGTACGCATGCCCGTGCCCCTGCCGGGGATTCACGCCAGGGGCACGGGGGTGTGGGGGTGTCGGCCTCAGCCGCGGGAGTCGTCCGCGACGAGGGGGGCGTAGGCGAACCACCCGCGGTCCGTGGGCCGGACCGGCACCACCGCGGGCCGGAGCGGGGCGGGCGCGAGGAGCACGTGCCCGTACGGGGGCCACGGGTAGGCGCTGCCGCTCTGCGGGGCTGCGGCCTGCGCGGGGGCGCAGGTGATGAGGGCCGAGCTGAAGGCGAGTACCGCGGCGGCGGCGATGTTCTTGATCACGGGTGGAGGAATATCGGCCGGGGGCGCCGCCGAACAGGTTTCTGATCCCGCCTTCACCCGTATGCCGGAGCCGGTTCACCGCAGAAACGAACCTTCACCGTCAGCCACGGATCAGCGACATCAGCAGCCCGTGGGTCTCGGCGTCCGCGGCCACCACGAGTCCACGGCCCGACTCCCCGAGCGGGGCGCCGTCGATCCCGGTGACCACGCAGCCCGCGGCCCGGCACAGGGCGATGCCCGCGGCGAAGTGGACGCTCCCGGAGAGGTCCCCGCCGTCGGTGACGTACGCGGCACGCTTGCCCGCGGCGACCCACGCCAGCGCCAGCGTCGTGGACACGACGCGCGGCCGGAAACGCTCGACGAACACGGGGTGGGCCAGCAGGTCCACGGCCCGGAAGCCGGGAGCGCCGGGGAACGGCGGGTCGAGGTTCACGTCCACCAGCCGGGTGGCGGAGGACGGCTCCAACTGCGCGTCCGCGGCCCCCTCCCGGCGCAACCAGGCGATCTTGCCGTCGGTCGCGAACACCTCGCCACCGAACGGGTCGGCCACGGCGGCGGCACCGTCGCGCAGGGCCACGTTGACGGCCACCAGCATGGTGCCGACGGCGTAGTTCAGCGTGCCGCACAGGGGATCCACCAGCCACTGCCGCCCGGCCCCCTCGCCTCCACGCCGCCCGCCCTCCTCGCCGAGCACCGCGTCGTCCGGTCGCGCGGCCCGGATGACACCGAGGATCGCCTCCTCGGCCTCGATGTCGGCGGCGGTGGCGAAGTCCCCGGCACCCTTGTCGATGCGGTCGAGCCGCCGGCCGTACATCCCCCGGACCACGTCCGCACCGGCCTGCGCCGCGGCTATCGCGACTCCGGTGTCGTCGAGCTTCGCGTATGAGTCGATCATGACGGGCAGGCTATCCGCGTAACGCGGTCAAGCGACGTAAGCGGTGTAGATCTCCGTGCAGTCACCACACCTGCCGGGTGCCGGGCTGCGGAAGGCGCGGTCGCAGGTGGGGCAGGTTTGGAACGGGTCCGGCGGTACGTGGTCGTGCGCGCGGTGCACCGGCCCGAGCAGCGGCGGCAGTTGGGCCGAGAGGCGGTGCGCGATCAGCCCGGCCGGATTGCGGGGCTGGGCGGGGAGGTTGGCCGTCAGCGCGCACACCACCGCGTCCGCGGACGCTCCGCGCTCCAGCCAGCTCTCGACGCCGGGAGCGAGCCGGCGGATGTCCCGCTCACCGAGCAGCAGCCGGTGGTCGACGCGCCGCAGCCGCGCGAGCAGCTCGCTCGCGGCCCGGTGCCGGGCGGGGGAGACGTCGCTGGGTGTCGGAACGGGCGGTGCGGGGGTCGCGGCAGGGGCTTCGGGCCGGGGCTCGGGCGCGGGCTCCGGTTCGCGTGCCGGCTGCGGCTGCGGCTGCGGATCGGGCCGGAGGTTCGCCTCGGGTGCCACGGGTGCGGGCACGGGCACGGGCACGGGCTCCGCGTGAGGACGGGAACGCGGCTTGGGCGGCGGCGGCGGGGGCGTCGGCTCGGGGCGTCGCACCTCGGGGACGGCTCCCGGGCGGTTGTGGGACACCGTACGGGTGATGATTCGCCCACCGGGCAGATGTTCCCGCGTTCGGCTGAGATAGCCCGTGTGCTCCAACTCCCGCAGGGCGGCGGCGATCCGGATCTCCCCTTCGGTGAACCGCCCGGCCAGGTCCTTGATGCCGATGCGCGTCCCACCGGGCACCGACTGGATGTAGACGGCGAGCCCGATCGCGGTGAGCGACAACTCGCGGTGCTGGGCGAGGTGGTTGCCGACGACGGTGAAGTGCGAGGTGTGCTTGACGTGTGCGTGGCGTACTCCGGACGGGAAGACCGGGCGCGCGTTAAAGTGCTTGGAAGCCATGGGAAGCCTGTTACTTCCTCGTTGGTCAGGCCCTCGTCCGGGATTGCCGTCCCGGCGGGGGCCGTCTCATGTCTGGGGTGGTCGGGCAGAGCATATGCCAGCCAACCGCCGCCAAATCCAGCTGAGTTGGCATATGTCACTCGTGTGAGTGAGCGGCCGATTCCGGGAGGCTGGAGGGGTCTGGCGGGGTTCTTTCTCTCGTTATTGCGGAGCAAGAGAAAAATCGTGGATCCCCGCATCGCGTCGGCCCACGAACCGGTGGACCCGCTCCCCCGCCCCTGAGACCCAGGTCACATTCACGACCTGTCACAGCCTCCCGAGCAGCGGTGTCTCAAGGGTCGTAGCCACCGAGAACGGCAGAGGAGAAGACCATGGGTCCCCGACTGGACATCTTCGGCAACGAGACCGCGGGCAAGGTCATGAAGCATTTCATGGCGGCCGGCACGGCGATCAAGGGCTCCGCGCTGCCGGCCGCCACGCAGGAGCTGGTGGCGCTGCGCGCGAGCCAGATCAACGGGTGTGGTTTCTGCATCGACATGCACACCAAGGACGCGACCGCCGCCGGTGAGAGCGCGGTACGCCTCCACCTGGTCGCGGCCTGGCGCGAGGCGACGGTCTTCACCGAGGCCGAGCGGGCGGCGCTGGAGCTGACCGAGGAGGGCACCCGCATCGCGGACGGCGCCGGCGGCGTGCCGGACGAGGTGTGGGAGAACGCGGCCAAGCACTACGACGAGGACCAGCTGGCCGCTCTGATGATCCTGATCGCCATGATGAACACCTTCAACCGACTGAACGTCATGCTCCAGATGCCCGCGGGCGACTACCAGCCGGGCCAGTTCCACTGACCGATCAGGTCATCCGCAGGACCGGTACAGGTCCCGGAGCAGGGCGATCTCCGCTCCGTGGTGCAGGAGTTCCTGGTTGACCCACCACGCGATCTCGATGAAGGGCTCCTCCGCGTCGCCGCCGTGCGGGTACGTGCAGTACCCGACGGTGTCCAGCGCGGCCTCGTCGACACTCAGCAGGGCTCGGCGCCAGGCCGTGGCGGCGGTGGCGAAGGCGGTCACCGCCCCCGCGGCGGTGCCCTTCGCCCGGTAGTCGTCCCGGGTCAGGGTGTGGGTGCCCGCCGTGTGGTCGGCGCGGAGGGTCAGCATCTCGGTGAGGTGGCTCAGGCGCCACGCGATCGTGGTGAACGGCGGCGGCCACGGGTGCGGGTACGCCGCCGCGTCGCGCCCCCAGTCGCCGGCGCCGGCCAGGAACGTGGCGCGGGAGCCGGGGCCGTCCGCGTGCCGTCGTATGGACCAGCAGTCCGGGACCGGCTCCCAGAGGTATTCCTCGTCCGTCATGGGGCCGACCTTGATGTCCGTGCCGTCGCCGCTGTCCATGGCGGGCCCCGACATGCGGTCGGCGAGGCGGGTGCGCGCGAAGTCGAACTGGGCGAGCAGCGGGGCCAGGCGGGGCGGGGTCACGAGAGGGCTCCTGTCAGACGTCGAAGGGCTGGAAGTGCACGAGGGCGGTCTTCCCGTCGGCCTCGTACCGCACGGTGATGTCGACGGCCATCGCGCCGCCGATGGCGGGCGGCTTCAACTCGACGTGGGCGCAGGCGTCGACGGTGCCGGGGCGGCAGGAGTCCGGGCCGAGGGCGGTACCGGGATAGGTGGCGGTCAGCCACGTGTCGAAGTCCGCCCGGTCGATGCGGAATTCGACGTCGTAGGAGATGTCGCGCGAGCGCATCGCCGCGCACGTCGCGTCGTGCGCGCCGCTCGGGAGCCCGGGCCGGTCCGCGAAGTGCATGGCCTCGGCGCAGGATGCGGGCTCCCGGGCGCCTGGGCCGTCGTCGTCGGTCAGGACGCCGACGGCCTTCCAGGCAAGCCAGCCCGTGCCCGCGAGAACGGCGGCCCATACCGCGACGAGTGCCCAGGTCTGTTTCACGCCGGGGAGACTAGTCGCTGATCAGTTCGGGACGTACGGGTTTTCGTGGCCGGGGGCGGGGGTCCGGGCGGGTGCAACGGCAGCCACCAGCCGACCGGGTGGTTGCGGTTGGCGGATGCGAGGGGGTGAATGCGTGTCGGTGCGAAGGGGCATACGGTCGAACTCGTGCGGTTCCCAGCCGACCCGCGCGAAGTCGCTACGTAAGAGGTCGAACCAGCATGAGCCTGAGCATCCGCAACCAGATCGCCGGCACCGTCACCGCCGTCACCGCAGGTGAGGCCATGGCGACGGTCAAGGTCCGGCTGGACGGCGGTCAGGACGTCACCGCCGCCATCACCGTCGACGCCGTCAAGGACCTCGGCCTCTCCGAGGGGGACGCCGTCAAGGCGCTCGTCAAGGCCACCGAAGTCGCCCTCGCCACCGGGCCGGTCGACGGGATCTCCATTCGCAACCAGATCGCCGGGACGGTCACCGACGTGTCCGCCGGGCCCGCCATGGCGTCCGTGAAGGTCGACGTGAACGGCGGCTCCCTGACCGCGGCCATCACCGCCGACGCCGTCGAGGCGCTCGGGCTGGCCGCCGGGTCGTCCGTCACCGTGCTGATCAAGTCGACCGAGATCTCGCTCGCGACCGCCTGACGCCCTACGTGCCCAGGTTCGGCGGGGAGAGCGCGCCGAACCAGACGTGGGTGACCGCGCTGACGTAGCGCGCCCCGCACCGGTCCGTCGGGACCACCAGCTGGCAGCCCGGTCCGTCGAGGTCCTCCCCGTCGAGCCGGGTGGCCAGCAGGACCGGGCCGTCGGCGAAGTCGGCGTCCAGTTCGGCCCAGGACAGCACGCTGTGGTGGCCGTCCCCGCCGCTGATCGCCAGCATGAAGCGGCTCCGGTCCTTGCGCCGCCGCGCGTCGAAGGCCGGGCCCGCGTCCAGGATCACGTCGTGCAGCAGCGCGCCCTCGAACACGTGGTGCTGTGGCCCGTTCGTCGCGCAGTCGAACGTGACCGCCGCGCGGTGCTGCCGCCATTCACGCAGGTCGGCGACGCTGAGGGTCGCCGGGTGGTCCAGATCGCCGTGCAGGATGAGTTTGGCCATGGGTACCTCATGCCCGGCACGCCCACCCTCGGAACCTCATATGCCAGGTTGATGGGTTGATGCAAGTGGCAGCTGAGCGTGTTTCAGGCATTCTCACCTTGCATTTTCGCGTCCTCCATCCTCTGCCACACCACGTCGCGCAGCACCGGCATCTCCGTGAACCGGACCCCCGTCGCGTCACGCAGCGCATTGGCGAACGCGGGCCCCACCGGGTTGAACGGGCTCTCGCTCATCGACTTCGCGCCCAGCGGCCCGATCGAGTCCGAGGTCTCCGTGAAGTGGACCTCGGTGCGCGGGACGTCCGCGTACTGCGGGAGCCGGTATCGGCGGAAGGCGGCCGTCGTGACCTCCCCGCGCTCGTCGACCCGTACGGTCTCGAAGAGGGTGGCGCCCAGGGCCTGTGCGACGCCGCCCTCCACCTGGCCCAGGCACTGCATCGGGTTCATGACCTTGCCGGCGTCCGCCGCGTGCACGCTGCGCAGGATCTTCATCTCGCCGGTGTCGGGGTCCACGGCCAGCCGGAACCACTGGGCGTTGAAGGCCACCGAGCGCGGAGTGCCGCCGAAGTGCCCCTCGGCGGTGATCTCGCTCGCCTTCCCCTTGGTGTGGGCGGCCTCGTACAGCTCCTTGAGGGTGACGGTCCGGCCCGCGCAGTCGAAGGACTCGGGGCCGAGCACGCACAGGTGCCGGGCGACGCCCGTGTGCGCGGAGGCGAAGGTCTTCATGCGCTCGGCCAGCGAGGTCGCGGCGAGCATCACCGCCTTGCCGGCCACCACGGTGCCGGCCGATCCGAAGGCGCCGGTGTCGTGCCGGACCACGTCGGTGTCGGCCTGGCGGACGGTCAGCCGGTCGGCCGTGGTGTTCAGCATGTCCCCGGCGAGCTGCTTGTGGACGGTGGTGGTGCCGTTGCCGAACTCGGCGGTGCCGACGGCGATGTCGTACGTACCGTCCTGGAGCAGGGTGATGGTGGCGTCGGCGTAATGGCCGCGCGGCGGGCTCGTGGCGATCATCGACACGGCGGTGCCCTGGCCGGTCACCCAGCCCGGGGGCACGTCCTCGTGGCCGGCGTCCTCGGCGATGGCCTGGCGCACCACGGCGAGGCACTCGGCCAGGCCGTAGCCGGCGATGAACAGGTCGTCGTCGTGGCCGATCGGGGTGTGCATGTGGTCGAGCGGCCCGATGATGTTCTTCTCGCGGAACTCCAGCGGGTCCATGCCGAGGCGCCGCGCGACCTCGTCCATCGCCGACTCCAGGGCGAAGGTGGTCTGGCCGAGCCCGTAGCCGCGGAAGGCGCCCGACGGGACGACGTTGGTGTAGACGGAGTACGCCTCGACCTTCTTGTGCGGCGCGTTGTAGATGACGAAGGACTCGCCGGCGCTGTGGTACATCACGCCCGGGCCGTGGTTTCCGTACGCACCGGTGTTGGACACGATCCGCATGGAGATGGCGGTGAGCTTGCCGTCGGCGCGGGCGCCCAGCTTGATCCGGACGGTGAACGGGTGCCGGGTACTGGCGCCGTGGAACTGCTCGGCGCGGGTGAACTCCAGTTTCACCGGTCGGCGCAGCTTCAGCGCGGCCAGGACCACGATGTCCTCGGTGAACATCTCCTGCTTGCCGCCGAAGCCGCCGCCGACCCGGCCCGCGACGACCCGGACCTCGTCCTCGCCGAGCCCGTGGAGCGCGCACAGGGCCCGCCGGGTCAGGAACGGGGTCTGGGTGGAGGAGCGTACGGTGATCCGCTCGCCGGTCCCGTCCTCCTTCGGCTCGAAGTACGCGACGCAGCCGTGCGTTTCGAGGCTGGCGTGCTGCACGCGCTGGGTCCGGAAGGTCTCCTCGTAGACGACGGCGGCCTCGGCGAAGCCCTGCTCCACGTCGCCGATCTCGCCGTGCACCTCGCCGGCCACGTTGCTCTGGACGCGGGCGATGCGCGCCTCGGGTCCCTTGCCCGCGTGGATGACGGGGGCGCCGGGGGCCATGGCCTCTTCCGGGTCGATGACGTGGGGGAGTTCCTCGTACGTGACCCGGACGCGGCGGCAGCCCTCCTCCGCGGCACCCTCGCTGTCGGCGACGACGGCGGCCACCCGCTGCCCGATGAAGCGGACGACGTCGTCCAGCAGCCGGGTGTCGTCCGGGTCCTCGTGGGGGTGCTCGTGGCGGGCGCTGGAGTAGAGGACGTCGGGGACGTCCTCGTGGGTGAAGACGGCCCGCACCCCGGGGACGGCCAGGGCCTCGGAGGTGTCGATCGCGGTGATCCGGGCGTGCGGGTGCGGGGAGCGCAGCAGCTTCATGTGCAGCAGCCCGGGCACCTCGATGTCGAAGGTGTAGCGGGCGGTGCCGGTGACCACCTGGGGGGCGGCGGGCGCACCGAGGTTGCGGCCGACGGCGCAGCCCGCCTCGGGCTCCTCGACGTGCTTCACGCCGCGTACGGCGTCCTCGATGGCGCGGTAGCCGGTGCAGCGGCAGATGTTGCCCTTGAAGGCGCGCGCCAGGTCGTCGAGCTTGCCGTCGCAGTGGGGGGTGCCCTTCTCGGCCTCCAGGGCGGCGGTGGTCATCACGAACCCGTTGGTGCAGAAGCCGCACTGGAAGCCCTGCGCCTCCAGGAACCTGCGCTGCACCGGGTGGAGTTCGCCGTCGGGGTGGGCCAGGCCCTCCAGGGTGGTGACCGAGCGGCCCTCGGCGCGGACGGCCGGGTAGAGGCAGGAGTGCACGGGCTGTCCGTCGACGTGGACGGTGCAGGCGCCGCAGTCGCCCTGGTCGCAGCCCTTCTTCACGCCGAACCAGCCGCGCTCGCGGACGTAGGTGCGCAGGCACTGGCCGGCGCGCGGCTCGTCCTGGAAGCGCTGCTTGTTGATCTCGATCTCGTAGCTCATCGGGAAGCCTCCTCCAGGGTGTGCCGGGTGTGCCGGGTGGGTCGGGTGAGTTCGACGCGGATCTGCTCCGCGAGGTGCAGGGTCATGTGGCGCCGCCAGGCGGGCGCCCCGTGGATGTCGTCGAACCACTCGTCGGGGCGGACGGTGTCGTCGATCGCGGCCCGCAGCTCGGCGGCGGTCGGCCACAGGGGGAACCAGAAGCGGAAGGGGCGGGTCGTGGCGGCCGTGACGGTCGCGGTGAAGGAGCCGTCCCGGGGGTCGGCCGTGCCGATGATCAGCGCGGCGGAGCGGCCCAGTCCGTAGAGGGAGGCCTGGCGGAAGGCCGTACGGCACTCCAGCGAGCGGGCCGGGATGCGGACCGAGCGCAGCAGTTCGCCTTCGTACAGGTCCTTGATGCCGGCGCCGCGGATGAACTCGGTGACGGCCAGGCGGCGGGTGGCGCCGTCCTGTCCCTGGAGCAGGACGGTGCCGTCGAGGCCGGCGGCGAGGGAGATGATCGGGCCGGCGGGCAGGCCGTTGCAGAGGTTGCCGCCGACGGTCGCCATGTTCCAGATCTTGAAGCTGGCCAGGAAGGCCCGGCAGCACTGCTCGATCAGTGGGGCGGCGGGGGCGGACAGGCTGCGGCCGAAGCGGGAGAGCTCGGTGATGGTGCAGGTCGCGGCGATGTCGAGGGAGCCGTCGGGCTGCCAGGTCAGGGGCGGCCAGCCCATCCGGGAGAGGTCGATCAGCCGGCGGAGGTGCGGTTGCGGCTCGGAGAAGAGGTACGTGCCGCCGCCGAGCCAGGCGTCGCCGGGGCGCCACGGTTCGCGGCGGCGCGCGTCGCGTACGTCGAGCACCGTGTTCAGATCCATTTGCGCCACCAGCCTTCCCCGAGCGTTCCCCATTCCGGGCGTCTTTCGCCAGTGAAGCAACGCGATCGGGGGTGGGACGACTGGTCCCGGGCACGGAATCGAAGGAGCCCGGGAGGGTTCTCCATGGATAATCATCCAAGAGGCTGATTGGCTGGATCACCTTGCATTTACGATGAGAGTCCCCGTATTCACCTGGCGAATGTGGATCACGGTCCACCGCAAGGAGTCCCTGCCATGCGCGTCCTCGACCTGCTCCAGTCCGACGATCTCGGCCTCACCCTGCTCTGGGGCGAGGAGACCCTTCTCGGCCACGAGGTCAGCGGGGTCACCTCCACCGACCTGGAGGACCCGGGCCGCTTCCTGGGGCCCGGGGACCTCGTCCTCAGCGGGCTGGTGTGGTGGGCCGACGGCGAGCCGGCGAAGGCGGATCGTTTCGTCGGGGCCCTCGCCGACGCCGGAGCCAGCGCCCTGCTCGCGGGCGAGGAGACCCACGGGCGGGTCCCCGAGGAGGTCGTCGCCGCCTGCCGGGCCCGCCGGGTGCCCATCGTGGCCGTCCCCGCGCAGACCAGCTTCCGGGCGGTGACCGAGGCGGTGTACCTGCGCCAGTGGGGCGACCTCAGCCGCCGCCCGACCCGCAACCCGGTCTTCGCGCTGCCCGAGAACGTGCGCGGCGACCTCAGCCGCCTCGTCGAGAGCGGCGCCGGCCCGGCGGAGCTCCTCGAGCGGGCCTGCGGGTATCTGGGCCGGGTGAGCGGCTACCTGCTCACCGCGAGCGGGCGCACGGTGGCCCGTACGCCCTCCGCGCCCGCGATCCCCGCACGGCGGGCGGTGGCCTCGGGCGCGCGGGCGGGGCTCTGGCTCCGGGTCGAGGCGGAGAGCAGCCCGTACGACGCCTGGCAGCTGCACGTACCCGACCCGGACGCGGCGCCGCCGCGCGTACTGCACGAGATCGCCGAGGTGCTGGCCCGCCACCGCGACGGCCGACGGCGCCGGGACGAGGCGCGCCGGGCGGTGGGCGAGGAACTGACCGGGCTGCTGTCCGCCGAACCGGCCCCGGAACCGACCGCGTTGGAAGAGGCGCTCGCCGCGGCCGGCCTCCCGCCCGGCGGTCCGTACCGCGTGCTGGCGTCCACCTCGGGCGACGCCCTGGCCGAGGCGCTGGAGCACCTGGGCGGGATCCCGTACGCCGTGGGTCGCTCGGTCGCCGTGCTGTACGAGGACCCGGGCGAGGGGAGGGACGTCGTGGGCGGGCTGCGAGGGGTGTGGCCGCTGCTGCGGGCCTGCGCGCCGCCGGAGACCGAACTGCACCTCGGCGTGGGGGCGCCGGCCACCGGGGCGGAGGCGCTACGCGCGTCGCTCATCCAGGCCCGCTTCGCCCTGACCGCGGCGGACGAGACGGTGCCGGTGCGCGGGACGGAGCAGTTGGACACCCTCGGCGAACTCCTCGCGGGGGTACCGCCGCAGGTGCGGTCGCTGTTCGCGAGCCGGACGCTGGGGGAGCTCGGCGACGGGATGCTGCGGGAGACCCTGGAGGTCTTCCTGGCGAACAACTGCTCGTGGGCGCGCACGGCGGAGGCCATGCACCTGCACGTGAACACGGTGCACTACCGGATCGAGCGGGTGGAGACCCTGACGGGCCGTGACCTCTCGCGGCTGGACCACAAGCTGGACCTGTACGCGGCACTGCGCTGCGGGTGAGCCGCCCCCCCGGGGAGCCGTTCGCGCACGCGGCTCCCGGGGAGGTCCCGACGCCCTGTTTCAGCGGCCGAGCACCGCCGGCTGGTCCTCGGCGCGGAACGGTGCGAAGCCCCGGTTGTCCTTGCATCCGAGGTTTTCGTACGTGTTGACCTTGGTCACCGGGTCGGTGCCGGTCAGGTGGATCTTGCAGGCCTGCTTGATGAACCGGCCCTCGACCCCGCCGGGGAAGTCGAT
Source organism: Streptomyces sp. NPDC001717 (assembly GCF_042892775.1). Taxonomy (NCBI): domain Bacteria; kingdom Bacillati; phylum Actinomycetota; class Actinomycetes; order Kitasatosporales; family Streptomycetaceae; genus Streptomyces; species Streptomyces sp. NPDC001717. The sequence goes on along the minus strand of NZ_JBIAUK010000022.1, from coordinate 74,163 downwards.
CTCCTTGTTCCACAGGTACGGGGAGCTGTAGTCGTTGGCCCAGGCGGTGGAGTTCACGTCGATGCCGCCGGGCGCCTCGATCTCGTACACCCAGCCCGTCTTGGCGCTGCCGTAGGTCGCGAACTTCTCGGCCACCCACTTCTCGCAGCTGGTGCTGAGGTGGGCGCTGGTCTGGCCGCCGCCCTTGACGATGTACTCGGCGAGCGGGGTCAACTGGTCGCCGCGCGGGGTGAATCCGGTGCGGAAGAGCTCCTCGACGTTCTCCCGGGTGTCGCCCCGCCACAGGGTGTTGTCGTCGACGCGCCAGTGCCAGTTCTCGGACTTCGCCGCGGCCTCGACGGCGCGGGCGATGAACGGGTTGGTGGTCGTGCCGTACCAGTCCCACGCGTCGAACTCGGCGACCGGGCCGCAGGGGCCGGTGTCGGGGGCGGGCGCCGGGAGCGAGGGCGCGGCCGTGGCGGGCGACGCGAGGGCGGCGGGTGACGCGAGGGCGGCGGCGGAGGCGAGCGAGGTGGCGGCGAGGACCCGCAGAGCGGCCTTCAGCATGGTGAGAGCCCATCAGTTGATCAACGTGACGGGCCCTTTTATAGCGAGATGTCCGGGCCGGGATCGAGGCCGACGGAAGCCGATCACTCGGACGAGTGGCTCGGCCGCGCGGGGCTCTCTCCGGAAGCGATGGCCCGAGCGGGAGGGGTGGGTGCCTCCAGATTGAGCGCCATGCGCTCCAGGACGTCGACGGCGGTGCGGTACTCCTCGTCGGAGATGCCGTGCGCCGACAGGGCACGGAAGGCGTCGACGCGTGCGGCGACCTCCGTCAGGCGGGTGCGCCCGTCCTCGGTGAGGGCCAGGCGGCCCGGCCGGGAGCGAACTGCCCAGCCGTCTCCGACGACCGTCCCGATGGCGTCGGCCAGAGCGTCGGGAGTGGCGTTGGCGGCGAGGAAGCCCATTACGGAGGCGTCGGTGGCCTCCGGGTCGTCCGCGACGACGTTCAGGACCTGCCAGGCGAGCCGGGTGAGGCCGAAGTCGGCCAGGGCGGCGTTCATGCGGGCGGTGAGGGCCTTGTCGGTGCGGCTGAGCCAGTAGCCGATGGGCTTCACGTCGGGTTCCCGTTCTGGGTGGTGGCGGGCAGCAGGCGGACGAGACCGCGGCACGGGAGCGTGGCGGCGGCCGCCACGGTGAGGCTGTGGACGGCGGCGGCACCGCTGCCGCCCGAGGCGTGGATGGGGATCCCTTGGGGGTCAGTGCCCGGTGAAGGCGGCGGAGTTCTCCTCGGCCCACTGGCGGAAGGTGCGCGCGGGGCGGCCCAGGAGGGTGGCGGTGGTGTCGGCGATGGCTGCGGGGCCCTGTTCGGCGGCCTCCCACAGGTCGAGGAGCGAGCCGACCATGTGGGCGGGCATGTGGGCGCCCATCTGCTGCGCGGCCTCGGCGCGGGTGATGTGCTCGACGCGGATCGGGCGGCCGATGGCGTCGGAGAGGACGGCGAGCTGCTCGCGGAAGGTGAGCGACTGGGCGCCGGTGAGGGTGACGGTGCGGCCGGTGAGGGAGTCGCCGGTCAGTGCCTCGACGGCGATGTCGGCGATGTCCTCGGGGTGGATGGGCGCGATGTGCGCGTCGGGGTGGGCGAGCTGGACCGGCTCGCCCCGGGCGATGGACCGGGCCCAGCCGAAGGCGTTGCCGGCGAAGGCGTCCGGACGCAGGAAGGTGCAGGTCAAGTCGGAGTCGGCGAGGGCGCGCTCGACCTTGAGGCTGTGGCTCGCGAGCGGGTCGTTCTCGGCGTTCGGGCCTGCGACGGAGGACGAGGAGAGCAGGACGACGTGCTCGACGCCGGCGGCCTCTGCGGCCTTGACCAGCTCGCGGATGCCGGCGGGCTGCGGATAGAGGAAGACCTGGCGGACACCGCGGAGCGCGGCTTCGTACTCCTCGGGGGGGCCAGGGCGGTCGAGGACGAGCCGTACGGTCTCGACGCCGTCGGGGACGGTCAGCTCGGTGGGGTCGGCGCTGGCGGCGCGGACGGTGAGGCCGGCGGAGTGGAGGCGGGCGATGACGGCCCGGCCGACCTTGCCGCGGGCGCCGGTGATGAGGACGGTCATGGGAATCTCCGGTCGTTTCGTTGTCTGCGTACATATGCATGCTTGCATGCACACGTTTTCAGGTCAACACATGTATTCATGGGGTCACATAGGTAGGCTGCGGCCATGACGAAGCACGAGCCGGAAACGGCGGAAGAGCTGCTGAACGCCGTCGGCCCGGCGTTCGGCAAGCTGCGGCGCTCCTCGCTCCTGGAGGTCGAGAACCCGATCTCCCAGAAGGACCTCAGCCGCACCCTGGTCCTGAACGTGGTCCTGGAGGTCGGGGGCGCGGGGGGCGAAGGCGGTGAAGCCCGCGAGGTCACCGTCGGCGGCGTGGCCGAGCACCTGGGCGTCGACCCCTCCGTGGCCAGTCGCATGGTGTCCGACTGCATCTCCGCCGGCTATCTGATCCGCGCCGCCTCCCAGCAGGACGGCCGCCGCACGGTCCTCCACCTCAGCCCCGAGGGCGAGGAGTTGATGGCCCGCTTCCGCCGCCACCAGCGCGCGGCCTACGACTACATCACCGCGGACTGGTCGGAACGCGACCGCCTCGACCTGGCCCGCCTGATGCTGAAGTACGTCGCCTCGCAGGAAGCGCTGCGGCGCCGCTGATGATGCGGGAGTCGGCCGCGGCCGGGCCATAGGGCCACCTTATGGCCCTATGGATTGCGCGTCCCTACCGCTCGTTGGGCTTTCGTTCGAAGGTGGAATGGCAATCCCCCCAATGAAGTAGGGACGCCATGTACACCATCCTCTTCCTCTTGATCACCGCATGCGTGTGGGCGGTCGTGCGCGACCGCCCGCGCGGGTCACGGCTGTTGCCGTGGGCGGGGACCCTGGCGCTCACCACGCTCGCGTTCCTCCCCCACCTCGACCGTGCCTTCGGCCTGAGCTTCTGAGGAGGAGCCCACGATGACCAGCACCACCGCCCCCGCACCCGCTCTCGCCCCCGCGGCCCGGCTCTCCAACCGCCTCGGCCTCTGGTTCGCCCACGCGTATGTCCTGGGCATGTGCGCCACCATCGGCGGCGCGTACGTCTTCCAGTTCGGGCTGTGGGAGTACCCCTGCCCGATGTGCCTGCTCCAGCGCATGTTCATGCTGCTCAGCGCGCTGGGCCCCGCCATGATCGTGGCCCGCTCGCGCAAGGGCCCGGTGACCACCGCGGAGTTCGCCTCCGGATGGGGCGTCGCGATCGTCTCGGCGCTGATCGGCGGCACCGTCTCCGGCGCGCAGGTCCTGATGCACATCGTGCCCCCGGACCCCGGCTACGCCGGCGCCCTGTTCGGCCTGCACCTCTACACCTGGGCCGCCATCACCTTCGGCCTCGCCGTGCCGGCCGGCGCCGTGAACCTGGTCCTGACCCGCTCGGCCCAGCCCCTCGACGCCGCGCAGTCCTCGCCCGCCCTGCGCCGGACGGCCGCCATCACCCTTGGCGTCCTCGCCTTCTTCGCCGTGACCAACCTGCTGGCCTGCTTCTTCCTGCAGGGCTTCCACTGGCAGATGCCCGGCGACCCCACCGGCTACCAGTTCTTCGCCGACCTCTTCTGAGGCCCGGCGGACCAGACGGCCGGTGCCCGCCTGACGGCGGCGAGGGCGGGCGCCGGCTCCTCGGTGGGAAAGCCGAGCGCCAGAGGAACGCCGCGCCGGCGATGGTCTTGAGGCTGGGCTTCCCCTTGGCCTTCTCGATGTCGTCGAGGATGTCCTTCGCGGCCTGCACCATGGCCCGTTTGAGCTCTTCGAAGACGTCGTGGTTCAGCTCCACGGCGGCCTCCGCGTACTCTCGCAGGCAGTCGCTGATCTTGATCGCCACGTCCTTCAGCACGGTCATCACCGGCTCGCTGCCCGTGGCCGCCTGTGCGCCGTACGGGCCTGTGGTGTGCGCCCATTGGATGCCGTGCCGGGACTGACCCCATGCCGTCCCGCCCCACAGGGCGCTGCAGAACGTCCGCATGGCCGCTTCCCAGTCGGCCTTCTGGTGGTTGGTGATCGTGCCGACGATCATCGTCAGGCCGTCCGCCGCGCCGGTCACGACGGTCGAGACGTTCATCCAGCTGTGGCAGTGCGAGTTGAGGCAGTGCTGCTCCGGGAAGGGGTGGACGTCCGCCACCTTGCCGAGCCGGAAGACGTGCTTCGCGACGGGCTGCAGGATGTCCCGGACGATCTCCGGTATGCCCTCCATCGCGCCGCGGATCAGGTCGTCACCGCCGTCGTCGTCGCCCCACTTGATGTCGGGGACGCTGCCGAACTTGGGCTCCTTGTCGATGACCGTAGGCAGCGGGCGCTGCTCCGGTGCCTGGCCGGGCTTGGGGTGGGCCGCCGCATCGGCCTTGGTGAAGGCGTTGGCGGTCTCCGTGAAGCCGACGGCGACGCCGCCGACGCTGACCACACTCTTGGCCCACACCTCCAGCCAGCGGTTGCCGATCTTCTTGTAGGCCTCGGCGAACGCCTGGGCGTTCGTGCCCGCCCCGCCGGCGTCCGGGTACTTCTGCAGTTCCTGCAGGAGCGTGTGCGCACCGCGCATCATGCCGTCCTGCTGCCCGGCGACCCGGCGACCCGGCCCGACACGGTCCACAGGTGCGACGGCTTGACGTCGATGTTGCTGCCTCCCGCAGGCGGCGACGGGTGGGTCCGGCCATCAGGCACCGCCTCCCCAGCCCTGGAGCACGGACTTGTTCGCCGCGGCGTAGTTGAGGTGGCCCTTGACCACGACCTCATGGAGCCAGGCCTGCGCGGCCTTGAGGTCCTGGGCCGAGCGGTCCCACTTGTCCAGCTCGTCGATGAAGGCCTCCCGGGCCTCGCCTTCCCAGCTCAGAACGGCCTTCTTGGCGCGCTCGTAGAGCAGTTCCAGCTTCTCGTTGAGGGCCTTGAGGATCTCCTCCAGATCTTCCGACAGGCGCTGCAGGGTGGCGAAATCGACAGTTATCCGGTCGTCGTCCGACATGGCGTTGCTGTTCCTCGCTGCTCTCAGATGTCCTGCAGACGGCTGTGCGGGGCCGCGGCCGGCTGGTTCGGCACGGTCAACGCCTCGGCGGAGACGGACACGTCCTCCCGGCTCTGTACGCGCTTGAATGCGGCCAAGACCTCCAGCTCCTGGGCCGTGAAGCCGTCACGGGAGGCCCTGGTGGCCTCTCCGAGGAGGGAGAGCACCTGCCGGATCCGCACGGCGTCCTCGGCGGCTCCCCGGTGCAGGGCGCGGTACGCCGTGGCCGTGGGCCCCAGCCAGCCCGCCGCGATGCTGTCGACCACCCGGTCCATGTCGCGGATCTGCCGCTCCAGATGCCCCTGCATCTGATCGAGGTCGTCCGCGAGCTTCGTGAGGTTGTCCTCCGAAACATTGAGATCGCCGTCCGCCATGTCCACCCCTGAGACCAGGGCATGCCGAAGAGCCGGACCGCAATCAGCGGTCCGGCTCTTCGTTGCATGGCGGGCTGGGCCGCTCTGCGGGATGGGCTTGACCGGGTCGGTCTCCCACCTCCACACTCGGTGTATGACATTTGTACGACAGTTTGGAGGAGGCGTGGAGACCACAGCAGCTCAGAAGAGGAAGGCCGCCAAGAAAGCCGCTGCGACGGCGGTGAAGCGAAGTGCGGCGGCGGCTGGGCTCGGGCCGAGTCGGTTGGCGCAGGTCCGGCTCCGTGGCGATGAGATGCAGGCCCTTCAGGAGGTCATGCGGACACTGCACCTCAACTCGACCTCGGATGCCCTTCGCGAAGGGCTGAGGCTGCTCGCGCGGGAAGCGGCCGAGGTTGGGGCAGTGGAAGAGATCCGCGCTTTCTACCAGGAGCAGGGCGCGCCTCTGCCCGAGGGCGTGGTCGAGCCGACCGATGAAGAGCTCGCGGCAGCGGACGAGATGCAGTGGTGAGCCCCGGCACGGCGCTGCGTGGCGAAGTATGGGTCTGCGCACTTCCACAACCGGTCGGGCCGCACCCCGTCGTCGTCCTCACCGTCAACCGGATCGCGGAGCCGCTCGCCTCGGTGACGGTCGCGCTGATCACCGGCACGTCCGGTCCGCAGGTCACGCATGTTCCGATCGGGCCTGATGCCGGACTGACGAAGTACGACGAGTCGTACGTGAACTGCGCTGACCTTCACACGGTTGCGAAGTCCAGGTTGCGGAGGAAGCTGGGGCTGCTTGCTCCGGGTGAACTGCACCGTGTGGAGGATTCGGTCCGTCTCATCCTCGGGCTGCAGCGCTGACCTCGTGCGCTGCCTGACCTAGGTCGGCATGACGCCCTGGATGCGGGACAGCGTGAAGACTCGTTCGGCGTCTCGCAGGTGGCACCACGCTTCGAGGTAGGGCGGGTCGAGTTCGAGGCGGCTGAGGGTACGGACAGTGCGGCTGCCCGAGGCGGCGACGTAGTCGACCGTGATGGCGGTGCCTGCGTCGAGGGCGTGGGCGAGCTGGCGGACGTCGGTGTAGGTCAGCTGTGTGGCGTGCCCGGCGACGATCTCCTCGGTACCCGTTCCGAAGGCGACTCCGGTGCCGAAGGGATCGGGCTCGGGGGCGGTTGGCGGGACGGTCAGCAGCCGGGCTGCCGCAGTGTGTGCGTCCACAGTCGTCGACACCTCTACCCCCCGGTGCGCCGTGGAACCCGCGCCCGTCTTCGCGGAGCCCTTCCGTGGAGTTGGAACAGCACTGGTCAGCCGAGGCGGGACCTTTTCGATGCGCACTGTTCCGTCGGCGGCCTCGGCTACGGGGGCGTAGCCCGCGCTCCGGAGCGCGGCCAGGGCCTTGTCGGGCGCGGCGGCGCTGACGAGCACCGTCGGCGCGAGATGCCGCAGCCCGAGTGGGGCGAGTCCTCGGTGGGCCGCGAGCTCGGCCAAGAGAGCCGGCTCGTCGCCGTGGATGACGCAGGTGGCGGGGGCGATGCGTACCCGGCCGTGACGGCGTGCCGCATCGGCGATGAGGTAGGACAGCGGCTGTGGCAGAGGCCCCGCCGCAATGGCGGCCAGATCGGCCGAGATCTCGTCCGGAGTGCGGCCGGCGTCCAGGGCGCGGCGGATGCTGTCGGCGCTGAACCGCCATACTGAGGCCGCCCCGCTGCTCTCACGTGCCGCGGTCGCATCCAGGAGCCCGGCGAGGCTCGCCGTGGGCGTGCCGCTGACGACGGCCGTGAGGTCGCCGCCGAGCCGGGCTGTTCCGGTGGCGTCGGGCAGCAGTCGCCGGCACTCGGCGGTCAGTTCCTCGGCGTTACCGGCCAGCAGAGCCGCGCCGATCGGGGAGAGGGAACCTCGGGCGACGACGCCCAGCAGCTCGGCCTCGCGGACCGTAGTGGCGAATGGTGTCTCATCCTGGAATGACGGGTGGGCGAGCGGGCGGTGCCATGCCACGAGCGGGCCCAGATCCGTGGCGACCCGCGCGCGCCGCCCTTCCGGGAGCTGTGCCGCTGCGGCGAGGAGCCCACCGCGCGCCTGCAGGCAGCCGTCGCAGAGAGGCATTCCGGCCAGGGCGGGGAGCACCTTGTCGTCCTCGTCGCGGGTCTGGGACGGGGTGAGCGGCAGCTTCCACCAGGCCTGAAGGAGCACGGCGAACTGGGCCGCGGGTTCCTGCGCCGCCCAGGCGTCGTACTCCTTGCTGGGCGCGACCAGGCGCCCTTCCGTGGCCAGGAGCCCGACCGAGTACGCGGTCTCCAAGGCGATGCGCACCACGACGTCAACGGCATGTGCGGCCTTGCCGATTCGGCCCAGTTCGCGCGCGCCGACCCCACCGGACTTCAGTCGGGCCGGTGGAGCCGCCGAGCAGACCGACAGGACCGAGGCGGCGTGGGCCGCGAAGGCCGTGGCTGCCGCTGCTGCCTCTCGGTTCACTTCCACAGCGGTGACGGGCACCAGCTCCACGGCGGGCGGTACGGGTTGGAACGGGGCGTGCCAGTCGGGCCCGCGCAACGCGAGCGCCACCTCCGCGGGCATGCGATCCCTCCCGTATCCGTGGTGATCGCGGACAAGGAAGCCCCGGTCCAGGGCCCATCGTGTGCCCGGCCGGGAATCGGTCCCGGGAGCCCCGAACACGATGAACTCCGTCTGCGGTGAAACCGACTCCGCTCGTCGCTGAAGCAGCTCCCGGGCGGCAGAAGGCGCCTTCGCGATCAGGGAGGTCACACGCTCCGGATCGCCGTGGTGTTCCGAGACAGCGGCCGCGCGCTGCTGCCTGGTGCCGGCCGGCTTGATGCCCAGTGCCACGAGCATGCCGCGCAGTTCCTCGGAGGTCACGCCCTCCAGCAGCTTCTCCAGTGGAGCGTCCAGCCCCAGGGGGGCGTCCCACGCATGCCGCAAGGGCGCGGCCATGTGGAGATGCCCGTCACCGTCCGGCCAGACCAGCGCGTGATCGGCCAGAGTCTCCAATACGACGTCGAGTTCCCGGGCGGCAGCGGGCGCCGTCGCTCCCAGCGTCCTCGCCAGGGCGCCGCGCGACGACACCCCCAAGGCGGCCAGCGTTTCGGCTACCTGCAGGCACGGCAGCGGGAGCCGCGACACAGCGGGCGCCACCGACCCCCGCCGCTGAAGGCGTTCCGCCACCTCCTCCATCGAGCGGGGCTCCGGAGCGGCCACAGCGTCCTGCCGCGCCGCGATGACGCGTGCCAGCCGCGCGCCGTCGAGACCGGCAAGCCAGGCGGTCAGCGTGGATCGGGACGTCATGACAGCACCTCGCCCGGCGGAGAACGTACAAGAAGGCCAGATCCGGCCCACACCGGGACCAAGCATTGCGCATCCCATCGATCCGCAGGTGCCGTACGGACGGGTTCACCCGACGGGCGAGCCACCGACAGGCCGATCGCCGACGCTCTCGACATACGCCCTACATGTCATGAATGTCGGGAACAAGTGAGACCGCACATGAGACCAGGAAACGCCGAAGACCCCGGCCGCTGAAGCGGTCCGGGGTCTTCGTTTCGCCTTGTCAGGCGACTGCGGAGGATACGAGATTCGAACTCGTGAGGGGTTGCCCCCAACACGCTTTCCAAGCGTGCGCCCTAGGCCACTAGGCGAATCCTCCGCCGCAAACAATACAAGACGTTGAGGGGTGCTCGCGAACGTGATCGTCGGGCGGAGGAGCGGACCGGGGTCGGGGCGGGGTCCGGCTCGATTCCGGGGGCTTCCATCCGCTAGGGTGGGCGCAGCCCCTCACGTGGCGCTATCTCACCCAACTCCCCCAGGGCCGGAAGGCAGCAAGGGTAAGTGGGCTCTGGCGGGTGCGTGGGGGGCGCTTTGCGTTCCGGGGCGGGTCCGGGGGCGTCGGCGGGCCGCCGTTGTCGGTGGGCCCGGATAACCTCGTAGACGTGTCGTCCCTTGCGCTGTACCGCCGCTATCGCCCCGAGTCGTTCGCCGAGGTCATCGGGCAGGAGCATGTCACTGCCCCGCTGATGCAGGCCCTGCGGAACAACCGGGTCAATCACGCGTACCTGTTCAGCGGGCCGCGCGGCTGTGGAAAGACGACCAGCGCGCGCATCCTCGCCAGGTGCCTGAACTGTGAGCAGGGTCCCACTCCGGACCCGTGCGGGGAGTGCCAGTCCTGCCGCGACCTCGCCAGGAACGGGCCGGGGTCCATTGACGTCATCGAGATCGACGCCGCCTCCCACGGCGGTGTGGACGATGCCCGTGACCTGCGGGAAAAGGCCTTCTTCGGGCCCGCGTCCAGCCGGTACAAGATCTACATCATCGACGAGGCCCACATGGTCACCTCGGCGGGCTTCAACGCCCTGCTGAAGGTGGTCGAGGAGCCGCCGGAGCACCTCAAGTTCATCTTCGCCACCACCGAGCCCGAGAAGGTCATCGGGACCATCCGGTCCAGGACGCACCACTACCCCTTCCGGCTCGTGCCGCCCGGCACGCTGCGGGACTACCTCGGTGAGGTCTGCGGGCGCGAGGGCGCCCAGGTCGAGGACGGCGTGCTGCCGCTCGTCGTGCGCGCCGGCGCCGGATCCGTGCGTGACTCGATGTCCGTCATGGACCAGCTGCTGGCCGGTGCGGGTGAGGAGGGTGTGACGTATGCCATGGCCACCTCCCTGCTCGGCTACACGGAGGGCGCGCTGCTCGACTCCGTCATCGACGCGTTCGCCTCGGGGGACGGTGCCGCCGCCTTCGAGGTCGTCGACCGCGTGGTGGAGGGCGGGAACGACCCCCGGCGCTTCGTCTCCGACCTGCTGGAGCGGCTGCGCGACCTCGTGATCCTGGCCGCCGTGCCCGACGCCGGGGAGAAGGGGCTGATCGACGCCCCCGCCGATGTCGTGGAGCGGATGCAGGCCCAGGCGTCCGTCTTCGGGGCCGCCGAGCTGTCGCGCGCCGCCGATCTGGTCAACACCGGCCTGACCGAGATGCGCGGCACGACCTCGCCGCGGCTGCAGCTGGAGCTGATCTGCGCCCGCGTGCTGCTGCCGGCCGCCTTCGACGACGAGCGGTCCCTCCAGGCACGGCTCGACCGCCTGGAGCGCAGCGGTGCCGCCGCCTTCGCCGCCGGGCCGCCGCCCGGCATGGCGCCCGCCATGGGCTACGTACCCGCGCCCGAGGCGCACGGCATGGCGCCCGTCGGGCCGGGCGGGGGCGTCGCCGCCGCGCGTGCCGCCGTACAGGCCCAGGCGCCCCAACAGGCTCCCGCGCAGGTCCCGCCGCCCGTCGCCCCGCCCGTCGCGGTTCCCGAGCCGGTACGAGCGCCCGAGCCGGCGGCGCCGCCCGCCGCCGCCCCCGCCGCAGGGGCCTGGCCGACCGCGGCCGCGCCCGGTCAGGGCGTCCCCGCGGCGGCGCAGCCCCCGGTCGCGACCCCGGCCCCGGCCCCGGGCGCCTGGCCCGGAGCAGGTGCCGGTGCGGGTGCCGGTGCCGGTGCCGGACAGGGTGCCCCGGCCGCAGGGGCCTGGCCGAGTGCGGCCGCGCCCGGCCAGGGGATCCCCGCGGCTGCCCAGGCCGCCCCCGCCGCGCCGGCGCCCACCGCCGTGGCCCCCGCGGCCCCGCCGTCCCCCGGGATGGCCGCCGGAGCCGGCCAGGTCCAGGCGATGTGGCCGGGCATCCTGGAGGCCGTCAAGAACCGCCGCCGCTTCACCTGGATCCTGCTCAGCCAGAACGCCCAGGTCACCGGCTTCGACGGAACCACGCTCCAGCTCGGCTTCCCCAACCCCGGAGCCCGCGACAACTTCGCGAGCAGCGGCAGCGAGGACGTGCTCAAGTCGGTCCTGGCCGAGCAGTTCCAGGTCAACTGGAAGATCGACGCCGTGGTGGGCGGCGGAGGCGGCCAGCCCGCCCCCCAGGCCGGGTACTCGGCTCCGCCCGCGCCCGCCTACAGCCCGCCGCCCGCCGCCCCGCAGGCCCAGGCTCCGTACCAGGCCCCGGCGCAGGCGCAGGCCCCCGCGCACGCCCCCGCCCCGCAGCAGCCGCAGTACCAGCCGCCCCAGCAGTCCGCCCCCGCGTCGCAGCCGCCCGCGCAGCAGGCGCCCCCGCCCGTCGCCCCCGAGGACGACTTCGCGGAGGACGACGACCCGGACCTCGTCGAGAGCGCGCTGACCGGACACGACCTCATCGTGCGCGAGCTCGGAGCCACCGTTGTGGAGGAATACACGAACGAGTAGGGGCATCCCATTGGGTGGCCGCACGAAAGGGAATCCGGAGCGCGGGCTACGCTTCATGGCGTGAAGGTCCTCGTCATCGGCGGCGGCGCCCGCGAACATGCCCTGTGCCGCTCTCTGTCCCTCGACCCCGACGTCTCCGCGCTGTACTGCGCCCCCGGTAACGCGGGGATCGCGGAAGTGGCCGAGCTGCGGGACGTCGACCCCCTCGACGGCGACGCCGTGGCGCGCCTCGCCACCGAGCTCGACGCCACCCTGGTCGTCGTCGGCCCGGAGGCCCCGCTGGTCGCCGGAGTCGGCGACGCCGTCCGCGCGGCCGGCATCCCCGTCTTCGGCCCGTCCGGCGAGGCCGCGCAGCTGGAGGGCTCCAAGGCCTTCGCGAAGGACGTGATGGCCGCGGCCGGCGTCCCGACCGCGCGCAGCTACCTGTGCACCACCCCGGAAGAGGTGGACGCGGCCCTCGACGCCTTCGGCGCCCCGTACGTCGTCAAGGACGACGGCCTCGCGGCCGGCAAGGGCGTCGTGGTCACCGAGGACCTCGCCGCCGCCCGCGACCACGCGCTGGCCTGCGACCGCGTGGTCATCGAGGAGTACCTCGACGGCCCCGAGGTCTCCCTCTTCGCCATCACCGACGGCGTCACCGTGCTCCCGCTCCAGCCCGCGCAGGACTTCAAGCGCGCGCTCGACGGCGACGAGGGCCCCAACACCGGTGGCATGGGCGCCTACTCCCCGCTGCCCTGGGCCGACCCGAAGCTGGTCGACGAGGTCATGGCGAGCGTGCTCCAGCCGACCGTCGACGAGCTCCGCCGCCGCGGCACCCCCTTCTCCGGCCTGCTGTACGCGGGCCTCGCGCTCACGAGCCGCGGCGTACGGGTCATCGAGTTCAACGCCCGCTTCGGCGACCCCGAGACCCAGGTGGTCCTGGCCCGGCTGCGCACCCCGCTCGCGGGCGTGCTGCTGAACGCGGCCAACGGCACCCTGGACACCCAGGCCGAGCTGCGCTGGAGCGAGGACGCCGCCGTGACGGTGGTCATCGCCTCCCACAACTACCCGGACACCCCCCGCACCGGGGACCCGATCGAGGGCCTCGCCGAGGTGGCCGCCGAGGACGGACCCGACGCGTACGTGCTGCACGCCGGCACCCGCCGCGAGGGCGACGCCGTCGTCAGCGCGGGCGGCCGCGTCCTGTCGGTGACGGCGACCGGTTCCGACCTGGCACAGGCCCGCGAGAAGGCGTATAAGGCCGTGGCGCGGATCCGGCTGGACGGATCCCAGCACCGTACGGACATCGCCGCCAAGGCGGCTCGCAACGGCTGAGCCCCTGCTGACCAGTGGCTGCGCGAACCCGCGGGCCCGGAGCGCACACCCCGCGCCCGGGCCCGCGGGCGTGTTCGCGTACGAGTGCATCCGGCCGCGTTCGAACGCACCCAGCTTTACCCAAAGCCATTCCATCGGGTGATCTCACCCGGTCTGCCTGACGCCCGGACGAGCCCCAACTAGGGTGCGATGCCAAGCATTCCGGCACTTGGCCCACCGGCATTGCGATGTCGGTGGCGGGTGTCACAGTGGGGGAGTGAGCAACGTCGCCGCAGGGCAGAGGGGGTGAGGTCCGGCCGTGTCCGGAACCGGTTCGATCGTGGAAGTGAGCGCGCCGTCCGCGCGTTCCCGAGCCCTGGCCGTGCTGCGCGTGCGCAGTACGGCCCTGGCCCTCGGGCTGCTGCCCGCCGCCCTCGCGGTGGTGCTGGTGAGCGCCCGGATGACGGGCCGGCTGGCCGGTGACCCCTGGCCCGTGGTGACCCTCGTCGTCTGCGTGGTCGCCGCCCTGGTGCTGCTCGTCGGCGGGATCTTCGCCGCCGTGGTGCTGAGGGCGAGCCCCGCCGTCACGCCCACCGTGCCGCTCCCGGAGGGCTCCGCGCCCGACCTCTACCGGCTCGTACGGGACCTGGCCGACCGGATGGACGTCCCCGCGCCCTCCGCGATAGCCCTGACCCCGGACTGCGACAGCTGGCTGGAGGACCGCTCCCACGCGGCGCACCGCCAGGGCGGCACGCGCACGTCCGCCGGCGGCGGACCCACGGGCCCGGAGACGGAACCGGGCGCCGCACCGGTGCTGGTGATCGGCTCGCCGTTCCTGTGGTGGATGCGGGTCGCCGAACTGCGGGCGGTGCTCGCGCCGGTCGTCGCCGGCACGGGACCTTCCGCGCACCCCGACATAGCCGACGCCCGCGGTTTCGTCCGCGGACTGGACGCCGCCGTGGACGTGGGCAACCGCCGCGGCCTCGGTTGGATCGCCGCCGGCGCCCGGCTGCTGCTGCGGCTGTGCCGGGTGGACGCCGCCGAGATGGAGCGCGGGGTGGCCGCGGCCGCCTCGGACCGCGCACAGGGTGTGGACTACGGGCTGCGCATCGTCGCCCAGGAGCAGGTCGGCCTCGCCTACGCGGGCTGGGACCGGCTGCTGACCCGGGTCGCGCTGCCCGCCTGGCGGATGGGCCGCTGGCCCGCGCACCTCGACGCGGGGGTGGTCTCCGCGCTGACCGAGCTGTCCCGGCGGGACCGGCTGGCCGACGGGTTCACGTCGCGGCTCGGCGAGCGCCCCGCCTGCGATCTGCTGGAGCGCCCCGGAGTCGTCGACGAGGCGGCCTCCCTGCTGGCCGCCCGGCTCTTCCACGGTGGTCCGGCCGAGGCCGGGCCGGACTGGTCCCCGGTGGACTGGTCGGCGTATCCGGAAGAGGTCGTGGACCGGAAGTGGCGCACCGAGGCGGCCCGGCTGCACGCCGCGCTGGACGCCCTGGCCGTCCCGGCGCTCCCGGGCACGGCCGCCGTCGGCGCCTCCGCCTCCGCGGCGCCCGCCTCCCCGGCACCCGCCGGGGACGGCTTCGCCGGGCCCACCCTGGAGCGGGTGCTCGGCCACCTCACCGATCCCTCGGGCAGCGGTGCGGCCGGCGAGGCGCTGGCCGGGCGGCTCAGCGGGGACCTGGCCCGCGAGGAGCGGGACGCGGGGGCCGCGCGCCCCCGGACCGCGAAGGAGCAGGGCGGGGACTGCGTACCGCTGTTCCCGCTCCAGCCGCCGCGCACCGGGCGGGACCTGCTGGCCGACCACGTCACCGCGATGGTGTGCTGCGCCGCCGTGGACTCGGCGGGGGCGGCTCCCGGCCTCGACTGGCTGGACGGCCCGGTGCTGCTCGTCGACGGTGCCCGCTGCTCCGACCTGGCGCCGCTCGTGCTGTGCCTGGTCGAGGACGGAGACCCGGAGCCCCTGCGGAACTGGCTCGCGGAATTCGGCGTACGGCCCGAGAAGCCCGTCCGACTCGTCTGAAGGAGTGCCCTGACGGGCCACGGATCGCACGCACAAGCGGATTTCGATGTTCCGGTCACGTCAATTCGCGACGAACGGTGACGGACTGAGTGCGTTATGTGATGTGCTGGGACCGGCTCGATGCTTGCACGTGTGGGGGAGCGAGGGAGGGGAGCGGACACATGGGTGCCGACCAGATCCGACGCTGGGAGTCAGGTGCGCTCGCGCACGCGGTGAACGACCCCTTCGGACAGGGCCCCCTGCCCTGGTTCCGGGGCAGCGAGCTCTACTTCGACGACACCGGCCACGTCGTCCCCTGGTACGTGGACCCGGCCGCGGCGGTGGCGGGCGCGGCCTCCGGCACCGGCGCCGGCCGGATCCCCCGTGCCCGCGGCACCGGCGGCCCGCTCACCGCCGACGACGTGCACCGCCAGATCAAGGGCTTCGCCTCCACCGGAGCCGTCGCCCCCGGCGAGGCCATCGACTTCCACATCACCGTCGACCCGCCCCAGCAGTTCTCCGTCGACGTCTACCGGATCGGCCACTACGGCGGCGACGGCGCTTCGAAGATCACCACCAGTCCGCGGCTCTCCGGCATCGTCCAACCGGCCCCGCTCACCGCCGACCGGACCGTCTCCTGCCACCACTGGTGGCTCTCCTGGCGCCTCCAGGTGCCCTCGTACTGGAGCATCGGCGCCTACGTGGCCGTCCTCACCACCGCCGACGGCTACCGCTCCCACATCCCCTTCACGGTCCGCGACGACCACCCCGCGGACCTGCTCCTGCTGCTCCCCGACATCACCTGGCAGGCCTACAACCTCTACCCGGAGGACGGCCGCACCGGCGCCAGCCTCTACCACGCGTGGGACGACGAGGGCCGTCTCCTCGGCGAGCAGGACGCGGCCATCACCGTGTCCTTCGACCGCCCCTACGCGGGCGCGGGCCTGCCCCTGCACGTCGGCCACGCCTACGACTTCATCCGCTGGGCCGAGCGCTACGGCTACGACCTCGCCTACGCCGACACCCGCGACCTGCACGCCGGCCGCGTCGACCCCAGCCGCTACCGCGGCCTGGTCTTCCCCGGCCACGACGAGTACTGGTCGGGTCCCATGCGCCGCACGGTCGAGCGCGCCCGCGACAACGGCACCTCGCTCGTCTTCCTCTCCGCCAACACCATGTACTGGCAGGTCGAGCTCGGCCCCTCCCCCTCCGGGATCGACGACCGGCTCCTCACCTGCCGAAAACGCCGCGGTCCCGGCCGCCCCAGCCTCTGGCGCGAAGTGGACCGCCCCGAGCAGCAGTTGCTGGGCATCCAGTACGCGGGCCGGGTCCCCGAGCCCGCACCCCTGATCGTGCGCAACGCCTCGCACTGGCTCTGGGACTCCACCGGAGCCGGCGAGAACGACGAGCTGCCCGGCCTGGTCGCGGGCGAGGCCGACCGCTACTTCCCGCGCACCCAGCTCCCCGTGCACCAGGACCGGATCCTGCTCGCGCACTCCCCGTACCTCGACACCGAGGGCCATCGCCGCCACCAGGAGACCTCCCTGTACCGGGCCCCCAGCGGCGCGCTGGTCTTCGCCTCCGGCACCTTCGCCTGGTCCCCCGCCCTGGACCGCCCCGGGCACGTCGACGAGCGCGTGCAGCGGGCCACCGCCAACCTCCTCGACCGCATCTGCAAGAGGGACTGACCAGTTGGGGGGTCTCCTGCGGATCGGGCCGGGCCCGCGACGTCCGGGGCCGCTCCCTGATCCGGCCCGATCCGCAAGACACCTCCCGAGCCGGACACCCCCTGGCCGGCGAGCGGGTCCCGGTACGCGAGAATGGACCCGCGCTCGTACAGAACCACAGGGAGACCCCGTGTCCGGATTCGTCGAAAAACCTGAGCCGGCGCAGGTGCCCGGCCTCGTCCACCTCCACACCGGGAAGGTGCGAGACCTCTACCGCGACGAGGACGGCCGTCTCGTCATGGTCGCCAGCGACCGCATGTCCGCCTTCGACTGGGTCCTGCCGACCGAGATCCCGGACAAGGGGCGCGTGCTCACCCAGCTGTCCCTGTGGTGGTTCGACCAGCTCGCGGACCTCGTCCCGAACCACGTCATCTCCACCGAGCTGCCCGCCGGAGCCCCCGAGGACTGGGCCGGCCGCACCCTGATCTGCAAGAACCTCGACATGGTCCCCGTCGAGTGCGTGGCCCGCGGCTATCTCACCGGCTCCGGCCTCGCCGAGTACGTGCAGACCCGCACGGTCTGCGGTCTCGGCCTCCCCGAGGGCCTCGTGGACGGCTCCGAGCTGCCCGGCCCCATTTTCACCCCGGCCGCCAAGGCCGAGGTCGGCGAGCACGACGAGAACGTCTCGTACGAGGAGGTCGCGCGCACCACCGGTGCCGAGACGGCCGCGCTGCTGCGCCAGACCACCCTGGCCGTATACGGCCGCGCCCGCGACATCGCCCGCGAGCGCGGGATCATCCTGGCCGACACCAAGTTCGAGTTCGGCTTCGACGCGGACGGCACGCTCATCGCCGCCGACGAGGTGCTGACCCCGGACTCCTCCCGCTTCTGGCCCGCGGACCAGTGGGAGCCGGGTCGCTCGCAGCCCTCGTTCGACAAGCAGTACGTCCGCGACTGGCTGGCCTCCCCGGCCTCCGGCTGGGACCCGAAGGGCGAACTCCCGCCGCCGGCCCTCCCGACGCAGGTCGTCGCGCAGACGCGCGCCAAGTACATCGAGGCGTACGAGCGCCTGACCGGCCTGACCTGGTCCTGAACGACGAAGAAGGCCCCGATCACCGATCGGGGCCTTCTTCGTTCTGAGCGGACAACGCGACTCGAACGCGCGACATCCACCTTGGCAAGGTGGTGCTCTACCAACTGAGCTATGTCCGCACTGCGCCGTAGCGCGAGAGCAACTATACCCAACCTCGGCGCCGAGCGAGACGCACTGCCGTGTGTCGGTTCTCCGCGCCCAGTTTCGTCGCCGCCGAGGACAGGTAGTTCCGCACCGTCCCCTGGGACAGCGAGGCCCGCTCCGCGATCTCCGCGATCGGCGCCCCGTCCGCCGCGAGCTCCAGCACCTCCGCCTCGCGGGCGGTCAGCGGGGAGTCCCCCGCGCTGATCGCGTCGGCCGCCAACTCCGGGTCCACGTAACGTCCTCCGGTGTGCACGGTACGGATCAGCTCCGCCAGCCGCTGCGCCGAAACGGTCTTCGGCGTGAAGGCCCGGACCCCCGCCGCCAAGGCCCGCTTCAGGTGCCCCGGACGACCGTGACTGGTCACGATCATGACTTTGCAGTCGGGCAGTTCGGCCCGCAGGGTTGTGGCGACGCTCACACCGTCCGCCCCCGGCATCTGCAGGTCGAGCACCGCCACGTCCGGCCGGTGCGCCCGCGCCATGGCGAGCGCCTCGGGCCCCGAGGCCGCCTCGGCGACGACCAGCAGGTCGTCCTCCAGCGAGAGCAGCGCCGCGAGCGCGCCCCGGATCAGGTGCTCGTCGTCGGCGAGCAGTACGCGTACGGGGCTCATGCCCACGCCTCCAGTCGTTCGGTTCGCGATCCGGGTATCTCGGCGTGAAGCCGGAACCGGCCGCCGTCCACGGGCCCGGCCCGCAGGGTCCCGTCCAGGGCGGCGAGCCGCTCGCGCAGCCCGGCCAGTCCCGATCCGGGCGGTCCGGCGGGGACCTCGGGGGCCCCGTCGTTCTCCACGACCAAGGTCACGGAGCCCTCCTCGGAGGCGGTGAGCCGGATCACGCAGCTCTGCGCGTCCCCGTGCCGCAGTACGTTCGTCGTCGCCTCCCGCACCACCCAGCCGAGCGCGGACTGCACCTCGGCCGGCAGCGGGGGGCCGGCCTCGAAGTCGACCCGGCAGTCCATCCCGGCGGCGGTCAGCACCCCGCGGGCGCCCTCCAGTTCCACAGCGAGGTCAGCCTCCCGGTAGCCGCGCACGACGTCCCGGACCTCGCGCTGCGATTCCCGGGCGATCCGCTGGACCTCGATCATCTGGTCCACGGCCTCGGGCCGTTCACGCCGGGCCAGCTGCACCGCGAGCTCGCTCTTGAGGGCGATCACCGCCAGGTTGCGGCCCATCACGTCGTGCAGGTCCCGCCCGAAGCGCAGCCGCTCCTCGGCCACCGCGAGCTGTGCCTGGACCTCCCGGGCGCGGTCGAGTTCATGGACCGTGCGCAGCAGCCATCCGGAGAACCCGCAGGTGAAGGCGAGGAAGGCGCAGCACACCAGGACCACGACGAAGTACCCGATGACCTCTTCCAGCGGCAGGCCCAGTGCGGCGACGACCACCGTGGTCCCGGAGGCCGCGAGCGGGGGAACGTACTTCATGTGCCGGACCTTCTCCATGCAGAGGACGAGGGATCCGCAGCCGAAGCAGCTCACCCCCACCACCAGTCCCGGCGCGGCGGACTCGTCGAGCGCGCCGAACCGGCGCAGGCACAGGAAGAGCAGGACGGCTGCGGTGGTGAGGGCCGTCACCAGGGCCGCGAGCCCGACCGGCCTCTCGCGCCGGCCGGTGACGAAGTCCAGGGCCCGGGAGGAGAGGAAGCCGACGATGACGGAGTGCGCGCAGACCACCAGGAAGGCCATGAGCCCCAGGGGTCGGGGCGTGTGGTTGTTCTGGCCCGCGAAGGCGGCCAGTCCGAAGGACAGGATCTCCAGGAGCACGAAGAAGTGGAAGGACCAGCGCGTGTAGAGCTCGACCTTCGCCGCACTGCCGCGGTTCTTCCACCACCCGGTCAGCTTCGACACGTTCCCGTCCCCCGATCAGCCTCGGCGCCGCGGTTCCCGGCGGAACCACCGCTGGACAGCAAACACGGTGATCACGGTCCAGGCCAGCGCCCCCAGCCCGGGCCCCCACCGGGTCCGTGCCCTCCGCGCCGCCGCTCCAACCGGCCCTCACCAGGGCCATCACCCCGCTCGGCGGCAGGAGTTCGCACACGGAGGCCGGCAGGTCCGGCAGCGTGTCCACCGGTACGAAGAGCCCCGAGCCGGCGGACGGACCTCGGCCCGCGCCACGGAGAAGGAGACGCCCCGTACGGCCTCGAAGCCCCCGGCGTAGCCGCGGCGGCGCAGGCCCTCCGCCCGGATCACTGTGTCGGTGGTCATGGATCAAGCCTCGCGGCGCCCGCACGGAGCCGGTAGTGCGCGCTGTCACGGCCCGGCATGACATTTGTCAGGACGGCCGCCCCGAGAAGCGGCGGAAATACGAAGAAGGCCCCGATCGCAATGATCGGGGCCTTCTTCATACAGAGCGGACGACGCGACTCGAACGCGCGACATCCACCTTGGCAAGGTGGTGCTCTACCAACTGAGCTACGTCCGCAAGCAGTGCACTGCCGGGGCAGTACGTGCATCACTCTACCCGATCCACCGAGGTGGTCGGAAAGCGATACAGAGCGGGTGACAGGGATCGCACACTGCGCCTTCCCTCTGGAAGAGGGATGTTCTGCTACTGAACTACACCCGCACGACCTTCGGGGTCTTGCCTTTCGGCCTGGCCCCTCGGCGTGATCCAGACTCTAGCCGATCCATGGGGGTGGATGGCAAATCGGCCCTCAGTGCGCGGCGTTGTAGGCCTCGTAGATCTTCTTCGGGATGCGGCCGCGCGGCGGGACCTCGAACTGGTTGGCGCGGGCCCAGGCCCGGACGACCGCGGGGTCGGGGGCGATGGACGTGTGCTTGAACACCTTCCCCGAGCGGGACTGACGGCGGCCGGCGGCCACGAAGGGGGCCAGGCTCTTCCGCAGTTTCTTTGCGTTCGCCACATTGAGGTCGATCTCGTAGGACTTTCCGTCCAGAGCGAACACGACCGTCTCCGCCGCTTCTCCGCCATCGATGTCATCGGAGAGCGTGACCACTACGCGCTGCGCCACGGATATCGGTCCCTTCGGTGCGACGTGCCACGCGCTGACGTGCGGCGATGTCGCCTGTGTGGATGTTTCGGGGCAATGCGTCTTTGAACAGGAATCCTGGCTGATTCCTTTGTACCGCGATTCCCATTGCATTGCGAAGCCCAGTTAATTCTCTCCGCGTGTCCCGCCGCAATGCCGGGCGCGTGTTTTTCCGGCGGATTTTGCGAAGCGTTGGTGAAGCCGAAACGGGTCGGTGATCATGCCCTCTCGATATCTACCCGCGTAGAAATTTTGGCCGGGTACGCTGAGGGAACCGCCTTGCACCAACCACCTCATCGGGAGTGCCAGTGGCACGCGTCGTAGTCGACGTCATGCTCAAGCCGGAGATCCTCGACCCCCAGGGCCAGGCGGTGCAGCGTGCACTGCCGCGCCTGGGCTTCGCGGGGATCGCCGACGTCCGCCAGGGGAAGCGTTTCGAACTGGAGGTGGAGGGACCGGTCGACCAGGCCGCCCTCGACCGCATCCACAAGATGGCCGAAACGTTCCTCGCCAACACCGTCATCGAAGACTTCACCGTGAAGGTCGAGGCCTGACGGTGACCACTCGCATCGGTGTCGTCACGTTCCCCGGAACGCTCGACGACCGTGACTCGCTGCGCGCCGTCCGCCTCGCGGGGGCCGAGCCGGTCTCGCTCTGGCACCGCGACAAAGACCTGCACCAGGTCGACGCGGTCGTCCTCGCGGGCGGCTTCTCCTACGGGGACTACCTGCGCGCCGGGGCCATCTCCCGCTTCTCGCCGGTGATGGAGACCATCATCGAGCAGGCCAAGGGCGGCATGCCCGTCCTCGGCATCTGCAACGGCTTCCAGGTCCTCACCGAGGCCCACCTGCTGCCGGGGGCGATGCTCCGCAACAACCACCTGCACTTCATCTGCCGCGACCAGAAACTGCGGGTGGAGAACGCGGAGACCGCGTGGACCGGCGACTACACCGCCGGCCAGGAGATCTCCGTACCGCTCAAGAACATGGACGGCCGTTACGTCGCCGACGAGCGCACGCTCGACGAACTGGAGGCCGAAGGCCGAGTGGCCTTCCGCTACCTGGACGTGAACCCCAACGGTTCGCTGCGCGACATCGCCGGCATCACCAACGCCGCGGGCAACGTCGTCGGCCTCATGCCCCACCCCGAGCACGCGGTCGAGCCGCTGATCGGGACGGGCCGCACCGACGGCCTCCCGTTCTTCACCTCGGTCCTGAAGAAGCTGGTCAGCGCATGAGCCTCGACACCGTCAAGAACGCCACCGAGACCCCGGACGCCTCCCAGCCCTGGAAGGAGCTCGGCCTCAAGGAGGACGAGTACGCCCGGATCCGCGAGATCCTCGGCCGCCGGCCCACCGGCGCCGAGCTGGCCATGTACTCGGTCATGTGGTCCGAGCACTGCTCGTACAAGAGCAGCAAGGTCCACCTGCGCCAGTTCGGCGAGAAGACCCCCGAGAACGACGCCATGCTCGTCGGCATCGGTGAGAACGCCGGCGTCGTCGACGTCGGCCAGGGGTACGCGGTCACCTTCAAGGTCGAGTCGCACAACCACCCCTCGTACATCGAGCCCTACCAGGGCGCGGCCACCGGCATCGGCGGCATCGTCCGCGACATCCTCGCGATGGGCGCCCGCCCGGTCGCGGTCGTGGACCCGCTGCGCTTCGGCGCCGCCGACCACCCCGACACCAAGCGCGTCCTGCCGGGCGTCGTCGCGGGCATCGGCGGCTACGGCAACTGCCTGGGCCTGCCCAACATCGGTGGCGAGGTCGTCTTCGACGAGTGCTACCAGGGCAACCCGCTGGTCAACGCCGGCTGCATCGGCGTGATGAAGCACGAGGACATCCACCTCGCCAAGGCCTCCGGTCCTGGCAACAAGGTCATCCTCTACGGCGCCCGCACGGGCGGCGACGGCATCGGCGGCGTCTCGGTCCTCGCGTCCGAGACCTTCGACGACACCAAGCCCACCAAGCGCCCCGCCGTCCAGGTCGGCGACCCCTTCCAGGAGAAGCTCCTCATCGAGTGCACCCTGGAGATTTTCAAGGAGAAGCTGGTCGCGGGCATCCAGGACCTCGGCGGCGCCGGGCTCTCCTGCGCGACCTCCGAGCTGGCCTCCGCCGGTTCCGGCGGCATGCGGGTCGAGCTGGACACCGTCCCGCTGCGCGACGCGACGCTCTCGCCCGAGGAAATCCTCATGAGCGAGTCGCAGGAGCGCATGTGCGCGATCGTCGAGCCGCAGCACGTCGAGCGCTTCATGGAGATCTGCGAGAAGTGGGACGTCATCGCCACCGTCATCGGTGAGGTGACCGAGGGCGAGCGCCTGGAGATCTTCTGGCACGGCGAGCAGATCGTGGACGTGCCCCCGGGCACCGTCGCCCACGAGGGCCCGGTCTACAACCGCCCGTACGCCCGTCCCTCCTGGCAGGACGCCCTCCAGGCCGACGACGCGGGCCTGCTGCCCCGCCCGCAGACCTCCGAGGAGCTGCGCGCGCAGGTCCTGGCCCTGGTCTCCTCCCCGAACCAGGCCTCGAAGTCGTGGGTCACCGACCAGTACGACCGCTTCGTGCAGGGCAACACCGTCCTGTCGCAGCCCGAGGACGCGGGCATGGTCCGCATCGACGAGGAGTCCAACCTCGGCGTCGCCATGGCCACCGACGGCAACGGCCGCTACGCCAAGCTCGACCCGTACACGGGCGCGCAGCTGGCGCTGGCCGAGTCGTACCGCAACGTGGCCGCGACCGGCGCCAAGCCGCTGGCCATCTCCGACTGCCTGAACTTCGGTTCCCCCGAGGACCCGGACGTCATGTGGCAGTTCGCGGAGGCCACCCGCGGCCTCGCCGACGGCTGCCTGGAGCTGGGCACCCCGGTGACCGGCGGCAACGTCTCGCTCTACAACCAGACCGGTGACGTCGCGATCCACCCGACCCCGGTCGTGGCGGTCCTCGGCGTGATCGACGACGTCAACCGCCGTACGCCGATGGCGTTCTCGGAGGCCGGCCAGCTGCTGTACCTGCTGGGCGACACGGCCGAGGAGTTCGGCGGCTCGGCCTGGTCGCAGGTCGTCCACGACCACCTGGGCGGCATGCCGCCGAAGGTGGACCTGGGCCGCGAGAAGCTGCTCGGCGAGATCCTGATCTCAGCCTCCCGCGACGGCATGATCGACGCCGCGCACGACCTGTCGGACGGCGGCGTGATCCAGGCGCTCACCGAGTCCTGCCTCAAGGGCGGCAACGGTGCGCGCGTGGTGGTCCCGGAGGGCCTGGACGCGTTCACCTTCCTGTTCTCCGAGTCCGCGGGCCGCGCCATCGTGTCGGTCCCGCGCAGCGAGGAGCTCCGCTTCACCGACATGTGCGGTGCGCGGGGTCTGACGGCCACCCGCATCGGCGTGGTGGACGGCGAGGAGATCGAGGTCCAGGGCGAGTTCACCCTCCCGCTGGCCGAGCTCCGCGAGGCCCACGAGGCGACGATCCCGGCCCTGCTGGCCTGATCCCCGCTCCGCCCGTCGACGGGCCCCCGGCCGGATTCCCTCCGGCCGGGGGCCCGTCGCGTTGTTGGCCTCGGCGCGATCGGTCGGAGCCGTACGAACGGGGGGTCGGGGATGTTCGAACCACTGGGGCCGTCACGCGGGGGCCCGCTCCCGGACCGCGGTCGCCGGCGCAACGCGTTCAACGCCGCGGTGCTGTTCGTCGGCATCGGCGACGTCGCCTTCGGCGGCTGGGCGCTGCTCGACGCGTACGGGACCCACCAGGACCGCGAGGCCTCCCGGGCGCTGATCACCACGGCGTGCGCCGGGCTCGTGGACCCGCATGCGGTCATGGAGTTGGACGGTGGCGCCGACCGGGTGGTGCTCGGCGGCAGGGACGCCGGCACCGTCGACTTCGAGACGATCCCGGACGGCTGCGCGCTGAGCCGGGTGGTGGAACGGGACGGCAAGGACCGCACGTACAGCCAGTTCACGCTCTCCCTGAAGGGACTTCCACAGGCACGCGACCTGCACCTCACCGACGACGCCTGGCGCACCGGCCCGTTCCGGACCCACCGCTCGCGGGACGACGCGGCCGCGCGGACCGAGGAGCCGGACCGGATGCCGCTGGGGGACGGGGCCCTCGGTGACTACGGGCCCGACGACGTCACCGTCGTGGCCCGCTGCGAGCAGCCCGCGAAGTCCGGCACGACCTCGCTGATCGTGACGGCGCGGTCTCCGAGCACCGCGCACGAGGCCGGGGACCGCCCGGTCCTGGCCCGTATCGCCCGCCGGGCCGCGGAGGGGGCCGGAGGGCTGTCTGCCGGCGATGAGCCGGGAGGGCACCGAGCGGGTGCTCCGCCTGCTCACCACGGAGGAACGGGAGGAGGTCATCGGCAGCCTGAGGTACTCCCCCTGGTGGCTGCGGACCCGTGCGTACTTCGGGGACGACGCGGCGGCCGTCGCCGTCCCCGGCCTGCACACCCCCGATCCGGTGATCCCCGGGAAGGCCGGACGCGTGGGGGAGGTGCTCCACGGCTCGATGACCTGCCAGGGGCGCACGGCCACCGTCACCGCCGCCGTCCCCTTCCGCTTCAAGTCCGTGCTCGGGCCCCGTCTCGGCGCGCTGTTCACGGCGTACGCACAGGACGTGGCCGCGCGGCGCGGCTGCACGGACCTCGTGCTTCCCCCCTCCGAGTAGGGTCGGAGGATGCCGCCCGCCAGGAAGAAGCAGCGCACCTACGACCCCGCGAAGATCCGCGCGGCCGTGACCGCCCAGTTCGGGCACGTCGCCGCAGCCGTGGACGAGTTGGGCCCCGAGCAGCTGGCGCTGCCCAGCGGGCTCGGGGAGTGGTCCGTGGCCGAACTCTGCGCCCACGTCGCGTGGATCGCCGACTCGCTGGCCGCCGGCCTCTCCCGGCCGCCGGCGGCCGTTCCCGAGCTGACCGTCTCCGAATGGCCCTTCGCCACCGCCTCCCTCGCCGGGAAGATCTCCGAGGCGGCCCGGGAGACCCTCACCGGTGCCCCGCTCCCCGAGCTCTACGAACGGGCGGGCGCCCGGCTGGCGGAGCAGCTGGCGGCCAACCCGGGCAGCCGGGTGTTGGAGCTGTGGATCGGCGACATGACCCTCGCCGACTTCCTGGTCACCCGGACCGTCGAGCTGGTGGTCCACACCGACGACCTGAACCGGGCCACCGGGCTGGACGTCCCGATCGACCGGCAGGCCCTCGCCGCCTGCACCCGGCTGCTCGCCGACGCCCTCGCGCTCAAGGCGCCGGGCGGCTCGGTCGAGGTACGGGTGCCGCCGTTCGCGGTGGTCCAGTGCATCGAGGGGCCCCGCCACACCCGCGGCACCCCGCCGAACGTGGTCGAGACCGACCCGCTGACCTGGCTCCGGCTCGCGACGGGCCGTACGGGATGGGCCGAGGCCCTGGACGCCGCGCGGGTCCGCGCGAGCGGCGAGCGGGCGGATCTCTCGGCGCTGCTGCCGCTCATGAGCTGACCCGTGGAACCGGCTGCGGGCCCGCCCCGTCCCAGGGGCATGCGTAGATACCGGTACGTCCACGCCACGGCGGCCCTCGCGGCCCTCGCACTCGCCCTGACCGGCTGCGGCCGGGCCGAGGAGGGCCGCGCCGCCCCGCTCCCCGAGGTCGTGGGGTCCTGGTCGGTCGAGTCCCTGACCAGCGGGGGCCGGACCGTGCACGGGCCCGAGTCCGCCCGGGTGGACATCGGGCACGACAAGGCCACGGGCAGCTACGGCTGCAACGGTTTCACGGCTCAGGTCGTGCTCGACGGGACCTCCTCCATGACCGTCACCCCCGGCGCCACGACCCTGATGAGCTGCGCGGACCAGGACTTCGAGACGCAGTTCGCCAAACTCTTCAAGGGCCGCCTGACCATCGACCGCGGCCCCGACCGGCTCACCCTGAAGACCGCGGACGGGAGCACCATCGCCATGACCCCGAAGCCCCCGGCGGTGGACGCCCCGCTCGCGGCCACCCAGTGGACCGTCGACGCCACGGTCAACGGCGCCACGGTGACCTCGCTGCCCCCGGAGGCGGCGGGCAAGGCCGTCTTCACGATCACCGACGGCACCGCGGCCGGCAGCCTCGGCTGCAACCGCTTCAGTGCCAAGGCCACCGTCGAGGGATCCACCCTCACGTTCGGACCGCTCACCTCCACCCGGATGGCCTGCGAGGGCCAGGTGGGTGCGGTGGAGCGGGCGCTGACCGACCTGTTCGGCAGCGGCCCGCTCACCTGGCGGATCCAGGAGCGCACCCTCACCCTCGTCGCCCCCGACGGCAACGGCCTCACGGCGAGGGCGGCCTCCGCCGCGGAGTGACGGCGCCGGGCGCGGGTCCCCCGGTCCCGCGCCCGGTTCCCCCGGTCCCGCGCCCCCAGGTCAGCCCGGGTAGGGCAGCAGGCCCGCGTCCGTCTTCTCCCAGGCGGCCTTCAGCTCCGCCAGCCGGGCCGGCTCCACGGCGGCCTTGTCGGCCTGCTCCCGGATGTCCCCGGCGAGGTTGAACAGCTGGTCGCGGCCGGACTTGCCGCGGTAGTACTTCCAGTCGCCGCGGCGCAGCGCCCGCTCCCCGCGCACCCGCCAGAACAGGTTCCGCTCGGCTACCTCCTCGCCGCGCAGCAGGTATCCGGCCAGGCTGACCCCGTCCAGCGGGTACGCCCGGTTCGGCCGGGTCCCGGCCAGCTCCAGCAGGGTCGCCGTCCAGTCCGGGCTGAAGACCGGGACGTGGCTGACCTGGCCGCCGTCCAGGCGCGCGGGCCAGCGCACGATGTTCGGCACCCGGATCCCGCCCTCCTGCAGCGAGGCCTTGTTGCCGGAGAGCGGCCAGTTGTAGGAGAAGCGCTCGCCGCCGTTGTCGCTGGAGAAGACCACGATGGTGTCGCGGGCCTGCCCCGAGCGGTCGAGGGCGCGCAGCACCTCGCCGATGGAGCGGTCCAGGTCCTCGACCATCTCCTTGTACTTCTCGACCGAGCCGCCGTCCTGGTGCCACAGCGCGCGCCCGTCGCCCGCCTTGATCCGCCGGACGATCTCGGCGCTCTGCTCGGTGTCCCCGTCGGCGATCCACGGCCAGTGCGGGGTGGTGAAGTTGAGGTTCAGCAGCCACGGCTTGCCGCCGTGGTCGCGGGAGACGTACTCGCTCGCCCGCTCGGTGATGATCCGCGTGTAGTAGCGCAGGTCCTTGTACTCGGCGTCGCCCTCGTAGAGGTCGTACTCGCCGCCCAGACCCAGCTTGGAGTAGTACTCCAGCGCCCCGCCGAAGTTGCCGAAGAACTCGTCCCAGCCGGACTTGGTGGGGCTGTAGTCGGGCAGGTAGCCCGCGTGCCACTTGCCGATCAGCGCGGTGGCGTAGCCGGATTCCTTCAGCAGCGAGGCCAGCGTCGGATGCGTCGGCTCCAGGCCCGCCGACTTGTCGGCGATCGGCTCGGCCAGCCCGCCCTTGGTGCGGCCCGGGTAGCGGCCGGTGTACAGGCTGAACCGGGTGGGGGAGCAGGTCGCGGAGCCGGAGTAGGCGTCGGTGAAGCGGACGCCCTGGCGGGCGAGGCGGTCCAGGTTCGGGGTCTTGATGTGCGGTGACCCGTACGAGGACAGGTCGGCCCAGCCGAGGTCGTCCCCGAGGATGAACAGGACGTTGGGGCGCTTCGACTGCCGCCCGCGCGCGGCCCGGAACTCCCGCTCCCGGTCGCCGGCGTCCTGGGCCGCGGCGGAGGCCGGAGCCGCCCCGAGGCCCACGGCGGCGGTGGCCGCGGTCACTCCGACGGCGCCGCCGAAGGCGCGGCGGGACAGGCTGGATTCATACGAAGACACAGGTACTCCAAGGCGCGGCCCGCCGGCCCGCCCCGGGCGGGCGCGGGACGGCGCGCGGCACGGCGGGGCAGGGCTGGGCGGGACGGAAATGTGAAAGGGGGAGAAAGAGTTGTGGCTACGCAGAACAGCGACAGATGGCGCTCGCGACACGGACCAGGTCTACGTGGCGGCGCTCGACGAGGGTGACGGAACGGTCACCGAGAGGCTGCATGGGTCGAGAGCCTGTACGAATGCGCTTGTAGATGTCAACAAGGGCATCCGGATGCCGAGACGCCACCCAAAGCGAAGTGTCCGGTCACCCTCTGTGCTGTGACATTTCCCGGCCGTCGCGAATTCGGACCAGTGGTCGATCTCGCCTACACTCGGTGTCGTGCCTCGTGGTGATGGACGACTCAACCACGACCTGCTCCCCGGCGAAAAGGGCCCCCAGGACGCTTGCGGCGTCTTCGGTGTCTGGGCTCCGGGTGAAGAGGTCGCCAAGCTCACCTACTTCGGACTGTATGCATTGCAGCACCGCGGACAAGAGTCCGCGGGAATCGCTGTGAGCAACGGTTCCCAGATCCTCGTCTTCAAGGACATGGGACTTGTTTCCCAGGTCTTCGACGAAACCTCCCTCGGTTCGCTCCAAGGTCATATCGCGGTCGGTCACGCCCGCTACTCGACCACCGGCGCCTCCGTCTGGGAGAACGCTCAGCCCACTTTCCGGGCGACCGCCCACGGCTCCATTGCCCTGGGTCACAACGGCAACTTGGTGAACACCGCCGAGCTCGCCGAGATGGTCGCCGACCTCCCGCGTCAGGACGGCCGTGCCACCCAGGTGGCCGCCACCAATGACACCGACCTCGTGACCGCCCTCCTCGCCGGCCAGACCGACGAGGAGGGCAAGCCCCTGACCATCGAGGAGTCGGCCGCCAAGGTCCTGCCTCAGGTCAAGGGCGCCTTCTCGCTCGTCTTCATGGACGAGGGGACCCTCTACACCGCCCGTGACCCGCAGGGCATCCGCCCGCTGGTCCTCGGCCGCCTGGAGCGCGGCTGGGTGGTCGCGAGTGAGACCGCCGCCCTCGACATCTGCGGCGCCAGCTTCGTCCGCGAGGTCGAGCCGGGCGAGCTCATCGCGATCGACGAGAACGGTCTGCGCACCTCCCGATTCGCGGAAGCGAAGCCCAAGGGCTGTGTGTTCGAGTACGTCTACCTGGCGCGCCCGGACACCGACATCGCCGGCCGGAACGTGTACCTCTCGCGTGTCGAGATGGGCCGCCGCCTGGCCAAGGAAGCCCCGGTCGAAGCCGACCTGGTCATAGCGACGCCGGAGTCGGGTACGCCCGCCGCCGTCGGGTACGCCGAGGCCAGCGGGATCCCGTACGGCTCCGGCCTGGTCAAGAACGCCTACGTGGGCCGGACCTTCATCCAGCCCTCGCAGACGATCCGCCAGCTCGGCATCCGCCTCAAGCTCAACCCCCTCAAGGAAGTCATCCGGGGCAAGCGCCTGGTGGTCGTCGACGACTCGATCGTCCGCGGCAACACCCAGCGCGCCCTCGTGAAGATGCTCCGCGAGGCCGGCGCGGCCGAGGTCCACATCCGGATCTCCTCGCCGCCGGTGAAGTGGCCGTGCTTCTTCGGCATCGACTTCGCCACCCGGGCCGAGCTGATCGCCAACGGCATGACGGTCGACGAGATCGCCACGTCGCTCGGCGCTGACTCGCTCTCCTACATCTCGCTCGACGCGATGATCGAGGCGACGACCATCCAGAAGCCCAACCTCTGCCGTGCCTGCTTCGACGGCGAGTACCCGATGGAGCTGCCCGACCCGCAGCTCCTGGGCAAGCAGCTGCTGGAGAACGAGCTGGCCGGCGGCACGGACGCCGCCGACGCGCTCCGTCGCCCGTAGGTCCGTGGGCCGGCCCTCACCGGGCCGGCCCGGCTCCACCTGCGCCGGACCCGCCTTTGAGGCTTCTCCCGGGAGCCGGCACCACACGCAGCAACGACACGAAAGCTCTCGCCTGTCATGACAGAGAAGACCACCGGTGCCAGCTACGCAGCCGCCGGCGTCGACATCGAAGCGGGAGACCGCGCCGTCGAGCTGATGAAGGAGTGGGTGAAGAAGACGCAGCGCCCCGAGGTCCTCGGCGGCCTCGGCGGTTTCGCCGGCCTCTTCGACGCCTCCGCCCTCAAGCGCTACGAGCGCCCGCTGCTCGCGTCCGCCACCGACGGCGTCGGCACGAAGGTCGACATCGCCCGCCAGATGGGCGTGTACGACACGATCGGCCACGACCTGGTCGCGATGGTCATGGACGACATCGTGGTCTGCGGCGCCGAGCCGCTCTTCATGACCGACTACATCTGCGTCGGCAAGGTCCACCCCGAGCGTGTCGCGGCCATCGTCAAGGGCATCGCCGAGGGCTGCGTCCTCGCCGGAACCGCTCTGGTCGGCGGCGAGACCGCCGAGCACCCGGGCCTGCTGGGCCCGGACGACTTCGACGTGGCGGGCGCCGGCACCGGTGTCGTCGAGTACGACCGGCTGCTGGGCGCGGATCGTATCCGTACGGGGGACGCCGTCATCGCGATGGCTTCGTCCGGCCTTCACTCGAACGGGTACTCGCTGGTTCGCCACGTGCTCTTCGACCGCGCCGGGATGTCCCTGGAGCAGGAGATCGCGGAGCTCGGTCGGACCCTCGGCGAGGAACTGCTGGAGCCCACCAAGATCTACTCGCTGGACTGCCTGGCCCTCACCCGTACGGCCGAGGTCCACGCCTTCTCGCACATCACCGGCGGCGGCCTCGCGGCGAACCTGGCCCGGGTGATCCCGGACCACCTCCACGCCACGGTCGACCGCACGACCTGGGCCCCGGGCGCGATCTTCGACCTGGTCGGCAAGGCCGGTCAGGTGGAGCAGCTGGAGCTGGAGAAGACCCTGAACATGGGCGTCGGCATGATGGCCGTCGTTCCGCAGGAGTCGGTCGAGGTGGCGCTGACCGCGCTGGCCGACCGGGGTGTCGACGCCTGGGTCGCCGGCGAGATCCTCGACCGCGGCGACCGTACCGAGGGTGCGACCCTCACCGGTTCCTACGCGAGCTGAGCAGCACTGAAACCCGGTCCTGGGCACATGCCCGGGACCGGGTTTCGGTCTTTGCTCTATTGGTGCAGACGCCGAGGGCGTCAAGCGCCGCGACGCTGTGCCGACGGACCGGACTCTTCGTCCTCGTCCTCGTCGTCATCGCTGTTGTACAGATCCGCGTACTTGGCGTACGGGTCGTCGTCGTCCAGATCGTCATCGACTTCGACCGGCTCGCTGATAGGCAGCGGCTCTGTCGGCGATGCGCCCAGCTCATTGGCCAGACGCGAGAGGTCAGTCCCGCCGCTGTTGTACTTCAGCTGGCGGGCGACCTTTGTCTGCTTGGCCTTGGCCCGGCCGCGCCCCATGGCTCGACCCCCTCGGTGACGGGGCTCGACGGCCCCAGAGTCTGACACGCGTTCATGGTTCGGAGCGGGCTCTCCGTGGAGAGACCGTCCGTAGGGGTTTAACGGTACCTGCTTCCGCGGCCATACGGTACGCCGCCCGCATGACGCGCCCCGGTGCAGAACCAACAAGGCGCCCCGTCCTCGCTGGTCAACCGCGATTTTAACGCTTTCCTGGCCCGCGACCCGCCGAAGTGCAGTGAGTTCTGTCTCCCCGCACCCCGGCGGGCGCGCCGAAGGGTCCCCGGAAGGGGTCAGACCGCGCGGGCGGCGCGGGCGTCCGCCATCCGCTGCTCGGCGATCCGGTCGGCCGCGGCGGCCGGCGGAATGCCGTCCGACTTCGCGCGAGCAAAGATCTCCAGGGTGGTGTCGAAGATCTTCGTGGCCTTGGCCTTGCACCGGTCGAAGTCGAAGCCGACCAGCTCGTCGGCGACCTGGATCACGCCGCCCGCGTTGACGACGTAGTCCGGGGCGTAGAGGATCCCGCGGTCCTCGAGGTCCTTCTCGATGCCGGCGTGGGCGAGCTGGTTGTTGGCCGCGCCGCAGACGATCCGGGCGGTGAGGGCCGGCACGGTCTCGTCGTCGAGGGCGCCGCCCAGCGCGCAGGGGGCGTAGATGTCCAGGCCCTCGACGCGGATCAGCGCGTCGGTGTCGGCGACCGCGGTGACCTTGCCGGGGTGCTTGTCGAGGATCCGCTGCACGGATTCCTCGCGCACGTCCGTGATCACGACCTCGGCGCCGTCCGCCAGGAGGTGCTCGACCAGGTAGTGGCCGACCTTGCCGACGCCGGCCACGCCGACCTTGCGGCCGCGCAGCGTCGGGTCGCCCCACACGTGCTGGGCACTGGCGCGCATGCCCTGGAAGACACCGAAGGCGGTGAGCACCGAGGAGTCGCCCGCGCCGCCGTTCTCGGGGGAGCGGCCGGTCGCCCAGCGGGTCTCGCGGGCCACGACGTCCATGTCGGCCACGAAGGTGCCGACGTCGCAGGCCGTCACGTAGCGACCGCCGAGGGACTCCACGAACCGGCCGTAGGCCAGGAGCAGTTCCTCGGACTTCAGGACGTCCGGATCGCCGATGATCACGGCCTTGCCGCCGCCCAGGTCGAGACCGGCGAGGGCGTTCTTGTACGACATGCCGCGCGAGAGGTTGAGCGCGTCCCTGACGGCCTCCTCGTCGGAGGCGTACGCGTGGAAACGCGTTCCGCCGAGGGCCGGGCCCAGGGCGGTGGAGTGGATGGCGATGACGGCCTTGAGGCCGGTGGCGCGGTCCTGGCACAGCACGACTTGCTCGTGTCCGCCCTGCTCCGTGCGGAACAGGGTGTGCAGGACGCCGTCGGTCATTTCGGTCACGGTGGTGACTCCCATGGAAGAGATGCGGCGGATTTCACGCGCTCCCTGCGGGTGGGGGAGAACGCGTGTGAGCAGAGTAAGACCTCCCGGGCGCGCGCAGGTGACCTGTCCGGGGATCGGAACTCTCCCGGAGTACGAGGGGGTGCACGGAGTACCGCGGCGCCGCCGGGGGGAGTACGAGGACGTGAGCGAAACCCCCGATCCCCCGCGGCCGGCCGTGCGCCCGGCGCCGACCGTGCCGTACGCCTCCTACCTGCGCGTCTACGAGCCGCTCGCGGCCTTCCCCGAGCCGGAGCGCGCGCACTGGGCCGATTACGCCCGGCGCGGGACGGCCCCGACGGCACAGGACGAACTGCGCCGGTCCCTCACCGACTTGGTGCGGGTCCCGGTGGTGGGGGTGCCGGCCCACGAGAGCGCGGACGCCTTCACGGCGGAGGTCGACGGGGTGTTGCTGGTCTGCCCGTGGCGGACCCGGCTGCGCGGCTGGCTGGCGCTGCGGGAGCTGGTCGAGTGGTTCCCGCTCCCGGTCCTGGACGCGGCGCTCCCGCCGGCGACCCGCACGAGGGCGGCCGAGGAGTACGAGCGCTGGCGCGAGCGGAACCCGGACGCCCGGCCGTGGATCCGCACGGGGGTGTGGCAGGTCCCGCTGCGCTGGTTCGTGCTGGTGGCCGACGAGGAGCGGGAGTACCTGCCCGGCGAACGGCTGCGCTACCGGACGCCCATGGTGCAGGCCCGCCGCAGGCTCGCGCGGGCGCTGCGGACGCTGCGGGAGGCGGAGGGCCAGGGCTACGAGCCGCTCGCCGAGGGGTTGGTGGAGGTCGGGAGCTGGCTGGAGGAGTTCCATCCGAAGTCGATGGTCGAGCTGGACTACGGCGGACTGCTGCACGCGCTGCCGGCCGAGCGGCTGGCGGAGGACCGGTCCGCGGGACAGTTGGCGGCGGGGGTCGCGGCACTGCGGGCCGGTGACACCACAGGGGCTGCCGAGGCGTACGAGGAGTTGGCGGACCGGTGGAGGGCCGTCCGGGAGAGACTGTTCGCCAATTAGTGGTGTGTGATTCCCCCCGCTCCGCGGGTCCCGCGGAGCGCCGGCGGACGGCATTCCGTACCGGTGCGTATCGGTCGATCGGCCATAAGTCGCTGATCAGGGGCCTGATCATGGCATTCGGGACGTAGTGCCAGGACCTACGTCCCGATACGGGCCATTGGCCCAAGCGTGACGGACCGCACTAACCACACCCTTGCGCCCTTCCCCTACCCTCGTGCCAAAATAGGACAAGGAGTCCGGGGAGGGTTCCTTCCGCCCAACTAAGGGCGGAATGCTCGGCATTGCGCTCTACGGGGGGTCTGACGACTCCTGATTGTTCTGTGACTGATCGTCACAGTGGGGTGACTGTCCGTTATGGGGCGGTCCATCGGGCTTCCGCCGCTGATGAACACCTCGGAGGGCAATTCCGTCGGTTTGGCCCTTGGGGCTGGACGGATGGTGTAGTTGTAGTGCCGAGGACAAGCCGTTCGTCCTATAACCGACTCGGCCCGCGTATGTCCATTTCGGGCAACGCGGGCCAAGGTGCAGAATTTAGAGGAAAGAACCGAGATGGTTCGGTTCTCCCGAGGAGGCCGCTCATGACCGCTCGCACCCCTGATGCCGAGCCGCTGCTGACCCCGGCTGAGGTTGCCACCATGTTCCGCGTGGACCCGAAGACGGTTACCCGCTGGGCCAAGGCCGGCAAGCTCACGTCCATCCGCACCCTGGGTGGACACCGCCGTTACCGCGAGGCCGAGGTCCGCGCACTGCTTGCGGGAATTCCGCAGCAGCGCAGCGAGGCCTGAGGTTCGCAGCACCCCTTTTAGGGGACATCTCCCGGCGACAGCCGGGGGAGGGTCTGAATCGGGTCCCCCAATCCGAGGAAACCCACACAGCTTCATGCGACGCGACCTGCCCCAACAGGTTCATGTCGTCCGATCGCGCTGGACTCCGCCGGGTCCAGCGCGATCTTTTTTATGCGCTGGTCAGGGCGGTGCGGGGGGTCGCGGGGGTCGTGCCCACGAGGGGGTGCCATTGCACATATTAAATCGAGGCTGCGTAGGGGCGCGATAAACATACGAGTCTCAAAAACTCGTGCGGTGACTCCCGTCACAGATGATCACTCTTGTATTTCCGGCATTGCACCCCGTAAGGGGACGTGCGAGGCGGAGCGCATCATGCGAACGGGGGATTCTCGCGGCGGTGGGCACGGTGAGCGCGCGAGCGGAGCCGGAAGGGGTCCGGAAGGGAGCCGGAAGGGGCCCGGAGGGGGTCGGAAGGGGCCCGGAGGGGGTCGGACGGGGGTTCACCGGCCGACCGGTCGGTAACCGGGCTGGTCCATGAGGATCTATGCGTCCCAGTGAGGGCCTATGCGGCCGCCTGAGGCCCTCCGGGGAGCTCCCCGGCCGCGGGGAGCCCGGCGGTGGGCGCGATGCCTCCAGGGCGGCTCCAAGGCCACCCCGAGCGACCGCGCCTGTCAATGCGTCAGGGCCCGTATCCCCTGGGGGATACGGGCCCTGACGTTGTTGCGATCCTGACGGGACTTGAACCCGCGACCTCCACCTTGACAGGGTGGCGAGCTAACCAACTGCTCCACAGGACCTTGATTCGCAGCCGATCGGCGTGGCTGCGAAACAGACTGTACAGCAGCTCAGGGGGTGCGGTCGAACCCGATCACGGGGCGGCCGCGTCCACCGCCTTCACGATGCGCTTGTCGGAGATCGGGTACGCCGTGCCGAGCGCGTGCGCGAAGTAGCTCACCCGCAGTTCCTCGATCATCCAGCGGATGTCCGTGACGGCCTGTGGCACGGGCCGGCCCTTCGGCAACTGCTCCAGCAGCCAGGCGTACTCGTCCTGCATCTCGTGCACCTTCTCCATGCGCGTGGTGTCGCGCTGGACGCCCGTGGGCATCTGCTGGAGCCGTCGGTCGGCCGCCACCAGGTAGCGCATCAGGTCCGGCAGCCTGCGCAGCCCGGTGAGGGTGACGAAGCCGGCCGGCATGAGCGCCGCCAGCTGCGTCTTCACGTCCTGGATGTTGGCGACCAGCGCGAGGCTGCTCGTCGACTTCAGCCGCCGCTCGCAGGCCTGCCAGGCGGCCAGCACCTGCTGGACCTGGCCCACCGTCCGCACCGTGGTGTCCACCAGGTCGGCGCGGACCGCCTCGTAGAGCTTGCGGAAGCCGGCCTCGTCCCAGGCCGGGCCGCCGTGGTCGGCGATCAGCTTGTCGGTCGCGGCGGTGGCGCAGTCGTCGAACAGCGCCTGGATGGAGCCGTGCGGGTTCCTCGACAGGGCCAGCTTCTGCTGGTTCGTCAGATGGTCCGAGGCGAACTTCGCCGGATTCACCGGGATGTTCAGCAGGATGAGCCTGCGGGTGGCCGGCCACATCGCCTGCTGCTGCTCGGCCTCCGTGTCGAAGAGCCGTACGGAAACGGTCGAGCCCTCGTCCACCAGCGCCGGATAGGCCTTCACCGGCTGGCCCGCCCGCCGGGTCTCGAAGACCTTGGCCAGCGTGCCGATCGTCCAGTCGGTCAGCCCGGTGCGCTCCACCGACTCCCCGCCGGCCCGCTCGGCCGTGGCCGCGGCGGCCTTGGACAGCGCCTGGCGGGCCTTCGGCTTCAGCTTCAGCCGCAGGGCCTCCAGGTCCTTGTCCTCGGCGAGCTTCTTGCGACGCTCGTCGACGATCCGGAAGGTGATCTTCAGGTGGTCCGGGATCCGGGTCAGGTCGAAGTCCTCGGCCGAGACCGGCACCCCGACCATCCGCTGGAGTTCGCGCGCCAGGGTCACCGGCAGCGGCTCCTGCAGGGGGACGGCCGTGTCGAGGAAACGGCCCGCGTAGTTCGGCGCGGGCACGTAGTGCCGGCGGATCGGCTTCGGGAGGGACCGGATCAGCTCCGTGACGACCTCCTCGCGCAGACCCGGGATCTGCCAGTCGAAGCCCTGGTCGGTCACCTGGTTCAGCACCTGGAGCGGGATGTGGACGGTCACGCCGTCCGCGTCCGCGCCCGGCTCGAACTGGTAGGTCACCCGGAACTTCAGACGCCCCTGCGACCAGCTGTCGGGATAGTCGGCCTTGGTGACCCCGGCCGCCTTCTCCGTCAGCAGCATCTCGCGCTCGAAGTCGAGGAGTTCGGGCTCCTCGCGCTTCTTGTGCTTCCACCAGGAGTCGAAGTGCGCCCCCGACACCACGTGCTCGGGGATCCGCTGGTCGTAGAAGTCGAACAGCGTCTCGTCGTCCACCACGATGTCGCGGCGCCGCGCCCGGTTCTCCAGCTCCTCGACCTCGGTGAGGAGCTTGCGGTTGTCGGCGTAGAACTTGTGGTGCGTCCGCCAGTCGCCCTCGACCAGCGCGTTGCGGATGAACAGCTCGCGCGAGACCTCGGGGTCGATCCGGCCGTAGTTGATCTTCCGCTGCGCCACGATCGGTACGCCGTACAGCGTGACCTTCTCGTAGGCCATCACCGCCGCCTGGTCCTTCTCCCAGTGCGGCTCGCTGTACGTGCGCTTGATCAGGTGCTGGGCGAGGGGCTCCACCCACTCGGGCTCCACCTTGGCGTTGACCCGGGCCCACAGCCGCGAGGTCTCCACCAGCTCCGCGGACATCAGGAACTTCGGCTGCTTCTTGAAGAGCGCCGACCCGGGGAAGACCGCGAACTTCGCGGACCGGGCCCCCAGGTACTCGTTCTTGTCGGTGTCCTTGAGCCCGATGTGCGAGAGCAGACCGGCCAGCAGCGAGATGTGGACGCTCGTCTCGGGGGCGTCGGCCTCGTTGACGTGGATCCCCATGGTCTTGGCGACCGTGCGCAGCTGCGAGTAGATGTCCTGCCACTCGCGGATCCGCAGGAAGTTCAGGTACTCCTGCTTGCACATCCGGCGGAACGAGGACGAGCCGCGCTCCTTCTGCTGCTCGCGGACGTACCGCCAGAGGTTGAGGTAGGCCAGGAAGTCGGAGGTCTCGTCCTTGAACCGGGCGTGGTTCTGGTCGGCCTGGGTCTGCTTGTCCGAGGGCCGCTCGCGCGGGTCCTGGATGGACAGGGCCGCCGCGATGACCATGACCTCGCGGACGCAGTTGTTCTTGTCGGCCTCGACGACCATGCGGGCCAGACGGGGGTCCACCGGCAGCTGGGAGAGCTTGCGTCCCATCTGGGTGAGCCGCTTCTTCGGGTCCTTCTCCGCCGGGTCCAGCGCTCCGAGCTCCTGGAGGAGCTGCACGCCGTCGCGGATGTTGCGGTGGTCCGGCGGGTCGATGAAGGGGAACTTCTCGATCTCGCCGAGACCGGCGGCGGTCATCTGGAGGATGACGGAGGCCAGGTTCGTGCGCAGGATCTCCGCGTCCGTGAACTCGGGACGGGCGTCGAAGTCGTCCTCCGAGTACAGCCGGATGCAGATGCCGTCGCTGGTACGGCCGCAGCGGCCCTTGCGCTGGTTGGCGCTGGCCTGCGAGATCCGCTCGATGGGCAGCCGCTGGACCTTGGTGCGATGGCTGTAGCGGGAGATCCGGGCGGTGCCCGGGTCGATCACGTACTTGATGCCCGGGACGGTGAGGGAGGTCTCGGCGACGTTGGTCGCGAGGACGATCCGGCGGCCGGTGTGGGGCTGGAAGACCCGGTGCTGCTCGGCGTGCGAGAGCCGGGCGTAGAGCGGGAGCACCTCGGTGAAGCGCAGCTTCTTCTTGATCAGCGCGTCGGCGGTGTCGCGGATCTCGCGCTCTCCGGAGAGGAACACGAGGATGTCCCCGGCGCCCTCCGCCTGCAGTTCGTCGACCGCGTCGCAGATGGCGGTGATCTGGTCCCGGTCGCTCTCCTCGCTGTCCTCTTCCAGCAGCGGCCGGTAGCGGACCTCGACGGGATACGTCCGGCCGCTGACCTCGACGATCGGGGCGTCCCCGAAGTGTCGGGAGAAGCGCTCCGGGTCGATGGTCGCCGAGGTGATGACGACCTTGAGGTCGGGGCGCTTCGGGAGCAGCGTGGCCAGGTAGCCGAGCAGGAAGTCGATGTTGAGGCTGCGTTCGTGGGCCTCGTCGATGATGATCGTGTCGTACGCGCGCAGCTCGCGGTCCGTCTGGATCTCGGCGAGCAGGATGCCGTCGGTCATCAGCTTCACGAAGGTCGCGTCCTGGTCCACCTGGTCGGTGAACCGGACCTTCCAACCGACCGTCTGTCCGATCTCGGACTTCAGCTCCTCCGCGATGCGCTCCGCGACGGTGCGGGCGGCGATCCTGCGGGGCTGGGTGTGCCCGATCATGCCCCGGACGCCGCGGCCCAGCTCCATGCAGATCTTGGGGATCTGCGTGGTCTTGCCGGAGCCGGTCTCGCCCGCGACGATCACGACCTGGTGGTCGCGTATCGCCTCGGCGATCTCGTCTTTCTTCTGGCTGACGGGCAGGTTCTCGGGATACGTGACCTCGGGCATGCGCGAGGCACGGCCGGCCAGTCGCTCGGCGGCCTTCGCGGCCTCCGCGGCGATCTCGTCGAGCACGGCCTGCTTGGCCTCGGGCTTGCGGATACGGCGGGCGCCTTCAAGGCGGCGGCCGAGGCGGTGCGCGTCGCGGAGGGAGATCTCACCGAGAAGCGTCTGCAGGGCGGCGAAGGAAGTAGACATACCTGATCGAGGATCTCACCTGGTCCCTCCGGGTGGCGAACGCATTTGTCGGGTGGACCCGTACCATTTCGGGACGAGTCCCCCGCCGTCGACCGTGAGAGGCCCCACGCATGCCCGTCGCCTCCGGCGCGGACCGCTTCGACCACGGGGTCCCGGGGCTCCGCCGCCGTCCTCCCGTCCCCCCGACGGCGCTCCGCGCCCGCGCCTCAAACGCCGGCGAGGCTGGTTTTTGCCCCTGCCGTCCGCCGGGTGCGGCAATCCCAGCCTGTCCGCGGTTCGAGGCACGGGGCCACCATCCGGCCTCGCCGGCTTTCGAGGCGCGGGGCCACCCTCCAGCCTCGCCGGCGTTTGAGGCGCGGGGTCTGGGGCGGAGCCCCAGGACGGGTCCGGGCGGAGCCCGGGGAACGGTGGAAGGGCGGGTAGGGGACCAGCCCCGCGCAGCGGCACCCCCGCCCGAGCCGGCCACAGGGTGGGCCGTCGGGGCCGGGCGCACGCCGGGGCACCTCCTCGGGCGTCGAACCCCATGCGGCACCGGCAACACGAGCGGGTTTCGTTCGAAGCCCTGCGGGGGCGCCCCGCCACACACCCGACCCCGCCGGCGCGGGGGTGTCACGCGGGCCGGGCCGCCGAGCACCGGCGGTCGACGCCCTGCGGGGGCCCACCGCACACCCGGCCCCGCCGGCGCGGGGGTGCCACCGATCCGGCCCCGGCGGCAGGACGCCGCGCCACACACATCCGATCCGTAGTTCTGGAGCACGCACCCGTATGTCTTCCCGCAAGTCCCCCCGGCCCTTCCTGATCTCCGCCGGGGTCGCCCTCGCCGCAGTCACCCTCGGGATCGTGTCCTGGCAGGCCACCGCCCCGGCGGAGAAGGGGTCCGGCGGGGCGGTGGCCGCCGCCCCGCCCCGCGAGGATCCCGCCGCCGCGCAGCTGAAGGCGCTCGCCCGCCGCGAGGACGGCGACGCGCTCGCCGTGGGCCGCACCGACGCGCCCGTCGTGCTCATCGAGTACTCCGACTTCAAGTGCGGCTACTGCGCGAAGTTCGCCCGCGACACCGAGCCCGAGCTGGTCAAGAAGTACGTGGCCGACGGCACCCTCCGCATCGAGTGGCGCAACTTCCCGATCTTCGGCGCCGAATCCGAGGCCGCCGCCAAGGCCGCCTGGGCGGCGGGCCGGCAGGGCCGGTTCCAGCAGTTCCACACCGCCGCGTACGCCGAGGGCTCGAAGGAGAAGGGCTTCGGCGAGGACCGGCTGCTGGAGCTGGCCCGCGAGGCCGGGGTCCCCGACCAGGAGCGCTTCAAGGCGGACATGGCCGGCGACGAGGCCGCCGCGGCCCTGAAGAAGGACCAGGAGGAGGGGTACCGGATCGGCGTCGGCTCCACCCCGTCCTTCCTGGTGGGCGGCAAGCCGATCGCCGGGGCGCAGCCGCTCCGGGCGTTCGAGACCGCCATCGCCGAGGCCAAGGCGGCGGCGCAGCGGTGACCATCGGATACCTGGCCGCCCTGCTCGGGGGCCTCCTCGCCCTGCTCAGCCCGTGCAGCGCACTGCTGCTGCCCGCCTTCTTCGCGTACTCGATCGATTCGACCTCGCGTCTGCTGGCCCGGACCGGGATCTTCTACGCGGGCCTGGCGAGCACCCTCGTACCGCTGGGCGCGGCCGGTTCGTACGCCGGGCGGTTCTTCCACGGCAACCGGGAGGCCCTCGTCCTCACCGGCGGCTGGCTGATCATCGCGCTCGGGCTCGCGCAGATCCTGGGCCTCGGCTTCGCCCCGAGGCGGATCTCGGAGCTGTCCGGACGGATCCGGCCGACCACCGCCCTGTCGGTGTACGCGCTGGGGGCGGTCTACGGGCTGGCCGGGTTCTGCGCCGGCCCGATCCTCGGCAGCGTCCTGACGGTGGCGGCGGTCAGCGGCAGCCCCGTGTACGGCGGACTGCTGCTGGCGGTCTACGCGCTGGGGATGGCCGTACCGCTGTTCGTGCTGGCCGTGCTCTGGGAGCGGTTCGAGCTCGGCCGGCGGCGCTGGCTGCGCGGCCGGGCCCTGACGGTGGGCCGCTTCGAGCTGCACACCACGTCGCTGCTGTCCGGGCTGTTCTTCGTCACCCTGGGCGCGCTGTTCCTCGTGTACGACGGGGCGAGCGCGCTGCCGGGGCTGCTGGACGTGGACGACTCGTACGCGGTGGAGGAATGGGTGCGGTCGGTGACGGCCGCGGTTCCGGACTGGGCGGTGCTCGGGCTGGTCGTGGCCGGGGCGGCGGTCTTTGCGCTGGTGCGGTGGATGCGGCCCGGGGCCGGGACCCGGGCCGGGTCCGGGGAGTAACGCAAGAAGCCCCGTCCGAGGACGGGGCTTCTTCACGTGGTCGGGGCCGGGGTCGAACCGGCGACCTATCGCTTTTCAGGCGATCGCTCGTACCAACTGAGCTACCCGACCAAGAGACCGTTTCCGGTCTCGGCGATCCTGACGGGACTTGAACCCGCGACCTCCACCTTGACAGGGTGGCGAGCTAACCAACTGCTCCACAGGACCTTGCAATGTGCGAGACAAGTCTCGCACACGGTAATGCGTACCCCCAACGGGATTCGAACCCGTGCTACCGCCTTGAAAGGGCGGCGTCCTGGGCCACTAGACGATGAGGGCTAAAGACCCACCGGGCACTTTCCAGCGCGTCGGGGACGTGAGAAGCATATGGGATCCGGGGAGCTATCGCCAAAACGGTTTCCCCCGGGGGGACAATGGCCCGGTGCTGGAGATGACGCGCGAGGAGTTCGAAGAGCTCGTCGCAGAGGCGCTGGACCGGATTCCGCCGGAGCTGACGCGGCTGATGGACAACGTGGCGGTGTTCGTCGAGGACGAGCCGCCCGCCCACGACCCCGAGCTGCTCGGGCTGTACGAGGGAACGCCGCTGACGGACCGCGGCGAGTGGTACGCCGGGGTGCTGCCGGACCGGATCACCATCTACCGGAACCCCACGTTGCGGATGTGCGAGGATCGGGAGAGCGTGGTCGCGGAGACGGAGGTCACCGTGGTCCACGAGATCGCCCACCACTTCGGCATCGACGACGACCGGCTGCACGCCCTGGGGTACGGGTGACCCGCCCGGTCCCCGATGCCGAGGCGATCGATCCGGACGTCGACCTCCATGTGCCGGCGCAGCGCGCCGAACCGCAGGGCCGGGTGCTCGCGGCCGTGGCGGCGGGCGGGGCCGTGGGGGCCTCGGCGCGGTACGCGGTCTCGCTGGCGTGGCCGGCCGCGGGCGGGGACTTCCCGTGGGCGACCCTGTGGGTCAACGCACTCGGGTGCGCGCTCATCGGCGTGCTGATGGTGCTGATCAGTGAGGGCGGGCGGTCGGCGCACCCGCTGGTGCGGCCCTTCGCAGGCGTCGGCGTGCTCGGCGGCTTCACCACCTTCTCGACCTACGCCGTGGACTTCTCGCGGCTCCTGGACGCGGGCCAGGCCGACCGGGCGCTCGGGTACGCCGGGCTCACGTTGGTCGCCGCGATGGGCGCGGTGTGGGCGGCGGCCTCGGTGACGCGGTCGGCGGTCCGGTGGCGGGCGGGCCGGGTGGCGGCCCGGTGAACTGGCTGCTCGTGGTGGCGGGCGCCGTCGTGGGCGCGCCGCTGCGCTATCTGACGGACCGGGCGGTGCAGGCCCGCCACGACTCGGTGTTCCCGTGGGGGACGTTCGTGGTGAACGCCGCGGCGTGCCTGGTGCTGGGGGTGCTGACCGGGGCGGCACTGGCGGGGGCGGCCTCCTCGTGGCTGGTGCTGCTGGTGGGGCCGGGGCTGTGCGGGGCGCTGAGCACGTACTCGACGTTCTCGTACGAGACGCTGCGGCTCGTCGAACGCGGTTGGAAGTTCCTGGCCGCCGCGAACGTGTCGGCGTCGGTGCTGGTCGGGCTGGGGGCCGTGCACCTGGGGTCGGAGTTGGCCCGGCAGCTGTTCGCCTGAGGGCGTGTCCCTTGCGGGGCAAAGGGAGTTGGGCACATCGACCCGCCGGCGGACGCCGCCGGCCGCCCCGTCCCCCAGGCTTCGGAGGTGCCCCGTGCGCCAGTTGTCCGCTCCCCTCCGACTGGCCGTCACCGCGCTCGCGGTCGCGGCCGCGGCGGGCTGCATGAGCGTCGGCCAGGACGAGGCGAAGCCCGGACCCTCCTCCTCTTCGGACCGTCGGGGTGCGGCGGTCGGCGGAGGTTCCGCTTCCGGGAAGGGTGCCGGGACGCACAGTGGCGTGCGCGGCGGGAAGGACGGTACGGGGAGCCAGGGCGGCAGGACCGAGGGCGAGGGGAAGGCCTCGGGTGCGACCGGTGCCTCGCCCAGCCCGGGCGCGCCGAGCGGGCAGCCGGGAGTGCCGGCGCCGTCGGCCGGTC
Source organism: Streptomyces sp. NPDC001717 (assembly GCF_042892775.1). Taxonomy (NCBI): domain Bacteria; kingdom Bacillati; phylum Actinomycetota; class Actinomycetes; order Kitasatosporales; family Streptomycetaceae; genus Streptomyces; species Streptomyces sp. NPDC001717. Next base: position 29,788 of record NZ_JBIAUK010000022.1, on the reverse strand, counting down.
CGGGCGGCGGCGCCGGCGGCCAGGGCGCCCAGCAGCCGCCGACGGGCGGATCCGGCGGTTCCGGTGGATCGGGAGGTGCGGGCGGCTCCGGCGGGGCGGGGGGCTCGGGCGGCGGCCAGCATTCGGCGAGCCCGACCCCGCCGCCGGCCACCACTCCGCCTGTGACGGAGCCCACTGCGAATCCGACGACCCCGCAGCCGGAGCCCAGCAACCAGCCGGGCCCGGGCCCGCAGGCCTAGGGCCCGGGACGCCCCAGCCGCCCCCTCCCCCGGCGTGCGGCATCGCCGCAGGTCAGGCGGGTTTCTCCCGGAGCGACTTGCCAGACCCCGGGGAGGGTGCGTATGGTTATAGATCGTTTGATCCCATTGCCCGGCGCCGAATCCGAAGAGCGCCGTGTGGCGCGTACTCTCCCTAGCCGTGGCTGACCGCATTGAGGCGGTCGATTTGCGATTCACGGAGTTTGGGCGCGTGCCGAGACTCCGGAAGGTTTCGCATTTCGCATGTCCATTTCCAGTTCTGACCGCGCCGTCATGCCCGAGAACGACTCGAACGAGATCGTCACCGACGAGATCATCGAAGCGCTCGAGGCCGACGTGACGACCGACCAGTCCATCGACCCCGCCGACTCGATCGACGACGTCGACTCCTTCGACGACGAGGCCGACGACGCCGACGCCGAGCCCACGATCACCTTCGCCGACCTCGGTCTGCCGGAGGGCGTCGTGCGCAAGCTCGCGCAGAACGGTGTCACCACCCCCTTCCCGATCCAGGCCGCGACCATCCCGGACGCCCTGGCCGGCAAGGACATCCTCGGCCGTGGCCGCACCGGCTCCGGCAAGACCCTCTCCTTCGGTCTGCCGACCCTGGCCCAGCTGGCCGGCGGCTTCACCGACAAGAAGAAGCCCCGCGCGATCATCCTGACGCCGACGCGTGAGCTCGCGATGCAGGTCGCGGACGCCCTCCAGCCCTACGGCGACGTGCTCGGCCTGAAGATGAAGGTCGTCTGCGGCGGCACCTCGATGAGCAACCAGATCTACGCCCTGGAGCGCGGCGTCGACATCCTCGTCGCCACCCCGGGCCGTCTCCGCGACATCATCAACCGCGGCGCCTGCTCCCTGGAGAACGTCTCGGTCGCGGTCCTCGACGAGGCCGACCAGATGGCCGACCTGGGCTTCCTGCCCGAGGTCACCGAGCTGCTCGACCAGATCCCCGAGGGCGGCCAGCGCATGCTCTTCTCCGCCACCATGGAGAACGAGATCGGCACCCTGGTCAAGCGCTACCTGTCCAACCCCGTCACGCACGAGGTCGACAGCGCGCAGGGCAACGTCACGACCATGACGCACCACGTGCTCGTCGTGAAGCCGAAGGACAAGGCGCCGGTCACGGCCGCCATCGCCGCCCGCAAGGGCCGCACCATCATCTTCGTCCGCACCCAGCTGGGCGCCGACCGCATCGCCGAGCAGCTCGTCGAGGCCGGCGTGAAGGCCGACGCGCTGCACGGCGGCATGACGCAGGGCGCCCGTACCCGCGTCCTCGCCGACTTCAAGGACGGCTACGTCAACGCGCTCGTCGCCACCGACGTCGCCGCCCGCGGCATCCACGTCGACGGCATCGACCTGGTCCTGAACGTGGACCCGGCCGGCGACCACAAGGACTACCTGCACCGCTCGGGCCGTACCGCCCGCGCCGGCAAGTCGGGTGTCGTGGTCTCCCTGGCCCTGCCGCACCAGCGTCGCCAGATCTTCCGCCTGATGGAGGACGCGGGCGTCGACGCCTCGCGCCACATCGTCCAGGGCGCCGGCGCCTTCGAGCCGGAGGTCGCCGAGATCACCGGTGCCCGGTCGCTGACCGAGGTCCAGGCCGACTCCGCGAACAACGCCGCCAAGCAGGCCGAGCGCGAGGTCGCCGAGCTCACCAAGCAGCTGGAGCGTCTGACGCGCCGTGCCGCCGAACTCCGCGAGGAGGCCGACCGTCTGGTCGCCCGCTCCGCGCGTGAGCGCGGCGAGGACCCGGAGGCCGCTGTCGCCGAGGTCGCGGCCGTCGCCGAGGCCGAGGTCGCGGCAGCCGCCGCGGCCGCTGCCGCCGAACTGGCCGCGCAGGAGCGCCGCGAGGAGAACCGCGCCCAGCGCGACGACCGCGGCAACTTCGAGCGCCGCGACAACCGCGGTGGCGACCGCGGTGGTTTCCGTCGTGACGACCGCGGCGACCGCGGTGGCGACCGTGGCGGCTTCCGTCGTGACGACCGCGGCGACCGCGGTGGCGACCGTGGCGGCTTCCGCCGTGACGACCGTCCGTCCTCCGGTGGTTTCCGTCGTGACGACCGCCCGTCGGGTGGCTTCAACCGTGACGACCGCGGTGGCGACCGTGGCGGCTTCCGCCGCGACGACCGCCCCTCCTCCGGCGGTTTCCGTCGCGACGACCGTCCGTCCTCCGGTGGCTTCCGCCGTGACGACCGTCCGTCCTCCGGTGGTTTCCGTCGTGACGACCGCCCGTCGGGTGGCTTCAACCGTGACGACCGCGGTGGCGACCGTGGCGGCTTCCGCCGCGACGACCGCCCCTCCTCCGGCGGCTACAACCGTGACGACCGCCAGTCCTCGGGCGGCTTCCGCTCCGGTGGCGGCGACCGTCCCTTCAACCGCGACCGTCGTGACGACCGTCCGTCCGGTGGCTTCCGCTCCGGCGGCGCCGGCGACCGCCCGTACGGCCGTCGTGACGACCACCGTCCGTCCGGCTCCACCGGCTCCTTCGGCGGCCGCCGCGACGACAAGCCGCGCTGGAAGCGCAACGGCTGACGATCGGTCCTGATCTGACCGTCCGACAGGGCCCCCACGACTCCGGTCGTGGGGGCCCTGTCGCATGCCGACAGGCCGGGCATCGGATACCCGATCGGCTGACGGGCGCTCTGCGGCTATGCTCTGGGGTGAGCACGTGGAGGGCCATTAGCTCAATTGGCAGAGCAGCGGACTTTTAATCCGTTGGTTGTCGGTTCGAGTCCGACATGGCCTACCGCTCCCGGGCCGAGGCCACGCCTCCGACCTGGTACTGGGCGCCCCTTCCGGTTTCGGCCGGGCGGGGCGCTCCGTCGTTCCCGGGCCGGGCCAGGCCCCCGTGTGCGGGCCGACGGTGCGTCATCCCTTTCGCCCGCTGGAGGTGCGGACCCGGCCGGGGCACCCGTCCAATGGGCGGAGGTGATTGTTCGCCTCAGTCGTCCCCGGGAGCGCCATGAACCAGCCGTCCCAGCCGCCGAGCACGTCGCACGGCCGGCGGATCGCCGCGAGCGTCGCCTCGGCCGTCCTGATCACGCTCACCTGCATCCTCGTACCGGTGTCCCTCATGACGGTCTGGGTGCACGACATCGTGCTGGACACCAACCGGTACGTGTCCACGGTCGCCCCGCTCGCCTCGAACCCGGCGATCGAGCAGGCCGCCGCGCACCGCATCACCGAGGCGGCCGACGTACGGATCGACGGCTCGCAGGTCACGGACGACCTGGCGAAGTGGCTGGAATCGCAGGGGCTGCCGCCGCGCGTCGGCAACGCGGTCAAGGCGCTCGGCCCGCAGCTGGACTCGGCGGCCGACTCGGCCGTCAACAAGATCGCGACCCGCTTCGTCGAGAGCGACCGCTTCGAGAAGATCTGGACGACGGCCAACCGGGCCGCCCACAACGCGGTCGTGCACGCGCTCACCGGCCAGGGCCGCGGCGCGGTCGAGGTCGAGGGCGGCACCGTCACGCTCAACGTCGGCGAGGCCGTGGACCAGGTCAAGGAGGACCTCGTGAAGGCCGGCATCAAACCGGCGGAGAAGATCCCCGAGGTCAACAAGCAGATGGTGCTGTTCCAGTCGGACAAGCTGGCGAAGATCCGCAACGCGGTCCACCTCCTGGACGTCCTCGGCAACTGGCTGCCCGTCATCACGGTGGTCCTCGGGGCGATCGGCGTACTGCTCGCGCGGCGCCGCCGCCGGGCGCTGGTGACCACGGCCCTGTGCGCGGCCGCCGCCTGCCTCGTCGTCGCCATCGCCCTGGTCGTCGCCCGCCGCTACTACCTCGACCACCTCCCGGCGGAGGTCCAGTCCCCGGCCGCGGCGGCGGCCGTCTTCGACACGCTGGTGCGGTTCCTGCGGGTCAGCCTGCGCACCGCGATGGTCCTGGGGGTCGTGGTGGCCCTCGGCGCCTATCTGTCCGGTGCGGGCCGGCTGCCGCGCGGTGTGCGGGGCAGGGCGGAACTCGCCGCCGACTCGGCCGTCGGCTGGGGCGCCGCCCACGGGGTGCGCACGGGCAGGGTCGGTGTGTGGGTGGCGTCCCGGCGGCGCGCGCTCACCATCGGCGTACTGGTGGTCCTGGCGCTCGTGTTCGCGCTGTGGAACCACCCGACGGTGCTCACGGTGCTGCTGCTGGTGCTCATCCTGCTCGTCCTGCTGGCCGTGTTGGCACTGCTGGCGGCCGGCGGGCGCAGCGATGCCCGGGCGGGTGGTCCCGAGGGGCCGTAGCCGGCCACGGTCACGGGCGCGGTGGGGGGAGGGGAGTGCGGAGCCGGCGGGCGAGGAAGGGCTCGTGCGCCACGACGTACCCCAGGGCGATGGCAACCGTCACGACGACGAACAGCATGATCAGCCAGGACAGCAGGACGAACACCGAGCCGAGGCTGCCGTACTGCTTCATGCTGTGGGCCACGGCGTGGGGCAGGTAGACCTTCGAGACCGCGGTCATGATCTGCTGCCCGACCCCGGCCAGCACCGCGCCGGGCAGCAGGGGAAGCCACGGGACGCGGGCGGCGAGCAGCAGGTGCTGCGTCCACCACCACAGCAGGACGCTGGTCACCAGGGCCAGGAAGAAGCCGCCGAGCGGGCCGGTGCCGAAGGCGTCCTGGATCGGGCCCTGGAAGAGCAGCGCGACCAGCCAGACGCTGACCCAGGCCACCCACCGCCAGGCCGCGAGCGTGGCCTTGGCCTTCGGGAGGTGCCAGCAGCGCTCGCAGGTCCGCTGCATGGCCCGGCTGCACGCGGTCGCCGACAACACGGCGACGAAGACCCCGACGAGGCCGGTGCTGGTGGCGGTCGCGACGTCGCCGCCGGAGTACAGGGCCCGTACCTGGTCCAGCGCGGCGTCCTGCAGGCCCAGGGTCGTACGGATGGACGAGACCAACTGCTGCTGGAGCCAGTCCGGCGCGACGGTGCCGATGACGAAGAGTGCGGGCAGCGCTCCGAGGAAGGCCTGGGCGGCAAGCCGGGTCGCGCAGTCGAGCACCTTGACGTCGGCGAGCTGCTCGATGATCCGGTACAGGAGCGGGGTGTGCTTGCGCATCCAGCCGGGCAGCCGGAACCTGCGCGGCCCGGCTTTCGGTTCAGCCACGTTGGAACTCCTCATGAGGCACGGCTGTGACCACAGTGCACGAGATTGGCCACGGAATGTTGCATATCGGGCATTTGGTGCTGCCGTGGAGTGGTGGGGCGATTAATTGGCGCTGGGCGCTCCCCGGATGGCGTACAGTTGTGTTTACCGACGCGGGGTGGAGCAGCTCGGTAGCTCGCTGGGCTCATAACCCAGAGGTCGCAGGTTCAAATCCTGTCCCCGCTACTCAGTACGAAGGCCCGGTTCCCTGATGGGAACCGGGCCTTCGTCGTATGTCGCTTCACCCGTACGGCCGCCGCCGGCTCGCCCCGGGGCCGCTCGGGACGCCAGCCTTGGAGGGGCGAGGGACCCGGCGGCAGGAGAACGGCGTGGTGGGGCTGGCCCGGCAGGGCGACGACGGTGACCGCGCGGACGGAGCCGGGAGCGGGACGGTGGCGAGGCTCCTGCGGACCCTGCCCCTCGTGCTGATCGCCCTCGGTCTCGCATTCGACCTCACGACCCCGCCCAGCTTCACCGGATCCCCGTTCTTCTCGGCGGCTCCGCTGGTCGCCGCTCCCCTCCTCAGCCTCCTGGGCACGCTCCTGACGGGTCTGCTGGCCTCGCTCACGGTGTTCGTGCTGCACGTCCACCACGGCACCTTCTGGCAGGCGACGGCGCTCACCGAGCTGGCCACCGTCCTCACCGTGTCCGCGCTGGCGGTCCTGATCAACCGGGTGGTGCGGCGCAGCGGTGAACGCCTCGCCTCCGCTCGGGAGATCGCCGAGGCCGCGCAACGGGCGGTACTGCCGACGCCCGCCGAGCGCGTCGCCGGGCTGTACGTCTCCGCGCGCTACGAGGCGGCGCGGGCCGACGCCTTCATCGGCGGGGACCTGTACGCCGTCCAGGACACCCCGTACGGAGTGCGCCTGGCGGTGGGCGACGTACGGGGCAAGGGGCTGGGCGCCGTGGAGGCGGTGGCCGTGGTGCTCGGCGCCTTCCGGGAGGCGGCGGAGACCGAGCCGACGCTGGAGGGGGTGGCCCAGCGGCTGGAGCGGGCGCTGGCCCGGGAGGGCGCCCGGCGCGACAGCCTGGACGCGGTGGAGGGGTTCACCACGTGCGTCCTCGGCGAGATCCCGCCGGGTGCGGCGCTGCTGCGGTTGCTCAACCGGGGGCACCCCGAGCCGTTGCTGCTGCACGCGGACGGGGAGCCGGCGGTGCTCGCCCCGGCGGAGCCGGCCCTGCCGCTCGGCATGGGGGAGTTGGGCGGTTGGCCGGACGCGGCTCAGGAGTGGGCCTTCCCGGCGGGGGCCACCCTGCTGCTGTTCACGGACGGGCTGACCGAGGCGCGGAGCGTGACGGGGGAGTTCTACGACCCGGCGGCCCGGCTGCGCGGGCGGGTGTTCCCGGGACCGGCGGAACTCCTCGGAGCGCTCAGCAGCGATGTGCGCCGGCACACGGGCGGAGGGGCGATGGACGACATGGCGCTGCTCGCGGTGGGGCGGCCGGGGCAGGGGCAGCCGAAGCGGCGCAGGACGGTGAGGGTGGTGCGGCCGTGAGGGCGTGAGGACGTTGCGTGACGCTGCGTAGAGGAAAGGGTGCTCTCAGCGAGGAACTTGACGGGGCGTCACGTTCCGTATGTGGCGGAAGAAGTGAGGTAAACCTCTGAATATTGACCGGATTCGCACCTGTCTGCACCGAAAAGCCTTGGCCAAAGACGGTCGTTGAGTGGCTGATTGGTGGGAACGATCAATCGCAACAGCTTGGAATCACTCCCCTGCGTCTATTACCGTTCGATAACGCAGCGCGGTCGTCCCAGCCGTCGCAAGAGACGGCGCCGTGCGCGTGCGTGTCAATGAGGAGTGTGCCCCGGTGGCCTCCAACTTGCCTGCCCCTGAAGGCACCGAAATCCAGGAACCGCCGACCGCCGGCGCCTGGGGCGAGTGGAACCCCACCGAGGACTCGGTCCGTTCGGTACGGGGCAAGCACCGGGTCGCCCGGCAGCGCGGGGGACTCGCGCGCAGCTCCACCGTGCTGGGCGTCGGCGTCATCGCGGCCGTGGGTGCGGGCGGCATAGCCACCGCGCAGGACCGGCCCCAGGTCGCCATATCCATGCCGGACCTGCCGGACATGCCGAACCTGCCCACCATGACCCAGGTGCTGGACGGCGACTTCTCCGCGGACCACGGCTCGGCGGCCGACGCCCGGGACGCGGCCGCGCAGGCCGGGAAGACCGGGATCATCCCGCAGCAGGCCGGGCGGGGCGCGGACGCCGGTGAGGTGCTGCTCAGCCGGATCCTCCAGCAGGCCGAGTCCCAGCAGGACGCCGCCGAGGCCAAGGCGCTCGCCGATACCGCACAGGCCGCTCAGGCCGCCGCCGCGCAGGAGGCCAAGGCCAAGCTGGACGCCGCGCAGAAGGCCGCCGACGACGCGAAGGCGGCCGCCGAGGCGAAGGCCGCGGCCGAGGCCAAGGCCGCCGAAGAGGCCGCCGCGGCCAAGGCCGAGCAGGAGCGCCTCGCCAAGTCGGCCGGCGACTACTCGCTGCCCACCTCCGCCTACACCCTCACCTCGCACTACGGGGTGGCCGGCTCCATGTGGTCCTCCGGCTATCACACCGGCCTCGACTTCGCCGCCCCCACGGGGACCCCGGTCAAGGCCGTGGCGGCCGGGAAGATCACCTCGGCGGGCTGGTCCGGCGCGTACGGCTACCGGATCGTGCTGGAGCTCGAGGACGGCACCGAGGTCTGGTACTGCCACCTCTCCTCGATGTCGGTGACCTCCGGCTCGGTCGGAGCCGGGGACACCATCGGCCGCGTCGGCGCCACCGGCAACGTCACCGGCCCCCATCTGCACCTGGAAGTGCGCAAGGGCGGTTCGACGGTGGACCCGCTGGCGTGGCTGACCTCCAAGGGCCTGAACGTCTGAGACCCGGGGCGGCTTCCGGGGTCGGGGCTGCCCGTCGGGGGGCGGGTAAACCGGCGGCTGTCGGCGCCGCGGCGCCTCCGGACGCCGGCAGCGGGCCCGGCCACGGCGGAAGCAGCTCCTCCAGGACCGCGGCCCGGACCAGCGCGGGCCCGGCGGTCGCCCGGCGCAGCCACAGCAGGCCCAGCAACTCCCGCTCCCGCCCCGCGAAGTCCGGCTCCCCCGCCGGGCCGCCGCGGCGCGCCCGGTTCCGCAGCAGGGCCAGCGCCGTCGCGTCCTCCTCGTACCGGGCGACCGCACGGCCGGCCGCCCGGCCCCCGCTGCGCCGGGCCAGGGAGCGGGCCAACGAGCGGGCCGGCATCGACGCCAGCGCCGGGACCTCGGCCGGCGCGAGCCAGCCCGCCGCCGCGTACTCCGCGAGCTCGCGGGCGACGGCGCGCAGCCGCCGCCGCCTTATCCACACCGCCAGCCACACCAGCAGGGCGAACACCGGGACCATCACCGAGCCGTAGACCACGTAGAACCCGTACTCCCCGAACCGCGAGGAACTGTTCCACAGCGCGTGCGCGCACATGGCGGCGCCGAGCCCGAGCAACGGCAGGGCGAACCGGCGCGAGCGACGGGCGCTGAGCGCGGCCGCGCCGAAACCGAGCCCGGTGAGGACCGTGAACAGCGGGTGCGCGAACGGCGACAGCACGATCCGTACGAAGAAGGTGGCCGCGGTCACCGAGTCCAGTACGCCGGTGCCGTCGGCCAGGTCCTCGCCGAAGGCGTTGCCGAGATAGAGGATGTTCTCGGTGAAGGCGAAGCCGGTGGCGGTGAAACCGGCGACGACGAAACCGTCCGCCGGGCCGGTGAAGTGGCGTCTGCGGAAGGCGAAGACGAGGAGCAGGGCGGCCGCCTTGGCGCTCTCCTCCACGACCGGGGCGATCGCCACCGAGCCGAGGGTGTCGGCGTGGGCGGGGTCGGCCGTGGCCCCGGCTATCCACTCGGTGGCGAAGCTGTTGGCCAGTATCGCGATCAGCGCCGCGGTACAGGCCCCCCACCCGCAGCAGAACAGCAACTGCTGCCAGGGCGCGGGCGCGGCCCGGCCCAGCCACCGGAAGGCCGCCATGAGCGGCGCGACGGGCAGCAGGGCCAGACCGAGGCCGACGAAGAAGCCGGGGGTACCGGTCTGTTCACGGACGAGTTCGAGGATCGCGACACCCGTACCGGCGAGCAGAACGACGAGCACGCACGTGCGGACCTTGCCCGCCGGGCGTGCGAGCACAACGGAGAGCGCTCGGAACACATGATGACCCTACAGAGCGGGTCCGACACGGCGAGTGACGTGGTCAGTTCTTCGCGTTCTTGACGTTCTCTGCGCGACGGAAGAGCAAGTCGTGCACGACATGGCCCTTGTCGAGACCCTGGCCCTCGAAACGGGTGAGCGGCCGGAAGTCGGGACGCGGCGCGTAACCGCCGTCGTCTTGCGTGTTCTCGAAGTCCGGGTGCGCGGTGAGCACTTCGAGCATCTGCTCGGCGTACGGCTCCCAGTCGGTCGCGCAGTGCAGCACCGCCCCGGGGGCGAGCCGGGTGGCGGCCAGCGTGAGGAACTCGGGCTGGATCAGCCGGCGCTTGTGGTGGCGGGCCTTGGGCCAGGGGTCCGGGAAGTAGACGCGCATCCCGGCCAGGGAGTCCGGCGGCAGCATCTCGCGCAGCAGGATGATCGCGTCGCCGTTGGCCACGCGGACGTTGGTCATCCCGCCGCGCTCGGCGAGGGCGAGGAGGTTGCCCTGCCCCGGGGTGTGCACGTCGGCGGCGAGGATGCCGGTGCCGGGGTCGGCGGCGGCCATCTGGGCGGTGGCCTCGCCCATGCCGAAGCCGATCTCCAGGACCACGGGCAGGCCGTCGAAGAGCGTCTTCAGGTCGATGACCGAGTGGCCGTCGATGTCCAGTCCCCAGGTGCCCCACAGCCGCTTCAGGGCTTCGCCCTGGCCGGTGGTGACCCGGCTGCGCCGGGGCTGGAAGCTCCGGATCCGCCGCTCGTGGTGCGAGCCGGCCGGGTCCGGGGAGGGCCCGTCGGGGAACCGGGGCTCGGTCCGCCACTTGGGGGGCACGTACGAGGAAGCCTCCGGCGCGGTGGCGTCCGGGAGGCTGGGCGGCGTGGGGTTCAGGGACTCAGACACAATGCCGAGATTCTACGACGGGGGCGATACCCGGGCCGCTCGGCCGCGTGCGGCACCGCTGCCGGGGGCGCTGCCCCCGGACCCCCGCGCCTCAAACGCCGGCGGGGCTGGATTTCGCTCCTGCCGTCCGCCCGGCGCGGCTGGATCGCCCGCGGGGCAATCTCAGCCCCGCCGGCGCTCGAGGCGCCGCCGGAGGCGAATCCAGCCCCTCCGGGGTTCAAGGCAGGGGGCACCTCCCGGCGGTAGCCGGGGGAGGGTCCGGGCGGAGCCCGGGGAACGGTGGAAGGGCGGGGCGGGGAGCGGCTCCGCGCAGCGGGACCCGCACCCGGCCCGCCCGGGTCAGGCGGCCCGCAGCAGGCGAAGGGCCCGCGCGGCGATCTCCCGACCGATCGGGAGCGAAGCGGTCGCCGCCGGCGAGGGCGCGTTCAGCACGTGCACCGTTCGCGGCGCCTCCCGGATCAGGAAGTCGTCCACCAGCGTCCCGTCCCGCAGGACGGCCTGCGCCCGCACCCCCGCCGAAGCGGGCCGCAGGTCCTCCGCCGAGACGGCCGGCAGCAGCCTGCGCACCGCCCGCGTGAAGGCCTGCTTCGACAGCGAGCGGTGTATCTCGCCCGCCCCGTACCGCCAGTGCCGGGCGGCCATCCGCCAGGAGCCCGGCCACGCCAGCTCCGTGGCCACGTCGCGCGGCCGGACCACGGACCAGCCGTACCCCTCCCGGGCCAGCGCCGGCACCGCGTTCGGGCCGACGTGGACGCCGCCGCCGATGCCCCGCGTCAGGTGCACCCCGAGGAAGGGGAACGCCGGATCCGGTACCGGGTAGACCAGCCCGCGGACCAGCTCCGGACGGTTCAGGTCGTAGTACTCACCCCGGAACGGCACGATCCGCATCCCCGGGTCGTCCCCGGCCAGCCGCGCGATCCGGTCGCACTGCAGGCCGGCGCAGTTCACCAGGACCCGTGCGCGCACGACCAGCCCGGACGTGGTGCGGACCGCCACACCGGAGGGTCTGCGCGAGATCAGGTCCACCGCGCCGCCGTAGACGATCTCCGCGCCGGAGGCCTCGGCCAGCTGCGCGCTCACCCGGCCGTAGTCCACGATCCCGGTGCTGCCGACGTGGATCGCGGCCAGGCCGTGCACCTCCGGCTCGTACTCGGAGATCTGCGCCGGGCCGAGCTCGCGCACCGGAATGCCGTTCTCCCGCCCGCGCTGGACCAGGGCGTGCAGCCGCGGCAGCTCGTCCCGCTCGGTGGCGACGATCAGTTTGCCCGTCACCTCGTGCGCGATCCCGTGCTCCGCGCAGAACTTGACCATCTCGGCCGCACCGCTGACCGCGAAGCGCGCCTTCAGCGATCCCGGCCGGTAGTAGATCCCGCTGTGGATCACCCCGCTGTTGCGGCCCGTCTGGTGACGCGCCGGGCCGTCCTCCTTCTCCAGGACGACCACCCGGGTCCCCGGAGCCAGCCGCGACACGGCATACGCCGTCGACAGGCCGACGATCCCGCCACCGATCACCAGCACATCGCAGTCCACGCCACCGCCCACGCCCACGCCGACACCTCCCACCCCTGCATACTGCACCCCGCCACCGACAACACGGCCACGAGGGCCCGCGGCCGCCGTTACGCCGGCGTCACCAGCAGCGGCCGGGCCCGCTCGCGCAGCTCCGCGACGCGCGGCTCGTCCCCGTACGGTTCCAGGCGGTGCAGCAGGTCACGTACGTATTCGGTCGTCCGCGCCGAGGAGATGCGACCCGCCACCTCCACCGCCCGGGTGCCCGCCGCGCACGCCGCGTCGAGGTTGCCCGACTCCAGCTCGGCGACCGCGCTCACCACCAGCCGCAGCCCGTGCGAACGCACGAACTCCTCCGTGGGCCGGGACAGGGCCTGCTCGGTGAAGCGCCGCACCTGACGGGGGAGCCTCAGGTCCCGGTAGCACTCCGCCGCGTCCGCCGCGAAGCGGTCGTACGAGTAGAAGCCGAGCCACGTCGGATCGGGATCGCCGTCCCGCGACCGCTCCAGCCAGCCCTCCGAGGCCCGCAGCGCGGCCCCGGCGGCCGAGGAATCGCCCGCCTTCGCGTGCGCGCGCGCCTCCACGAGCCGGAAGAAGCTCATGGTGCGGGCGGTGGCCAGGCCCCGGTTGCGTTCGACGGCGGCCTGGGCGAGGTCGACGCCCTCCTCCGGGAAGTCCCGGTAGGTCGCCTGGAGGGACATCGAGGCCAGGACGTATCCGCCGAGCGGGACGTCGGCGGCCGCACGGGCGAGGCGCAGCGCCTGGATGTAGTAGCGCTGGGCGGCCTCCTGCTGACCGGTGTCGAAGGCCATCCATCCGGCCAGCCGGGTCAGTTCGGCGGTCGCGCCGAACAGCGCGCGGCCCACTTCGTCGCTGTACGAGCCGAGCAGCAGCGGCGCCGCGTCCACCCGCAGGCACTCGGGGACCATCGACGAACGCCAGTCCCCGCCGCCGTACTTGGAGTCCCAGCGGCGCGCGTCCTCGGCGGCCTCGCGCAGCTTGCTCACATCGCTGTGGCCCACGCGCTGGGCGTGATCGCGCTGAGTTTCGGGCCCGGGCTGAGCGGGGACAACGGTGGACGGCGGTCCCGGCGCCGTCGGCCTGTCGGCCTGAGGAGCGGCCGGAGCCGGAGCGGTCACAGGTGCGGTCGTCGCGGGCGCAGGCGTGGGTGCGGGCGTGTGTGCGGCCGTGGCGGGCGCCGTCGTCGTCGCGGGCGCGGTCGCCGCGGCGGCGGTCGCCGTGCCGGCGGTCCCGGTCATCGCGTCCGGCGCCGTCGGGCCCGGCTCCCGTGCCACCGAGCCGTCCGCCGGAGATATCAGCCAGCGCGAGGCGGGCGTCGCGTACGCAGCCACGGAGAAGGAACCGGCGAGCGACTGCCAGATCCCGCCGCCGCCCCGCCGTCCGGCGAGGTCGAGCCGGTAGAGGTCCGTGGCCGAGCGGACCGCCGCCCCCACGTCGCGCGGGAAGGCCAGGCCCACTTCGGGCGCGGGATCCGCGTCCGCCAGGCCGATCTCGTGCAGCGGCACCGGCCGCCCCAGTTTCGCGCCGATCGCGGCCGCGATCAGGTGCGGGGCGGCGCCCTGCGGCACCATCCCCTTCGACACCCACCGTGCGACCGACGTCTTGTCGTACCGGAGGGTCAAGCCGCGCTGCGCGCCGAGGTCGTTGACCCGCCGGGCCAGCCCGGCGTTGCTGATGCCCGCGAGGGCGAGGACGGCGCCGAGCTTCTCATTGGGCTCGCGGAGCTCCCTGGACATGCGCCACCCCTCGTCACACGCGGAACGCACACAACGCTTACGCCGCCGGGGCATAGGCGCCCGGCATTTCGTAAACCCAGCGTAGTTCCCCGCCTCCCAAGCGTTAAGGCCTCTACTTCCGTATGGCGGGATTGTTGTCCGTTTGCACAGTCCGGCCACGGCTCGGGCCCGGGGCGCACTCGTCCCGGTGTGCTCCGCCCGTGTGGCCGTGCGCCCACCCGTGCGCTCTGGCCGGTCGGGGGGCCCGGCGATTCGATGTGCGGTGCGTGGGTCGGCCCGCTGCGTGAACCGGGCGGGTCCGGGGGTGCCGCTGCCTCAATCCCCGCGGGCGGCGGTCCGGTCCGGGAGGCGGATTCCGCCTCCCGCGACCGCGCACGTGCTCCGTCGCGGGTGGGCGCAGGCGGTCCGGGGCGGTACTCCGCACCGCCGAAGAATGGCTGAAACCGACCTATGGGACGGTGGGAACGGAACGTCAAATACCGCGTGGCCGGGGCGTGTTCCTTTGCATGTGCGCCCCCCTTAACCACTCTCGCACGCCTGTCCCGTGGCAGCATGGACCCCGAGCCACCCGGGGTCCCGCGGCCGCGCCCTCCGCGCCGACCGTGCTGCCCGTGCCCCGGTCATGTGCCCACAGGCTGGGGAGGCGGCGGTGCGCTGGTTGGTGGGTTGGAGCAGTATCGCCGCGAGCTTCGGCACGGCCGGACGGGTCTCGGGCGCGAACGGCCACGGCGGCTCCGGAGGCTTCGGCGGGCCCGGAGGCTTCGACGGCCCCGGCAGCCAGGGCGGCTACGACCGCGCCGGCTACGACCGTCCCGGCCATGACCGTGCGGGCCATGACCGTGCGGGCGCCCCGCTGCGCGGCGGCATCGCGGACGCCGCTCACCCGGGCGACGTCGGCGCCGATGCCGACCGCACCGTCCAGCCTGTCGGCGCCCAGCTGTTGTGGGGCGACCCGGACCCCCTCTGGGCCGTCGGCGACTGGCGCCCCGACGAGATCCGCACCCTCACCGCCGACCCGGCCGACCCCTTCACCCGGCTCGCCGTCCTCGGCTGCTGCGGCGCCACCGACGCCGAGCTGAAGCGCGCCCTCTACGCCGCCCGCGGCGGAGCGCTGCGCCACCTCACCCAGTGGTCCGGCAGCTACACCGCCGTCGTACAGGCCGGCCGCCGCATCACCGTCGTCGGCGACCTCGCGGGCGCGCGGCCCGTCTTCTACACCCCCTGGGCCGGCGGTACCGCGTACGCCACCGCCGCGCTCCCCCTCGCCGACCTCATCGAGGCGCAGCTCGACATCGGCCACCTCGCCGCCCTGTTGGCCTGCCCCGACAGCCCCGAGGCGCTGGGCGACGGCACTCCGTACGCCGGGGTCCGCCGCATCCCGCCCGGCCACGCGCTCATCCTGCGCGAGGGCTCCCGGGAGATCACCGGCTACGAAGCCGTCGCCTCCCTCGCGGTCGCCGCTCCCGAGGCCGACGCCGAACGCGCGGTGGAGGGCGTACGGGAAGCGTTGACGGCCGCGGTGCGCGCCCGGCTCACGGCGCCCAGGCATGCTCCCGACACGGCCCCGCCGTACGATCCCGGCCCCGTGCCCGGCATGGGGCCGGCCGACCGGCGCGCAGCCCGCGGCGCCCCCGCCCCGGGGGTGGGCGCCGACCTCTCGGGGGGCAGCGCGTCCGCGACCCTCGCCCTGCTGGCCGCCGGACTCCCGGGCGCCCCGGGCAGCCTGGGCAGCCCCGCCGGGGCCCGGCTGCTCGCGGTCACCTTCAACGACCTGGCCACTCCGCAGGGTCGCGAGGCCGAGTTGGAACGGGCCCACGTCATCGCCGCCGACCCGCGTCTGCACCACGTCGTGGTGGCCGCCGCCGAAGAAGCCCTCCCGTACGCCGAACTCGACGGCCCGCTGACCGACGAACCGGGGCCCTCGCTGGTCTTCGCCGCCCGCGAGCGGCGCCGGCTGGCCGCCGGCAGCGCCGACCACTTCACGGGCCACGGGGCCCGCCAGGTCCTCGACGCACACCCGGCGCGCATGGCCGACCTCCTGCTGGACCGCCGGCGCCGCCACCTGCTGCGGCCGGTCGCGGCCCTGGCCCGTTCGGCCTCCGCCTCCGGGGAATCCCTCCTGGTGCCGCTGACCGTGTACTCGGCGGCGCGCCGACTTTCCCGTACGACGTACCGCGCGGGCATGGAAGCCGCCGCGGCCAGGCTCCGCGAGGGCGGGGTCACCGTGCGGTCCTCCGGTCCGGTGGACGCTTCCCTCGCCGCCCTGACCTGGTCCCGACCCGGGCCCGCGGCGGGCTGGCTCACCGGGGAGGCGCTGGCGGAAGTATCGATCCGGCTGGCCGCCGCCGCGGGCCGACCGCCGCTCTCGCTGCGGCCCGGCGAGGCCCGTGCCCGTGCCGTCCTGGCCCGGCACGCCGCGGACCACCGGGTGTTCGAGCAGGCCGTGGAGGTCCGCAGCCAGCGCCTGCACGCCCCGTTCCTCGACAACCAGGTCGTCCGCGCCGCCCGAGCGCTCCCCGAATCCCTGCGCGTACAGCCCGGGGCCCGGGCGGCGATCCTGCGCAGCGTGCTGTCCTCGGCGGGCGTGCGCGAACTCCCCACGGGCTGGGGCGCCACCGCCCACTCCCCGAACGAGACGGCGACCCGGCTCGGTCTGCGGGCCGCCCTCACCTCCCTCATGGACCTCTTCGCCTCCCCGCTGCTCGCCGACGCAGGGCTGATCGAGGCCCGCGTCGTACGCCAGGCCCTGCTCGACGCGGCGGACGGGCGACCCGTACCGCTGGACGGGCTCGCGGAACTCGTCTCGATGGAGCTGTGGCTGCGCCGGCTGCTCGCCCGGCGGGGCACGTGCTGGACGGGCACCTCGACGGCCCGCCGCAGGGCCGTACCGGAAGGCGTACCGGTCCGGGCGGTCCACCGCCCGGCGCTGTCCTGACCCCTTCGCGCGTTTATCTTTTTGCCGCGCGACGGTGAGCACCGAGGGTCGGAACGGACCGGAACGGAACGGATAGGGGACATGAGTGACGCGGTGGATGCGATCGTCGGGCAGTGGGCGGCGGAGAGCCCCGAACTGGCGGGGGACCTGTGGCCCATCGAGGTGGTGGCGCGGATCCAGCGCGTGAACCGGGTCGTCGAGAAGAGGCTCAAGGCCTTCGTGACCGAACACGACCTGGAACCGGGCGAGCTGGACGTCCTGACCACCCTGCGGCGCTCGGGCCCGCCGTACGCACTGACCGCGGGCACGCTCATCCCGGCGGCGATGGTCACCTCCGGCGCGATCAGCAACCGCATCGACCGGATGGCGGCGAAGGGGCTGGTCGAGCGCGTCCGTGACGGCAAGGACCGTCGCGCGGTCCGCGTCCGCCTCACCGAGGCGGGCCACGCCCTCACTGAGACCCTGATGGCGGCCCACCTGCGCCACTTCCGGCAACTCCTGTCCCCCTTGGACCGAGCCACGTGCGCCACCCTGGCCGCGTCCCTGCGCACCCTCCTCGAAGCCCACGGCGACAAGCCCTAGCGGGCCGATTCAGCCTCGCCGGCGTTTGAGGCGCGGGGTCTGGGGCGGAGCCCCAGGACGGGTCCGGGCGGAGCCCGGGGAACGGCGGAAGGGCGGGTAGGGGACACGCTCCGCGCAGCGGCACCCCGGTTCGGGCGGCGCCCAAGGGCCGCCAGGGCCGGCCGTGCGCCGGGGCACCTCCTCGGGGGTCGAACCCGCAGAGGCACCGGCAAGCGGAGGATGGTTGCCTTCGACGCCCTGCGGGGGCGCCCCACCGCACACCCGCCCCCGGCGGCGCGGGGGCGACGCGCGGGGGCGACGCGCGGGGGCGGCACCGCCCCCGAAAGCCGATGCCGCCCCCGCAGGCGACGGGCAGAATTGGCGGGTGCGGTATCGAATCCTTGGCGTCACCGAGGCGCGTGACGAGACCGGCGCCCCCGTCCCCCTCGGCGGCGCCCGCCTCCGCGCGCTCCTCGCCGCCCTCGCCCTGCGCGCCGGCCGGCCCGCCCCCGTCGCCGACCTCGTCGACGACGTCTGGGGCGACGCCCCGCCCGAGGACGCCCCCGCCGCCCTCCAGGCCCTCGTCGCCCGGCTCCGCCGCGCCCTCGGCGGCCGGGACACCATCACCGCCGACCCCGCGGGCGGCTACCGGCTGGCCGTCGCCCGCGACGAAGTCGACCTGCACCGCTTCACCCGGCTTGCGGCCCAGGGCGGCCGGGAGCTGGCCGACGACCCGGCCGCGGCGGCCCACACCCTGCGCACCGCCCTCGGGCTCTGGCGCGGGTCCGCGCTCGCCGACCTGCCCGAGCCCGCCCGCACCGCCCACGCCGCCGCAGCCGAGGCCCGCCGGGTCGACGTGCTGCGCTCGCGCATCGAGGCCGACCTGCGCAGCGGGGGCACCGCACCCGCCGGGCTCCTGCCGGACATCGAGGCGCTGATCGAGGAGCACCCGTACGACGAGACGCTCCGCGCGCAGCACCTCCGCGCGCTGCGCGCCGCCGGCCGCCCCGCCGACGCGCTCGCGGCGTACGAGGACACCCGCCGCACCCTGGCCGACGCCCTCGGCGCCGACCCCGGCCCCGAACTCACGGCCCTGCACGCCGAACTGCTCCGGCCGCACCCTCCCGCGCCCGTCCCGCCGCGGCCCCGCGGCAATCTGCGGCCGCGCCTCACGTCCTTCGTCGGCCGCGAGCCGGAACTGGCCGCCCTGCGCCAGGACCTGGCCCACCTCCGGCTCGTCACCCTCACCGGTCCCGGCGGTTCGGGGAAGACCCGCCTCGCCGAGCACGCGGCCGCCGCCCACCCCGAGGCCGGCTGGATCGTCGAACTCGCCCGGCTCGACCATCCCGCCGCCGTGCCCGGCGCCGTGCTCAGCGCCCTCGGCCTGCGCGAGAACTCCCTGGTCGCCCGGGACAGCACGGCCGCCGCCGCGGACCCGGCCGCCCAGCTCGTCGAGCACTGCGCGCACCGCAGCCTCCTCCTCGTCCTCGACAACTGCGAGCACGTCGTCGGCGCCGCCGCCGAGCTGGCCGAGCTCCTGCTGACCCACTGCCCCGGCGTACGGATCCTCGCCACCAGCCGCGAACCCCTCGGCGTACCCGGCGAGACGCTCCGGCCCGTCGAACCACTGCCGCCCGACCACGCCCACCTCCTCTTCGCCGAGCGCGGCGCGTCGTCCCGCCCCGGGTTCCGTGCCGACGACGACCCGGCCGCCATCGCCGAGATCTGCGCCCGCCTCGACGGCCTTCCCCTCGCCATCGAGCTCGCCGCCGCCCGTCTGCGGCTGCTCACCCCGCGCCAGATCGCCGACCGCCTCGACGACCGCTTCCGGCTCCTGACCAGCGGCGCCCGTACGGTCCTGCCCCGCCAGCAGACCCTGCTGGCCGTCGTCGACTGGTCCTGGGAGCTCCTGGACGAGCCCGAGCGCACGGTGCTGCGCCGGCTGTCCGTCTTCGCCGGCGGCTGGGACCTCGGCGCGGCGGAAGCCGTCTGCGCGGACCTTCCCCACGAGGCCGCGGACGTGCTCGGCTCGCTCGTCGACAAGTCCCTCGTCGTGGCGGAACCGGAGACCGCCGGCCCCGGGATGCGCTACCGCATGCTCGAAACCATCCACGAGTACGCCACCGAGCGCGCCGCCGCACACCCCGACGACATCCGCACCGCCGCCCGCCGGCACGCCGCCCACTTCCTCGCCCTCGCCGAGGAAGCCGAACCCCTGATCCGCTCCGCCGCCCAGCTGCCTTGGATCCGGCGCATCGAGACCGAGCTCGACAACCTCCGCGCCGCCCTGCACACCACAGCCGTCGAAGACCCCGACCCCGATGCCGCGCAGCGCCTCGTCCTGGCCCTGGGCTGGTTCTGGTGGCTGCGCAACTACCGCACCGAGGGCGCCGAGTGGACCGCCCGGGTGCTCGCCATCACCCCCGCGGACCCGCCCGAGGGCTCGTCCGCGTACTGGTGCTTCATGCGCCTCCAGGTCCTCGGCATGTTCCTCGTGGCCGAGAGCAGCGGCGCCGACAGGTTCCGCACCCCCGAGTACCAGGACCTCGCCGTGCGCATCCGCGAGGCCTTCCGGGGCGGCGACACCCCCGAGGCCAACACCTTCCCCGGCATGCTCTGGCCGGCGACGGTCTTCCTCACCGGGGACGCCCTGGAGTTCCACTCGATCCTCGACGAGTCGGTCGCCAACTGCCGCCGCCACGGGGGTGACTGGGAGCTCGGCATCGCGCTCATGCTGCGCACCCACGTGTCCATCGACGTCACCGGCGGCCTGCCCGGCGTCGACCGCGATCTCGCCGAACTCCACGAGATAGCCCGCCGCGTCGGAGACCGCTGGATCCGCGCCCAGGTCGCCAGCGCCGCCGGCGAGGCCGCCATCTCGCGCGGCCGGTACGACACCGCGCGCACCGAGTACGAGGAGTGCCTGCGCCTCGCCCGCGAGGTCGGCGCCCACGTCGAGGCACCGTTCGCCATCGCCCGGATCGCGGAGACCGCCTACTGCGTCGGGGACTTCGACGCCGCCGAGAAACTCCTGGCGGAAGCGGACGCCGAGTCCGACCGCCACGGCGGCGTGTACGACGTCAGCAGCTTCGCCCGGCTCCTCTCCTCCCTGCTCGCCATCCAGCGGGGCGACACCGCCCGCGCGTGGAGCGAGTACCGGCTGGCCCGCGCCGCGGCCGCGCAGCACCAGGTCCCCGCGCAGTTCATCGCCGGGATGGACACCGTCGAGGCCGTACTCACCGCCCACGACCACGGCCCGGAGGTCGGTCTGACGTTGATCGGCCCGGCCTTCGCCACCGCCGTGGGGGCCTACTGCGCCGAGCGGTTCCTGGCCGGGATGGCGGAGGCCGCGGCCGTGATGCTCGCCGACGCCGGTCGTCCGGCCGAGGCCGTCCGCACCTTCGCCGCAGCCACCGCCTGGCGCACCGGCCATCCACGGTCGGTGCCCGAGGAGGCCGCGGTGGCCGGGCTCCCGGCCCGCATCCTCACCGTGCTCGGCGCGGACGCCTATGGCCGGGAGGAAGCCGCCGGCGCGGCCCTGCTCCCGAGCGCTGTGGTCACGGCGCTCACCGGCAGCTGATCACCGCGTCGGCCCAGCTCGCGAGCGTCGGCAGCCGGCCCGGTCCGGCCCGTTCCACCACCAGGCGCAACGACGACCGGCCGGCCAGCGAGACGTTCACGGGCGCGGACGGGTCCTCGTGCCCGAGGGTGGCGGACTGCCACAGCCGCTGCCCGTCGCCGTACACGGAGAACCGCACCTCGCCGTCGGTGAGCGCCGACAGGCCGTCCACCCCGACCCGGGCGGAGAAGGTCGTGCACTGGCGGTTGAGCGTGATCTGCACGGAGGAGTGGGAGTTCACGGTGATCCCGTGCTCGAACCGCCGGCCGCCCACCCACAGTCCCGAGCGCTGCCACACCCAGCTGCTGTGCCGGACCTGCAACTCCGGTCCCGTGTGGTCCCCGTACGGGGCGTAGTCGAGCCGCGCGAGCGCGAACGCACCCGGCTTCGGCGGTTTCGGGGGCCTGCTCGGAGACGGCGTCGGCGAAGGCAGCTCCCGACTCGGCGAGGGCGAGGGGGACGCGGGCGCGGAGGGCTTCGGCGGCGGAACGACGGCACCCGGGGCCGTCGGCGTCGGCTTCGCACTCGGCTGCGGGGGTACGGGCCCACGCGTCGGCGGCGCCTCGGCGGGCGGGCTCGGCTCCGGCGAGGCCGAGGGCGTCGGCGGCGCGGGCGACTGCGGTACCGCCGGAGCCGCCACGCTCGGCGCGGGCCTCACCTGAGCCTGGGGTTCGGCATCGTCCCCGGTCAGCGCGAACACCACCCCGGCGGCCGCGGCCACCGCCATCCCCGCGGCGATGGCGGCCTTGGCGGGCAGCCCGAGCCCCTCGGAAGCCAGAGCCCCACCGGCCCCCGACCCGGCCCCACCGGCAGCCCCGGCCCCACCAGCCCCCGCGGCACCACCCGCCCCGGCAACACCCGCAGCCCCACCCCCCGCCCCGCCGGCAGCCCCGGCGGTCGACCCGCCGACGGCGGCCGCCGCGGCCCCGGCCCCGCCCGCGGCGACGGCCCCACCGGCCACCACCCCGGCGGCCTTGGCCGCGTACCCGGCGGCGAACCACCCGATGACCGCCACCGGAAGCAGCGCGGGAATGCCCGCGTTGACGTCCTTGAGCTCACCGGCCGCCAGCCGGCACTTCGCGCACTCCTCCAGGTGCTTGCGCAGCCCCCGCTCCGCCCGCATCCTCAACCCGCCGCGCGCATAGGCGCCCAGCCGGTCCGCGTACTGCGCGCAGTCGCCGCCCTCGCTCAGCGCCGAACTCACATGGGCCTGCAGATACGCCTGCTTGAGCCCCTCCCGCGCCCGACTGGCCAGCACGGCGGTCGCGTTCGCGCTCAGCCCGAACAGCGGGGCGATCGCACTCGGCGAAGCCTCCTCGACGGTGGTGTGCCACAGCACGGCCTGCCACCGTTCCGGCAGGCTCCTGAAGGCCTGCATGGCCAAGGACTGCTCGGCCTCGCGCATCGCCCGGACGTCCGCACCCAGTTCGAGCGTGTCGTCACCGGACAGCCCCGACAACCCGGCGCCACCCTCGGTACCGCCACCCGCCCCGGCCTGCTCGGCGAAGACCGCGAAGTCCTCGACGAGCAGCTCCCGCTTGGCGGTCTTGGCCCAGGCGGCGGCGACCCTGCGCACGGTGGTCAACAGATAGGCCCGCACGGACTGGTCCGGCCCGGCCCCGCCCCGCACCGCCTGCAGCGTCCGCGCGAACACCTCGGCGGTCAGGTCGTCGGCCGTGTGCCCGTCCCGGCAGCAGGTCCGTGCGTAGCGCCGCACGGCCTCGGCGTGACGACGGAACAGTTCCTCGTACGCACCGTCGTCACCACCCCGCATCCGGGCGATCAAGTCACCGTCGGAAGGAGGAAGTTCGTCCCCCGACCCGCGAGGCTCGCGCTGGGCCGGCACCTGCCGCGAGGGCAGACCACCCGCCGCCAGACCGCCCGCCGCGAGGTCGCCTCCGGCACCGAGAGGCTCTTCCCGCCCGTCAACGCTCATTTCGGACGCCCCCGAACGACACACTCAACCGGTACACCGATGAAGCGTGTCACACGGGGGGCGCGCGCCGGACCCGTCCGCACACCATCCACCCGTCCGGGCACATTTCAGCGGCCCGGTGACGAAACCCCACGGACGCCGGTCCGGAAGTCCCACCGCGGCGGTTGGCGCAGCAGCGCGTCCGGCCCTCACGCAGTCCGGGAGCGGAGCCCTTCGAGCAGGATGTCGAGCAGCCGCGTCGAGGCCGCCGCCTGCTGCGCCGGGTCGGGCAGCGCGGGCGCCGCCGTCGCTATCACCAGCAGCACATCGGCCACCGTGACGTCACCACGCAGTTCGCCGGCCTCCCGGGCACGCTCCACGAGCTGTCCGACGACCTCCAGCAGCGCACCCGCGCCGGCGTCGTCCGAGGGCTCGTCCTCGGCCGCGATGCGCGCGGCCACGAGCCGACCCTCCGGAACCGCACCGATGGCCCCGGCCGTCTCGGCGGCCTGGCGCTGGTGCGGAACCCGCGCCGCCTCGGAGGCCTCGGTCTCCTCGGCCCCGTCCTCGCTCGCCGAGCCGACCCGCAGCACCTGCGGCGGCAGCAGCCGCCCGGCGCCCGAGGCCACGGAGGTGCGCAGGAACCGGGAGAGCGCCTGCCACGGCTCCTCCTCCTGGCCCAGCGCCGTCCGAGCCTGCTCCGTCAGTCGGGCGGTCTCCTCCTCGGCTATCCGCCGGACCAGCACGTCCTTGCTCGGGAAGCGCCGGTACACGGTGCCGACACCGACGCGCGCACGCCGCGCCACGTCCTCCATCGGAGCCCCGTACCCCAGCTCGCCGAAGACCTCACGGGCCGCCCGCAGCACGTGCTCCAGGTTGCGCTGGGCGTCGACGCGCAGCGGAGTGGAGCGGCCCACCCCGTGCGTGGTGGCTCCGTTCGCGAGCGCGCGACCGTTGCTGTTCTCGACCGAAAGCGCGGTCGCAGAACCATGGAAATCGGAAATGTTCATATGTATCCCCCGGTAATCATTTGTCTCCCCCCGGAGACACTCCCCGCCTTCACGTCGAGGTGGGCCACGGTCTCAGGCCCGGTCCTACTCACTCGACGAGATACGAACATAGTTGAGCCAGAGTCAATTCAGAAGAGGCAGCCCCGGACGGAGCACCGCCCGATCGGAGCATTCGCCCTCACTTTTTCCCCACGCACTCCCGGAATCTCTCATTCCGCACCCCCTGACCTGCGGAGTTCCACTCCCACCCGAGGTCCGCTTCGAGTCCACCCCGGCACCACCACCGGTCACACAATTTGTCGGGCCTGTGGACAAACTCCCGGCCACGTTGCGTCATGGGATGGTGAAGGCTGCTAACTCGCGGGGCACGGCCCCCGGTACCCCGCCCCGCACGCGCATCCTGATCGTCGGCGGCGGCTACGTAGGCATGTACACAGCGCTCCGGCTCCAGAGAAAGCTGAGATCCGGCGAAGCCGAGGTCACGGTGGTCACCCCCGAGCCCTACATGACGTACCAGCCCTTCCTCCCCGAGGCGGCCGCCGGCTCGATCTCCCCGCGCCACGTCGTGGTCCCGCTGCGCCGCGTCCTGTCGCGATGCCGCATCGTCATCGGCGAGGCCCGCCACATCGACCACGCCAAACGCACCGCGACCGTCGCCACCCTCGCCACCGAGGACGAGGGGACCGGCCCGGTCGAGATGGAGTACGACGAACTCGTCCTCGCACCCGGCTCGATCTCCCGCACCCTGCCCGTCCCGGGACTCGCCGAGTACGCCATCGGCTTCAAGACCGTGGAAGAGGCCATCGGCCTGCGCAACCACGTCATCGAACAGATGGACATCGCCTCCTCCACCCGCGACCCCGCCCTCCGCGACGCCGCCCTCACCTTCGTCTTCGTCGGCGGCGGCTACGCGGGCGTCGAAGCCCTCGCCGAACTCGAGGACATGGCCCGCTACGCGGCGCGGTACTACCACAACATCAAGCCCGAGGACATGAAGTGGGTGCTGGTCGAGGCCAGCGACCGGATCCTGCCCGAGGTCGGCCCCGACATGGGCGTCTACACCATCCGCGAACTGCGCCGCCGCAACATCGACCTGCGCCTGGAGACCCGGCTCGAATCCTGCGAGAACCGCGTCGCCGTCCTCAGCGACGGCTCCCGGTTCCCCACCCGCACCGTCGTGTGGACCGCGGGCGTCAAACCGCACCCGATCCTCGCCGCCTCCGACCTGCCCAAGAACGAACGCGGCCGGCTCGCCTGCACCTCCTTCCTCACCGTCGAGGGCGTCGAGCACGCCTGGGCGGCCGGCGACGCCGCCGCCGTCCCCGACATCACCGCGCCCGAACCCGGCCGCGAATGCGCCCCCAACGCCCAGCACGCGGTCCGCCAGGCCAAGGTCCTCGCCGACAACCTGGTCGCCGCCCTCCGCGACGAGGTCCTCACCGAGTACGCCCACAAGTACGCGGGCTCCGTCGCCTCCCTCGGCCTCCACAAGGGCGTCGCCCACGTCTACGGCCGCAAGCTCAAGGGCTACCCGGCCTGGCTCATGCACCGCACGTACCACCTCAGCCGCGTCCCCACGTTCAACAGGAAAATGCGGGTCCTCGCCGAATGGACCCTCTCCGGCCTCTTCAAGCGCGAGATCGTCTCCCTGGGTTCGCTAGAACACCCCAGGGCAGAATTCGAACTGGCCGCGGGAGGCGGCCCCAAGGACCCACCCCCGAAGCCCACCCCCAACCCTCCGAAGGACAGCCAGAGCTGACGTTGTCAGTGCGGTCGGCCACACTGGACGTGTGACCATAGGTGGGCTCACACCTGCACAGAGTGACAACGTCCAGCCAGCGACCGACCACCCGACGAGCGACACAGCGACCACTTGCGACACCACGAGGCCTGAACGCAGTGAACTTCACGCGCTGGAGCGCCCGGTTTCCCGGAACGCAGCGCCGCGCCGCCGCGCGGACCGAACACGCCGCCGCCCAGGCCGCCGCACAGGCCAAGAGGGGTGAAGGTTCGGTCCCGGCCGCCCGCGGCGGCCGAGCCGACCCCGGAACCGATCGGTCCGTGCCGACCGCGGACGGCGGCCCCGCCGACCCCACGGTCTCCGGCACCGGCAGCGGCACCGGCACCACCCCGGGCCGGCACACGGGTGCCCCCGCCGCGGTGCCCTCGCTCGACGAGCTGTCCGTCCGGGAGGTCATCGGCCGCCTCCCGGCGCTGGTCGCCCTCGTCCACGGCCCCGAGCACCACGTCGCGTACGTCAACGACGCCTACACGGCCGGCTTCGGCACCCGCCTCCCCGGCGCCCCCGCCCACGAGGCCCTCCCCGAGCTGGGCGAGCTCGGCCTGCTCCCGCTCCTCGACCAGGTCCAGCGCAGCGGCAAGCCCCGTACCGCCAAGAACCGCACCGCACCCGGCGGCACCAGCACCTACACCGTCACCTGCACCCCGGTCGACTTCCCCAAGGCCGAGAGCGGCGGCGAGGCGGAAGCCCACGCCGGCGTCCTGATCCACCTCGCCGACGTCACCGACCACGCCGAAGCCGTCGAGCGACTGCGCGCCAGCGAGCGCCGCCAGCGCGAGGCCGCCGTCACCCTCCAGCGCTCCCTCCTCCCGCAGGAGCTGGAGCAGCCCGACGACCTGCGCGTCGCCGCCACCTACCAGCCCGGCGGCACCGAGGCGGCCGTCGGCGGCGACTGGTACGACGTCATCACCCTCGGCGCCGGCCGCACCGCGCTCGTCATCGGCGACGTCATGGGCCGGGGCGTCCGCGCGGCCGCCGTCATGGGCCAGCTCCGCACGGCCGTGCGCGCGTACGCCCGCCTCGACCTGCCGCCCCACGAGGTCCTCCAGCTCCTCGACGGCCTCGCCGCCGAGATCGACGCCAGCCAGATCGCCACGTGCGTCTACGCCGTCCACGACCCCAACGAGGGCCTGCTGGCCTACGCCTCCGCCGGCCACCTCCCGATCCTGGTCCGGGACGAGGACGGCACCGTACGCAGAGCCGCCGATCCCACCGGCCCGCCCCTCGGCACCGGCGGATGGCTGCACACCTCGGGCACCATCCCGCTCGGCCCCGGCTCCACCGCCGTCCTCTACACCGACGGCCTGGTCGAACGCCGCGGTGAGGACATCGACGAGGGCGTCGCCGCGCTGGAACGCGCGCTCTCCGGCGCACAGGGCACCCCGGCCGTCATCTGCGACCGCCTGATGCGCGCCCTCGGGGTGGACGCGGACCACGACGACGACGTAGCCGTCATGGTCCTCCAGCAGCCCGCCCGCACCGGCCCCGACGCCGAGCTCTTCCACAACGCCGCCCTGGAACTCCTCGGCGGCGTCGAGGCCGCCCCGCGAGCCCGGGCCTTCGCCCAGGGGGTCCTGGCCTCCTGGCGCTTCCCGGTGGAGCTGTGCGACCTCGGCGTCCTCGCGGCCAGCGAGCTCGTCGCGAACTCCCTCCAGCACGGAACGCCGCCCATGCGCCTGCGTCTGCGGCGCACCGACCGCCGACTGATCATCGAGGTCACCGACGGCGACGACCACCTGCCGCGCCGCCGCCGTGCCGAACCGGCCGACGAGACGGGCCGCGGCATCTCCATCGTCGCCACCATCGCCTCCGCCTGGGGCTCCCGCCGCACTCCGGGCGGCGGCAAGGCCGTCTGGTGCGAGTTCGCCCTGCCGGACAAGTAGCCGAACAGGCGGAAGGCCCCGGTCCACGAGGACCGGGGCCTTCCGTACATCCACGGGCACGTCTACACGTGCGCGACCTCCGAGCCGGCGGCCTTGCCGGCGCCGGCGGGGGCGACGGCGGGCCCACCCTGGGCCACGACCCTGCTCACCAGCGAGGGGTTGTCCTGCTCCGGGCTCAGCTGCCTGCCGAGCCGCAGCGCCAGCCCGGCGATCCCGAGCGAGACCAGTACGAAGATCCCGATGTAGAGCATCGGCACACCCGCACCGAGCGGCACCCCGAGCGGCCCGAGCGCCAGCGCCATCTGCTTGACCAGCGCGAAGGCCGAGTTGTACTGACCGACCGACCCCTCCGGAGCCAGGTCGGCCACCAGCGGCGCGACGGTCGGCGACAGCATGGCCTCGCCGATGCCGAAGAGCGCGTACGTGGCGATGAACGCGGCGGCGGCCATCATCGCGCTGCCGTGCCCCAGCCCCGAGAACCCGGCGATGACCCACGCCACGGTCCAGATCAGCCCCACCAGCGCGATCACCCGCGACCGCCGGCGCTTCTCCACGAGCCGGAGCACCACGAACTGCGCCAGCACGATCGCACCGGTGTTGGCGGCCAGCGCGAACCCGAGCGTCGAGGGGGAGATGCCTGCGGCCTCGGTACCGAAGGCGGCCAGACCCGACTCGAACTGTCCGTAGCAGGCGAAGAAGAGCACGAAGCCCAGCAGGCACAGCTGCATCATGGCCTTGTGCCGGAGCATCCGCTTCCAGCCGCCGCCCCCCTGTGCCGGGGCCTTCGGGCGGGCGTCCTTGAAGCCCGGCGCCTGCGGCATCCGCACGGTGGCGATGACCGCGGCCAGCACCAGGAACATGACGGCCTCGATGCCGAACAGCAGGATGAAGCTGGAGGCCCGGTCCTTGTCGACGATCAGCCCGCCGATGAGCCCGCCGATGCCGAGCCCGAGGTTCTGCATGAAGAACTGGAGCGCGAAGGACCGCGTCCGGGTGGCCGGCGTCGAGCACCACACGATCATGGTGGCCAGCGCCGGCTGCATCACGGCCTGCCCGGCGCCCAGCGTCAGGGCAGACAGCAGGATGGGCACGAGGCCCGTGGACAGCCCGAGCGAGAGCGCGCCGACCGAAGCGGCCGCGGCGGCCGCCATGACCACGGGGACGGGACCGCGCCGGTCGATGACCCGACCGGTGAAGGGCAGCGCGAGCAGAGCACCCAGGGCGAACGCCACGAACGCACTCGTGGCGGCCATGGAGCCCAGACCTCGCACCTGCGCCACATAGATGTAGAGGTACGGAACCGTGAAGCCGATGCCGAACGCGGTCAGCGCGTTCCCGGCCTGGATCCGCCGCATCGCAGCGCCCATCACCTTGGTCACTTCTCACCTGCCTTGTAACTGAAGACCGAAAGACTTCATCCCTAAACTTCAATCCTTAACTCTACACATCGAAGGAGTTAGACGCCAACGAGCTCGTGCGATACTTCGACCCATGGGTGACACCCCCGACGGCACCACGCCCGTCCACGAGCCGAGCCTCGACGAGCAGATCGCCGTCTACCAGCGCGAGTTCCAGGACCTCGACCCCCAGGTCGAGAAGGTCGTATCGGCGCTCAGCCGCCTGAACCGCCGCATGAACGTCGCGTACGGACGCCAGACGGCGGCCCTGGGCATCAGCAACGCGGAGTGGGAGGTCCTCAAGGCCCTCGTCCTCTCCGGCGCCCCGTACCGGATGGGCCCGAGCGAGCTGGCCAAGCAGCTGGGCCTCACGCCGGCGGCGATGACCCACCGGATCGACCGCATGACGGCGGAGGGCCTGGTCACCCGGGAGCGGGACGAGTCCAACCGCGTCCGCGTGATCGTGGAGCTGACGGACGAGGGCCGCAGCAAGTGGCTGGACGCGATGCGCGCGGCCACGGTCTTCGAGGAGGACCTCCTCCAGGACCTCTCCACGGCGGAGCGCGGGGCCCTGGGCGACATGCTCACCCGCTTGCTGGACCGCGTGGAGGACCTCCAGTCGCCCAGCTGAGCCGGGGTTGACACGGGCCCCGCGGGTCCGTAAGGTTCTTCGAGTTGTCCCAGAGCCGGAAGGTTTTGGCGACAACGAATCCCGCCGCCTCGTTGCGGCACCCAACTCTGCGCGACCTCCCATCGGGAACGCATTCGGCATGCCCGAATGAATTTCCGAAGGCCGATTATGAATCGTCCGGGAAATCCACTAGAGTTCTGGGAGTCGGAAGGGCCCAACAGCCCGGAAGACAAACCCCGCTGACTGGGAGTCAGGCCCGAAAGAGTCTGATAGAGTCGGAAACGCAAGACAGCAGAACAGAAGCCCGGAGGAAAGCCCGAGAGGGTGAGTACAAAGGAAGCGTCCGTTCCTTGA
>NZ_JBIAUK010000021.1:0-147099 GCF_042892775.1 Streptomyces sp. NPDC001717 | reverse complement strand
GGCCGCGGCCCTGCCCTCCTGATCCACGTGACCGACCTGAGCCCCCCCGCGGGGCCCCCCCCCCCCCCCCCCCCCCCCCCCCCCCCCCCCCCCCCCGGCCCCGGGGGGGGGGGGGGGGGGGGCGGGGCCCCCCGCCCCCCCCACCCCGCGCGTCTGTTTTCCCTGCCGTTCGCCAGCGGCGCGAACCGCTTCGGTGGCAGTCTGCTCAACATCAGGCACGCAGAGAGACAGCTGCCGCACGGCAGAAGAAGACAGAAGAACGCGGAGGTGCCGTTCACGTGGCGTCCAATGTCAATCCCACCGTCCGACGCCGCCGACTGGGCATGGAGTTGCGCAAGCTCCGCGAGGACAAGGGCATGACGGCCGAACAGGTCGCCGAGCGCCTCCTGGTCTCCCAGTCGAAGATCAGCCGGCTGGAGAACGGCCGCCGTTCCATCAGTCAGCGCGACGTCCGCGACCTGTGCGACGTGTACGAGGTCGAGGACCGCCGGCTCGTCGACTCCCTGATGCAGATGGCGAAGGACTCCCGCCAGCAGGGCTGGTGGCACGCCTTCGGCGACATCCCGTACAGCGTCTACATCGGTCTGGAGACGGACGCCGCCAGCCTGCGCACCTACGAGCCCCAGATGGTTCCGGGCCTGCTCCAGACCCCCGAGTACGCCCAGGCCCTGATCCGCGGCGCGCTGCCCGAGACCGCCCCGCTCGACGTGGAGAAGCGCGTCCAGGTCCGGATGCACCGCCAGAAGCGGCTCTCGGAGACCGACAACAACAACCCCGACGTGGGTCCGCTGCGTCTGTGGGCCGTCATCGACGAGGCGGCGCTCCGCCGGCACGTCGGGGACGCGCGACTGATGATCCGGCAGCTGGAGTACTTGATAGAGCAGTCCGAGCAGCCGTACATCACGGTGCAGGTGATGCCGTTCACCATGGGCGCGCACCCGGGCATGAACGGCCAGTACGCGATTCTGGAATTCCCGGACGCGTCGGACTCGACCGTGGTCTACATCGAGGGCGTCACGAGCGATCTGTACCTGGAGAAGGCCAACGACGTTCAGAAGTACAGCGTGATGTACGAACACCTGCGCGCCCAGGCGCTCAACGTCGAACAGACGCGGCAGTTCATCGGCGAGATCATCGACGGCTATGCGGGCAAGGGGAAGTAAAAGGCCGGAAAAGGGGGCAGGTCGCGGGAGGGGGCCCGTACGGTACACCGTCACTCCCCGGCCGCAGAAGGGCTGACTGGAATATGCCACCCGGTCGGGTGAACGTCCCCTTCGCACGTCGGGAGGTGCGGGTAGCGTCGATCACGTCGGCCGGAAAGCACGAATTCGGCCGACGCCCCACCGGCACTACTCGCTGAACCGGAGAGAAACATGGCTATTCGTCAGGGCGCCACGGAAAACTGGGTCAAGTCCTCCTACTCCGGCGGGAACGGCGCCTGCGTCGAGGTCAAGTCCCCCGTCGTGGAGGCCATCGCGGTCCGTGACTCGAAGGTGCAGGACGGCCCGTCCCTCACCTTCGCGCCCGGCTCCTGGACCTCGTTCGTCGCCGACGTCACCGAGGGGCGGATGGGCCGCCTCGCCTGAACGTCACGGCATGCGTCCCAACCGCCTCGAACCGACTGACACCAACAGCAGCACCGGTACCACCCAGTGAGCCCTCTCGACCGGCACGCCGTCCTGGCCGAGGGGGCTCGGCCATGCCCGGCCGTCCGGGATCCCCTGCCGCTCAGGATCCCCCGTCGTTCGGGACCCCGGTCGTTCGGGGCCCCGGCTACCTGAGTTGGTCGACGTACCGGTCGGTCCCCGGCACCGTCGGGATGAACGGCGCCACCAGTTCCACCCGCCCCAGCCCCGACCCGGCCACCTCCGCGTCCAGCCCCTGGAAGCGGTCCCAGCAGGTCCGCGGATCGGCCTCCAGGAACCAGAGGAGCGTCAGGCGGGTGTCGACCCCCTCCACCTGCTTGACGTAGGTCATCCGGTCGCCGGGCAGCGGCGTCGGCCGGAAGACCGTCACCATCGCGGCCGGCGAGCCGTGCAACCGCTTCGGCAGGGCGCTCGACCGCAGCCACTCCAGCAGCTCCGCCCGCTGCTCCGGTCCTTCGGCGTCGACGACCTGGACCACGAGCCCGGCGTACGGGTGGTCCAGGGCGTGGAAGTCGCGGGGGCCGGCCGCACCGTCGCGGTAGACGGTGGCCTGGTGGTCCTGGAAGGACGTGAAGACGTGCGTCCGGTCCTGGTAGACGCGGCCGTCGCGATTGAGGCGCTTGTTGATGCCGACGGTCCACTTCATGTGCTCGTCGTAGCGGCCCTCGGTGACCCAGTACGTCGAGATGTAGCAGCCCGCCGTGACGGGTTGGGCGACGGCCGACTTCTCCGGGTAGCGCAGCTCCTGGAGGTCGCGGGTGGCCACCCAGCGACGGCCGGCGTACATCCAGGGCATGGCCATGGCGCCGGCGTAGTAGTGGTCGTCCTCGTACCAGCGGTTGTACGCGAACTCGTGGCCCGGGTGCGGTTCCACCATGGTGATCAGAGCGTGGCCGGGGTGGACGCCGTAGGGGCCGACCGCCGCGAGCTCGGCGTAGTCCTCGACGCGGGTGTCCTGTTGCCTGTCTGTCGTCATGGCACCGGTCTAGCTGATGCGACGTCAGATCGGGAGGGGTCGGACGGAGCCGGCCCCGCCCGTTCGCCATGCGATACATAGGTGTCGCATACATATTTCTCTGGCTACGATGCCCGCACCCGACTCCCGAGGAGCCACCGTGCCTGCTGCCGCCGCCCGTTCCGCCGTCGCGCCGCCCTCGTTCGCCGCCCGCGCCACCTCGGTGGAGGGCTCCCCCGTGCGCGAGATCCTCGCGCTCACCGAACGCCCCGGGGTGATCTCCTTCGCCGGCGGCCTCCCGGCTCCCGAGCTCTTCGACACCGAGGGCCTGCGGGCCTCCTACGACTCCGCGTTCGCGGCGTCGGCGCGGCGCGCGCTCCAGTACTCCACCACCGAGGGCGCCCCGGAGCTGCGCGGGGCCGTCGCCGCCCGCGCCACCGCCCGCGGCCTGACCACCGGCGCGGACGACGTCCTGATCACCTCGGGATCCCAGCAGGCCCTCACCCTCATCACCGGCGCCCTGATCGAGCCGGGCGACGTGGTGCTGGTCGAAAACCCCACCTACCTCGCGGCCCTCCAGTGCTTCGGGCTGGCGGGGGCGCGGGTGGTGGCCGTGCCCTGCGACGAGGAGGGGATCATCCCGGAGGCGCTGGCCGATCTCGTCATACGGGAGCGCCCGAAGCTGCTCTACACGATCCCCACCTTCCAGAACCCGACCGGCCGCACCCTGCCGGCCGGCCGCCGGGCGGCGGTCGCGGAGACCGCGGCGCGGCTCGGGCTGTGGCTGGTGGAGGACGACCCGTACGGAGAGCTCCGCTACGAGGGCGCGGACGTCCCCTGGATCGCCGCGCACCCGGGGGCCGAGGACCGCACCGCGCTGCTCGGCAGCTTCTCGAAGGTGATGGCGCCGGGGCTGCGGCTGGGCTGGCTGCGGGCACCGGCGGCGCTGCGCCGGGCCGCCGTCGTCGCCAAGCAGGCGGCCGACCTGCACACCTCGACCGTGGACCAGCTGGCCGCGGCCCACTACCTCGCCGCCGCCGACCTGGACGCCCACGTCGCCCGGGTCCGCGCGGCGTACAAGTCCCGCCGCGACGCCCTGCTGGCGCACCTCGGGGAGGCCCTCCCGGCGGGCTCCACGTGGAACCGGCCCGAGGGCGGCATGTTCGTCTGGGCGCGCCTGCCCGAGGGCCACGACGCGACGGCCCTGCTGAGGACGGCCATCGCCCACGACGTCGCCTTCGTCCCGGGAGCCCCCTTCTTCACGGGCGCCCCGGACCCGCGCACCCTGCGCCTGTCCTTCACCACGCACACCCCGCAGGAGATCGCGGAGGGGTTGCGCCGCCTGGCGGCGGTGGCCCGCACGGACGGACACGCGCCCGGCCGCTGAGCGGCGCGGCTGCGCGCCCCACACGGTGGGGGTTCGGGCACGGCGCCGAGCTCAATGCTGGAGGGCGACCTTGAGCAGCACGATGATCAGGCCGAGCAGGAGGTTGACCAAGCCGGCGACCGCCATCAGCCCACGGGAGGCCCCTGCGCGGCCGGCGGCCACCGCCGACCAGCCCACCTGGCCGGCCAGGGCAACGACGAGGGCCAGCCACACCATGCCTTGGGCGCCCAGCCCGAACAGCGGGCTGACGGCCGCGGCGAGGGCCGGCGGGACGGCCGCCTCGATGATCGGGCGTTCCTCCCTGGCCATGCTGCGCATCGCGCTCCAGCTCAGGTGGCTCACGATCCGGGCCCCGAAGAGGCGCGCGAAGACGTGCGCGGCCCAGAACACCACACTGGTGCTGAGCAGCAGGACGACGAGGTGCAGCCGGGGGAACGCCTCGGGCACTCCGGCGCCGACCACGACGGAGGCGGCGAGCAGCGAGCCGTAGACCGCGCCGGAGTAGTCACCACGCGCCGCTTCGGCCTCCTCGGGCCGGGCGGAGGGCGCGGTGGCACGGCCGCGGCCGTCGCGATGGGCCACTTCGGCGATCTCCATTCCGCTGGGGGCAGCAGGGGCACCGGGTAAGGCCCATTGTGGGGCGGGGCGGCGCTTCGGGCATCCCGAGCCCTTCACCCTCGCCGGGCCGGGGCCGACTTCCAGCCCGTCCGGCGTTTGAGGACCGGGTCCGGGCAGAGCCCGGGGAACGGAGGAAGGGCGGGTAGGGGACCGGCTCCGCGCAGCGGCACCCGGAACCGCATCCGAGCCCCACCCGCACCCGCACCCGCACCCCTTCACATCGCCGCACCGCCCCCGTACCCTGACGCCCCGTCAGATCTTCGAGCCCCGCCCCAGGAGGCACGGCATGCTGCTGCAAGGGAAGACCGTCATCGTCTCCGGCGTCGGGGCCGGCCTCGGGCACCAGGTGGCCGCGACCGTCGTCCGGGACGGGGGCAACGCCGTGC
Source organism: Streptomyces sp. NPDC001717 (assembly GCF_042892775.1). Lineage (NCBI taxonomy): Bacteria > Bacillati > Actinomycetota > Actinomycetes > Kitasatosporales > Streptomycetaceae > Streptomyces > Streptomyces sp. NPDC001717. Next base: position 142,107 of record NZ_JBIAUK010000021.1, on the reverse strand, counting down.
TCGGGGCGCGGACCGAGGCGAACCTCGCCAAGTCGGCCGCCGAGATCGACCCCGACGGCGTGCACACCGCCTACCGGACCACCGACATCTCCGACGAGGCCCAGTGCCAGGCCCTGGTCGCGCTCGCGCAGGAGCGGTTCGGCGGGGTCGACGCCGTCGTGCACGTCGCCGCGTGGGACTCGTACTTCGGCGGGATCGAGGACGCCGACTTCGGCACGTGGCAGCAGATCATCGACGTGAACCTGCTCGGCACGCTGCGCATGACCCGCGCCTGCCTGCCCGCCCTCAAGGAACGCGGCGGCTCCGTCGTCATCATCGGCACGCAGTCCGCGGTCGCCGCGCCCAACGAGGTGCAGCAGGCCGCCTACGCCGCCTCCAAGGGGGCCCTGACCTCGGCCATGTACTCCATGGCCCGCGAGCTCGGCCCGCACCGGATCCGCGTCAACACCGTGCTGCCCGGCTGGATGTGGGGGCCGCCCGTGCAGGCCTTCGTCACCTTCTCCGCCCACACCGAGGGCGTGCCCGAGGCCGAGGTGCACAAGCGCCTCACCGACCGCATGGCACTGCCGGATCTGGCCACCGACGGGGACGTGGCCGACGCCGCCGCCTTCCTCGCCTCCGACCGGGCACGGGCGATAACCGGCCAGTCGCTGCTGGTCAATGCCGGTGAGCTGATGCGATGACGCCCTCTGCCCGCGCTCGAACGGATCGTATGCTCACCGCATGACCACTCCGAGTGACGCTCCGACCGACAACGCGATGCGCCGTGCGCTCCGTCGGGCCCGCGACGGCGTCGCGCTCGACGCGACCGAGGCGGCCGTACTCCTCCAGGCGCGCGGCGAGGCCCTGAAGGACCTCGCCGCCTCTGCCGCACGCGTAAGGGACGCGGGGCTCGCCGCCGCCGGGCGGCCCGGTGTCATCACGTACTCCCGCAAGGTCTTCATCCCGCTGACCCGCCTGTGTCGCGACAAGTGCCACTACTGCACCTTCGTGACCGTGCCCGGCAAGCTCCGCAAGGCCGGGCACGGGATGTACCTCTCCCCCGACGAGGTCCTCGACATCGCCCGCCAGGGCGCGGCGATGGGCTGCAAGGAAGCGCTCTTCACCCTCGGCGACCGCCCCGAGGACCGCTGGCCCGAGGCCCGCGAGTGGCTCGACGCGCACGGTTACGACGACACGCTCGCCTACGTGCGCGCGATGGCGATCCGCGTCCTGGAGGAGACCGGGCTGCTCCCGCACCTCAACCCGGGCGTGCTCTCCTGGTCGGACCTCCAGCGGCTGAAGCCCGTCGCGCCGTCGATGGGCATGATGCTGGAGACCACCGCCACCCGCCTGTGGTCCGAGCCCGGCGGCCCCCACCACGGCTCCCCCGACAAGGACCCGGCCGTCCGACTGCGGGTCCTGGAGGACGCGGGCCGCTCCAACGTCCCCTTCACCACCGGCGTGCTCATCGGCATCGGGGAGACGTACGAGGAGCGGGCCGACGCCTTCTTCGAGCTGAGGCGCGTCCAGCGCAGCTACCACGGCGTCCAGGAGGTCATCGTCCAGAACTTCCGCGCCAAGCCGGACACCGCCATGCGCGGCATGCCGGACGCGGAGCTGGAGGAGCTCGCCGCCGCGATCGCCGTGGCCCGGCACATCCTGGGCCCGAGCGCCCGCATCCAGGCCCCGCCGAACCTGGTGGACGCCGAGTACGCCCTGCTCATCGGCGCCGGCATCGACGACTGGGGCGGGGTCTCGCCGCTGACCCCCGACCACGTCAACCCCGAGCGCCCCTGGCCGCACATCGACGAGCTGGCCGAGCGCACCGCGGCCGCCGGCTTCGAGCTGCGCGAACGCCTGACCATCTACCCGGAGTTCCTGGGGCGCGGCGAGCCCTGGCTGGACCCCCGGCTGCTGCCGCACGTACGCGCGCTCGCCGACGCGGAGACGGGCCTGGCGAACGAGTCGGCGGTGGTCGAGGGCCGCCCCTGGCAGGAGCCGGACGAGGGCTTCGCCGCCTACGGCCGCACCGACCTGCACAGCGCCATCGACACCGAGGGCCGCACCGGCGACCGCCGCGAGGACTTCGACGAGGTGTACGGCGACTGGGAGGCGCTGCGGGAGATCGCCGCCCCCGGCATGGTGCCCGAGCGCATCGACACGGACGTACGGGCCGCGCTCGCGCAGGCCGCGGACGACCCGACGCGGCTCACCGACGAGCAGGCCCTGGCCCTGCTCCACGCGGACGGGCCCGCGCTGGACGCGCTGTGCCGGATCGCGGACGACCTGCGCAAGTCGGTGGTGGGCGACGAGGTCACCTACATCGTCACGCGGAACATCAACTTCACCAACGTCTGCTACACCGGCTGCCGTTTCTGCGCCTTCGCGCAGCGCCGTACGGACGCCGACGCGTACACGCTCTCCCTGGAACAGGTCGCCGACCGGGCCGCCCAGGCCTGGGACGTGGGCGCGGTCGAGGTGTGCATGCAGGGCGGCATCCACCCGGACCTGCCGGGGACGGCGTACTTCGACATCGCGCGCGCGGTGAAGGAGCGGGTCCCGGGCATGCACGTGCACGCCTTCTCGCCGATGGAGGTCGTCAACGGGGCCACGCGGACGGGGATGTCCGTACGGGACTGGCTGACGGCCGCCAAGGAGGCCGGGCTGGACTCGATCCCGGGCACGGCGGCGGAGATCCTGGACGACGAGGTCCGCTGGGTCCTCACCAAGGGCAAGCTGCCGACGGCGGACTGGATCGACGTCGTCACCACCGCGCACGAGCTGGGCATCCGCTCGTCCTCCACGATGATGTACGGGCACGTGGACCAGCCGCGGCACTGGCTCGGCCACTTCCGCACGCTGGCCCGGATCCAGGAACGGACGGGCGGCTTCACGGAGTTCGTCACGCTCCCGTTCATCCACACCAATGCGCCGGTGTACCTGGCGGGCATCGCCAGGCCGGGTCCGACGGTGCGCGACAACCGGGCGGTGACGGCGATGGCCCGGATCCTGCTCCACCCGCACATCCCCAACATCCAGACGAGCTGGGTGAAGCTGGGCGCGGAGGGCGCGGCGGAGATGCTGCGCTCCGGGGCGAACGACCTCGGCGGGACCCTGATGGAGGAGACCATCTCCCGCATGGCGGGTTCGAGTTACGGATCGTACAAGTCGGTCCAGGACCTGATCGCGGTGGCGGAGGCGGCGGGCCGGCCCGCGAAGCCCCGTACGACGCTGTACGGGGAGGTCCCGCGGGAACGCCAGGAGGCGGCCCGAGCCTCGGACGGACACCTGCCGGAGCTGCTGCCGGTCCTGGACTGACCGGCCGGGTCGCACGGGAAGGGCCCGGCCGGGGAGTATTCCGGCCGGGCCCTTCCCGTGGGGTTTCATCGGATCAGCCCACGAGCAGGTCGTTCTTGAGCTGCTTCAGCTCGCGGGCGTCGATGCCGAGGCCGTCCTTCAGGTAGCGGTCGAAGGAGCCGTACTTCGCCTTGACCTCGTCGTAGCCGGAGTTCAGGTACTCGGGGCGGACGTCGAGCATCGGCTTGTAGACGGCGGCCTGCGGGGCGGGCAGGTGCGAGAGGATCGCGTCGTTGGCGGCCTTGCGGTAGTCGTTGCTGGCCAGGTAATCGGCCATCACGGTCTCGTCGGGGACGCCGAGCGCGGTCAGCAGGGCGGCGTTCGCCCAGCCGGTGCGGTCCTTGCCTGCGGTGCAGTGGAAGAGGACGGTGCGCGCGTCGTCGTTGCGGATGCCGTCGAAGACCTGGGTGTAGGCCTTCTTGCCGCCCTCGCCGCCGACCATGGCCTTCTCGGCGTCGACCATGGCCTTGACGGCCTCGTCGGGGCTCTTGGGCATGGTCTGGAACGAGCCGGAACCCGCGAAGACGTCGGCGACGACGTAGGTGGCGCCGGCCGGGACCTTGTCGGCGTCCTTGGTGCGCTCGTCCTGCATCCGCAGGTCGAAGACGGTCTTGACGCGCAGGCGCTGGAGCTTGGCCAGGTCGTTCGCGGTCAGCTTGTTGAGGGCGTCGGAGCGGTAGACCTCACCCATCTTGACCCACTGGCCGGTGGTGGTGCGGTAGCCGCCCGCGTCGCGGAAGTTGACGGCGCCTTCGAGCTTGACGAGGCGGTCGGCGAGGCGCAGGCCCTCGCCGCGCTCGGGGTCGAAGTCGAACCACTGGCGGTCGGCGGCGGGCAGCCCGGTGACGACGGCCTCGCCCTTGGCGCCGCCCTGGGCGACGACCTTGCCGTTCGCCTTGATCTGGACGCGCCGGGTGCCGGTGGCACTCCACTTGACGGTGTACGAACCGTCGGCTCCGGCGGTGACGGAGGCCTCGGTGAAGGGGATGGAGGACCGGTCGTTGTTGTGGTGCCGGCCGGACCAGGGGAGGTCCCAGCCTGCGGCGGAGGCGGCGGGGACCGCGACCAGGGAGGCGGTGAGGGCGGAGGCGACGACGGTCGCGGCGAGGAGGGCCTTCTTCATGCCGCCGAGACTGGGCGGCCGCGGGAAACCGCCGATGAACGAGACATGGCCGGGACCGGCCCAGTCCACGACAAGTGGCAAAACGTGCCATCGGCCAGGTCGCGGCCGGAAGTGTTCGCTTTCCGGCCGTTCTCCCCCCGCTTCCGTGCCGCTTGGCACACTCGTTCCGAATTCGTTCGGGCGTGTCCACTACAGTGCGGGTTCGCATGCGCGGCGGGAGGCCTGTGAGCCGGGGGTGGATGAAGTGATCGGTACGAGCGGCACGAGGAACGAGGACCCCGGCCCCGACCCGGCCGCCCTCGGGCCGATCCCCCCGACCGCGGCAACCCCGCCGGGCGGCACGCCCATGGCCGGGCCCGCACCCGCGCCAGGGCCCGCCCCCGCCGCCGCGGGCCAGGCAGCCCCCGCACACCTCGCTTCCCCGACCCCGCCGGGCGGCACGCCCATGGCCGGGCCCGCCCCCACCGCCACGGCCCAGGCCGCGCCGACCCCGCCCGGCGGCACGCCGGCCGGCCCCGCCACCCCGCCGGGCGGCACACCGATCGGCGCGGGCGCGCCGCCGGCCGGGAGCACCCCGCCCCGTCCCGGCCCCGCCGTCGCAGGCCACGCGACGCCGACGCCGCCGGGCGGCACGGCGGCAGGCGGCACGGCGGAAGCGGGCGGGGCTCCGGCCCCCCGTACCGCCCCCCGGGACACCGGCGGCCCGGCGGCGGCGACCGGGCTGTGGGGTCGGGCCGAGCAGCAGGACTTCCGCAGCCGGGTCCGCGGCGCACTCCTCGGGGCCGCCATCGGCGACGCCCTCGGCGCGCCCGTCGCCGCGCTCACCCTCCCGGCCATCCGCGAGGAACACGGCCCGCACGGCCTGACCGAGCCCGCCCCCGCGCACGGCCGCCGCGGCGCCGTCACCGCCGCCACCCAGCTCACCCTCTTCACCGTGGACGGACTCGTACGGGCCCACGTACGCCGCGACACCGGCGCCTGGCACCCGCCGACCGACGTCCACCGCGCCCACCGCCGCTGGTGGGCCACCCAGAACGAATGGGGCCCCGACGAGCGCCGCAAGGACAACGGCTGGCTCGCGCAGCAGGAGTGGCTCTACGTCCGCCGCGACCCCGACCGCGCCTCCCTCACCGGCTTCGCCGACGACACCCTCGGCACCCTCGACCGCCCGAAGAACCCCACCGCCCAGGGCGCCGCGGCCGCCGCCCGCTCGGCCCCGTTCGGCCTGCTCGTCGGCTGGGAACCGGCCCTCGTGCTCCAGCTCGCCGTCGAGTGCGCCGCACAGAGCCACGGCCACCCCACCGCGTACCTCGCCGCCGGCGCCTTCGCCGTCATCGTGCACGGCCTGACCCGGGGCGACTCCCTCGACTCCGCCGTCCAGCGCGCCCTCGGCCTGCTCGGGGCCCGCCCCGGCCACCAGCCCGTCACCGACGCCCTCCAGCGCGCCCTGTCCGCCGTCACCCGCGCGGCGCCCGGCCCCGACACGATCGAGGCGCTCTCCCCCGGCGACGGCCGCACCGCCGACGAGGTCCTCGCCATCGCGGTCCACTGCGCCCTCGTCGCCGAGGACATCCCGCACGGCCTGCGCCTCGCCGTCAACCACGGCGGCGACTCCCCCGCCACCGGCGCCCTGACCGGGGCCCTCCTCGGCGCCCAGCACGGCGAGACCGCCCTCCCGGCCGCCTGGCTCGCCGACCTCGAAGGCCGCGCCACCCTCCTCGAACTCGCCGACGACTTCGCCCTGGAGATGACCCAGGGCCCGAGCCTCCACGGCCCCACGGCCACCGCCACCGGCGGGCCCTGGCTGTCCCGCTACCCCGCACACACGATCTGACGCCCCCTCAACATTCGCGCGCCCAGCCCGTACCGTTACGTCGATTCCCACGTCCCGGAGGTGCCAGCACATGCGGATCGCCACGACCGTCTTCCTGACCGACCGCACCGTCTCGCCCGTTCGCCTGGCCCGCGCCCTCGAAGAGCGCGGCTTCTCCGGGCTCTATCTCCCCGAGCACACCCACATCCCCGTCAGCCGCGTCAGCCCCGCCCCCATGGGTGGGGAGCTCCCGGTGATGTACGGCCGCACGCTCGACCCCTTCGTCGCCCTCGGCCAGGCCTCCGCCGTGACCGAGCGGCTGCACCTCGGCACCGGCATCACCCTCGTCGCCCAGCACGACCCCATCGACCTCGCGAAGCAGGTCGCCACCCTCGACCACCTCTCCGGCGGCCGCTTCACCCTCGGCATCGGCTACGGCTGGAACGTCGAGGAGGCCGCCGACCACGGCGTCGAGTGGCGCACCCGCCGCGAACTGGTCCGCGACCGGATGGCCCTGATGCGCGCCCTCTGGGCGCCCGAGCCGACGGCGTACGTGGGCGAGTACTCCTCCGTCCAGGCGAGCGAGGCCCACCCCAAGCCGGCCCAGCCGGCCCGCGAACTCGCCCCCGGCACGCCCCTCCACGGCCCCCGCACCATGATCGGAGGCGCGGCGGGCCCGAAGCTGTTCGCCGCCATCGCCGACCACGCCGACGGCTGGCTCCCCATCGGCGGCCGCGGCCTCACGGAGTCCCTCCCGGCCCTGCGCCAGGTCTGGGAGACCGCCGGCCGTGACCCGAAGACCCTCCAGGTCGTCCCGTACGCCGTCCAGCCGACCCCGGGCAAGCTCAGCCACTACGCCGACCTGGGCATCGAGGAGGTCGTCCTCCAACTCCCGTCGGCCGGAGAGGCGGAGATCCTGCGGGCGCTGGACGACTTCGCGCAGTACCTCTGACCCTCCGCGCCCCCTGAGTCACGGCGGGCGGAACCGCCACGGCCCCGCGAGCGTGTCCCCGAGTGCCTCTGATCACTCCGGCCGCCGCCGCTTCGGCGCGTTCCGCCGCTCACATCGCCTCCCTGGGGGACTACCCGTGCACAGCCACCTGCGTATCACCGCCCTCGCCGCCACCGGACTCGCGGCCGCCCTGGCCCTGACCGCCTGCGGCAGCGACACCTCCCCGAAGGCGGACCAGAAGCCCGCCCCGGCCGCCTCGGCCCCCGCCCCGGCCGCCACCGCGAGCACGGGTGCGGGCTCGGGTGCGGGCTCGGGTGCGGGTGCGGGTGCGGGCAGCCTGGAGGGCGGCTGGATCTCCATGCAGAACCCGGGCAAGGGCCTGGTGCTCACGGTCAAGGGCCAGAGGGCGTTCGTGGTCGAGGCGGCCACCGGCGCCACCTGCGAGGGCACCACGGACGGGAAGTCCTTCGACCTGAAGTGCCCGGCCGGCGCGACCCGCTCGAAGGGCAAGGTCGACTCGGTGGACGCCACCACCCTGAAGGTCACCTGGGAGGGCGCCGGCGCGGACACCTTCCAGAAGAGCGAACCGGGCAAGCTCCCGTCGCTCCCGACGAAGAAGTAGCGGGCCGCCGTACGCGGCCCGGCCCGCACCGCCCCTCGGGCCCGGTGCGGGCCGTGCGTCCGCCAGGTCACCCGGTTGCCGCGCAACCGCTGAAGTCGATTTCGCCGTCCACCGCCATCTGCCGCATGCGCGCCACCGCCGCGGCCCGAACGCTCAGCTCCGCCCAGACGGTCTTGCCGATCACCCGGTCCACGACCCCCCAGCCGACGGCCAAGGCCTCGACGATGCGCAGGCCGCATCCGGACTCGGCCAAGTACACGTGCGGCTGGACGGAGGGTCGGCGGTCCCGGCGGGCGTCGGAGACCTCGATGCGGAGGAGACCCTCCAGCAGGGTCATCCGCAGCTCGAAGTCCCGCCCGGGGACACGCCCGTGGGCCACCGCGTTGGCGACGAGCTCCGCCACGAGGAGCCCCGCGTCGGCGGAGAGTGTGGTGGACTCCGGGATTCCCCAGTCGTGGAGCTCGACGAGCGTGAGCTGCCGGGCGAGGCGAGCCCCGCGGGGGGTGCAGCTGAAACGCTGCGTGAACGTGCGTACGAGGGCCGGGGTGGGGCCGGCGGGTGCGGTCATGAAATGAACGTCCCGTGTGCGCAGGGCAGTTCCCAGCAACCCGACTACTACTTTTGAAGAGTAGTAGTCCACTCTCTGGACAGTAACAGTCACCGTGAGTGAACCTTGCTGTGGGGAGGTGACCGCTGTGACGACTGCGACGACCGCCGACGAGAGCGGCGACGGGGAGGTCGAGCCCGACGACGACCTGCGGAACTTCGGCGAGACCATCAAGGCCTTCCGCAACCGCGCCGGCCTGACGCAGGAACAACTCCACCCACTGGTCGGCTACTCGGTCCAGTACGTGGCCTCGGTGGAACAGGGCCGCCGTCAGCCGTCCAGAAGGTTCGTGGAGAGGGCGGAGGAGGTCCTGGACGCCTTCGGCGTCATCCGCATCGCCGCGAAGCGGCTGACGAGGCAGCGGGGACTGGCGAAGTGGTTCAGGCGGTGGGCTGATCTGGAGGAGACCGCCCTTGCCCTCAATACGTATGAGTGCAGGTCGATTCCTGGGTTGCTGCAGACGGAGGCGTATGCGCGGGCCCAGATCCGTGACGTCCCACCGCTGCCGACACAGGAACAGGCGGAGGCCCGCATCATCTTCCGGCTGACGAGGCAAGCCCTGTTGCTGAAAACGCCTTACGTGGCCTTCAGTTTCATCATCGAGCAGTCGGTGATCGAGCGGCAGACGGGTGGGGATGGGGTGACTCGGGAGCTGATCGGCCACCTGTTGGAGGTGGGGAAGCTGCCGAATGTGGATCTGCAGATCATGCCGACCGTGAGCCCGGAGCATGCGGGGACCGATGGTCCCTTCTGCCTCCTCGAAACCGAGGAGCATGAATGGGTGGCTTACGCCGAGGGCCAGAAGACCGGCCAGGTCATCTCTGACCCGAAAGCTCTCAGCGACCTCCACCAGCGGTATGCCAAACTTCGCATCCAGGCCCTCAACCCGGCGGACAGCTCGGGCCTGTTGATGCGAATGCGAGGTTCCCTGTGAACAGCTCCCAGCTCCGGTGGTTCAAGAGCAGCTACAGCGGAAGCGAGGGCGACGACTGCGTCGAGGTCGCCCTCTCCTGGCACAAGTCCACGTACAGCGGCAGCGAGGGTGACAACTGCGTCGAGGTGGCCGCCTGTACGGAAGCCGTCCACATCCGGGACTCCAAGGTGACGGCCGGACCCGAGCTGGCCGTCACCCCCACGGCCTGGAGCGAGTTCCTGGTCGGGGTCACGAGCACTCGGCGGTAAGGGGCCGCCACCCCCGGGCGGAAGCCAGAGAGGGTTGGGGGTTTCCCGTCGGTCCCACTGTCCTTCCGCGTCAGGCCGGCCTGTCAAGGGCGCTCCCTGCGGTCGCGTCGCTGCGCGATCGCCTGCGGCGACCCTTGACAGACCGACCCGCCACGGAAAGACAAGGACCAACGGGAAACCCCCAAAGGAACGGGCCGGGAGGAACGGCGACAACCGGCCGGGACGGGGATGTCCGACCCGGCTCCGCGTCGGCGGGCTCCCACATGTCGACCACAAGAGCCCCAGCCGCAGGAAGGGCGCGTCAGATCGCTACGCGCTCCTCACGTCTCGGCGTCCGGCCCCCGTCTGGGGCTGATCTCGCCCAAGATCGCTACGCGCTTCTCCCCGCCGGCGTCAGCAGCCCGTCTGGGGCTGGTCATGCACCGAGTCCTGCGGCTCCGAGAGGGTGTGCAATCCGGAGCAGAGCAGGTTGAAGGCCTGAAGGGCCGCCGAGGCGACGGCGTCGCGGGCGGGCACGGGCGGTTGGCCGGACATGACGCGTCGTCGGAGTTCACGCAGAGCGGCGCGGTGCGTTCCGGCGAGGGCTCCTGCGATGAGCAGGGGCGTATCGCCGGGCGTCTCCGAGGCCAGGGCGGTCGCCAGGGCGGCCTCGATGCGTTCACCGATCTCGCGTTCGCGGGCGCGCAGGGCCGGGCTGTCCTCGATGACCTGCCAGAACGAGGGCGCTCCGAACACGGGGGCGTCCTGCCGCAGAGCGGAGAGCAGGTCGTCCCGGACGGCCTCGACGGGGCAGGTTCCCGGGGTTCGGTCGCGCACCAGGGCGGCGAGGTGGTTCTCGACCTCGGCCTGGCGGTCGAAGAACAGGTCTTCCTTCGCAGGGAAGTAGTTGAACACGGTGTTGGTGGACACACCCGCATGCCGTGCCACCTCGGCGACCGTGACCTGGTCGAAGCCGCGCTCCAGGAACAACGGCAGGGCCGCGTCGGCGATGGCCGTGCGGGTCTGCTGCTTCTTGATCTCTCGAAGGCCCATGGACGACATGCTAGTGTCACCACAAATTTGGTGTGACACCAAGATTTTTTGGGGGATCTCATGGCCATGGCGTTCGGCATCTATCCCGGCGGCCTCCTGGGCGACGACCAAGGCATCATCCATCCGGTCCGACCGGACGAGCCGGACCGCATCAACGAGGCCCTCGACGAACTCCAGGGCGAGGCGGACACGTTGGCGGTGCGCGCCTACCGTTCGTTCGCCTCCACCGTGACACCCCCGCCGCCGACGCCGGCCGATCCGCGTGCCTGCCTCCGGCGCGGGCGCACCCTGGACCTCGTACTGCAGTTCCGCGAGCCTTCCGGCGATCTGGACGGCTGGCCGGAGTTCGTCCGCGGGGCCGTCCGGACCGGCGGACCCGAACTGGCGTCCGTCCAGATCTGCGAGGAGCCCAACCTCGACCTCCCCTCCGTCGACGGCAGTACCCCCAACGTCCTGAACGCGCTCGTCCAAGGCGTCATCGCCGCCAAGCAGGAGGCGCGCCATGTCGCAGTCGGCTTCAACGCCGTACCGACCTTCGACCCGTCCGACACCTTCTGGTCCGACCTCGGCGCCCTGTCGGACGCGCGCTTCCTGCAGAGCCTGGACTACGTCGGCCTGGACTTCTTCCCGGACGTGTTCCGCCGCGTCCCCGGGGACCAGTTGGCAGACGCGGTTGCCGCGGTACTGACGGCGTTCCGCCGCACCAGCCTGCCGCAGGCCGGCATCCCCGACACCGTCCCGATCCGCGTGTGCGAGAACGGCTGGCCCACCGGCCCCGGCCGCCCCGAACGGCAACAGGCGACCGTTCTGGAGACCGTCATCCGGACCGTCTCCGACCTCTCCCCCGAGCTCAACATCGACGGCTACTCACTCTTCGCCCTTCGGGACGCCGACAGCAACGCCGAAGGGATCTTCCACCACTTCGGTCTGCTGCGCGACGACTACACCCGCAAGCCGGCCTTCGCGACGTACCGGCAGTTGATCGGGGAACTGAGCGGCCGGCCGAGTCGGATGGGATGAACGAACGGGTGTCCAGCCCAAAGCGACCGTCGGACGCCGTCAGGGAGAAGCGCGTAGCGATCTGGGGCGAGACCGGCCCCAGACGGTCGTCGGACGCCGAGACGTGAGAAGCGCGTAGCGATGTGACGCGCCCATACCCCCGCCGGGGCTCTTGGGGTCGACATTCGGAGGGCGGTGGCCGCCGGCCCGAAGCCGGGTCGGACATCCCGGCCCCGCCCGGTTGTCCCTGTCCCTCCCGGCCCGTTCCTTTGGGGGTTTCCCGTTGGTCCTTGTCTTTCCGTGGCGGGTCGGTCTGTCAAGGGTCGCCGTAGGCGATCGCGCAGCGACGCGACGACGAAGGAGGAGCGCCCTTGACAGGCCGGCCCGCCGCGGAAGGACAGTGGGACCGACGGGAAAGCCCCAACCCTTCCCGGCCCCGACCGACCGGGGCACCGACAAACCCCAGCCTCACCCCCGCATCCCGCATCCCGCATCCCGCCCCCGCACACCCCCCCACCCCGTACCCTGCCCCCATGATCACTTCGAGTGCCCACATCCGCGTCGCCCGGCCCTCCCTCGATCTCCAGGCCGCCGAGAGGTTCTACGTCGACGGGCTCGGGCTCGACGTGCAGTGGCGGACCACCTCCACCGCGCCCGGGGAGCACGATCTGCTGATGGTCGGGCCCGCCGGGGGCGGCTGGCACTTCGAGTTGACCTACGACGCAGCCAACCCGACCACCCCCACCCCCACCGTCGAGGACCTCTTCGTGGTCTACCTCGGCGAAACCCCCGACGAGGCCCTCGTACAGCGGCTCGTCGAGCACGGCGGGACCCGGGTCGCTTCGCACAACCCCTACTGGGACGAGTGGGGCGTCACCGTCGAGGACCCGGACGGCTACCGCCTCGTGCTGTCCTCCCGCACCTGGGGATAGCCCCGCATCACGACGACCCCGCCGCCCAGAACTGCGACAGCGCCGCCTCCTTGTACGGCTGCGGCGTCACGCTCAGGTCCCCCGCGAACGGGCGGTCCAGGGCGACGACCAGCAACAGGCTGAAGCCGATGAGCCCGGCCACCGCCGCCACGAACAGCAGCTGCATCTTCAGGCTGCGCAGTCCGAACAGGAACGTGAGCGGGATGATCACCAACGCGCCCCCGTACACCAGCACTTGCAGCAGGACCGGCAGCGAGGTCTCGGCCATGGAGACGCGGGCCCGGCGCTGTGCGGCGACGTCGTTGACGTGGCTGACGGCCTCGGCGTAGAAGGTCTCGGCGCGGGGCCCGCTCGGCTCGTACGCCTGGAGGGCCGCGTAGATGTCCCGGGTCTGGGTGGCGGTCGCGTCGTAGCTGGGCCGCCCGTCGCGCATCAGCGGCCACTGGACCTCGACGACGGCGTGCGCGTAGGCGCCCACGGCCTGGTTGATGCGCGCGCGGTCGGCGGCCGGAAAGGCGTCCGCGCTGCGTACGACCAGCGCCAGGTCGGTCGCCTCGGTGGCGACGATGGTCTCGGTGTTCTCCAGCTGCGTCCACAGGGTGACGACGACGAACGCGAGGATGATGCCGTAGATCGCGCCGAACATGCCGAGCGCGATCCCGACCATCTCGTTGTGGTCGCCGCCCGCGAGGTGGGGGAAGCGGCGGCGGGCGGCCATGCTGCCCGCGACGGCCAGGCCTACGACGCCGCCGACGATGAGCACCGCGATGACGAGGGTGCTGAGGTTGTTGAGCAACCAAAGGATCATGCCCTGCTCAACGACCGGCCTCCTCCCATGGCAGCGGCAGCAGGGCGTGCGGGTTCAGCAGCCGGTCCGGGTCGAATGCCGCCTTGACGGAGCGCATCACGGCGATGTCCGTGGCCGACCGGGTCAGGTGCAGGTAGCGGGACTTGGCCCGGCCGATGCCGTGTTCGGCGCTGATGCTGCCGCCCGCCTCCGCGACCCGGCGCAGCACGGCCTCCGTCACCGGTTCCTCGTCGTCGGGGGCGACGTCGAGGAGGTTGACGTGGACGTTTCCCTCCGCGAGGTGCCCGAAGACGTACGGCCGGGCCCGGCCGGCCAGCAGCCCGGGCAGGTCCGCGACGAACCGCGGCAGGTCGGCGAGCGGGACGGTGACGTCGAGCTTGAGGGGGATCCCCTCGGCGTTGACCGACTCGGTGTGCCGCTCGCGGTAGGCGGCGAGGCGGCGCCGGTCGGAGGCCTGTCGGCCGACGGCCACATCGCGTACCTCGGCCGCCTCCTCCAGCAGCACGGCGAGTTCCTCGGCGGGATCGTGCCGGGCCGCGCATTCCACCAGCAGGTAGGCGGGGTACGCGGTACGGAAGGGCCCGGGCAGGCGGGCGTGTTTCAGTACCAGGGCCAGGCCGTCGGCGGTGAAGAACTCGGCCAGTTCGAGGGATTCGAGCCGCCGCAGGGCGGTCAGGACGCCGACGGCGGCCGCGAGCGAGTCGAGGGCGAGCAGGGCGGTGACCCGCTCGGGCAGCTCCGGGACCAGGCGCAGCCGCGCCCGGGTGATGACGGCCAGGGTGCCCTCGCTGCCGACGAGGAGACCCGTCAGGTCGTAGCCGGTGTTGTCCTTGGGCAGCCCGGCGAGCCGGTCGAGGACGCTGCCGTCGACGAGCACGGCTTCGATCCCTGCGACGTTGGCGCGGGTGGTGCCGTGGCGGACGACGCGTTCGCCGCCCGCGTTGGTAGCGATCATGCCGCCGAGGGTGGCGGAGTCCCGGGAGGCCAGGTCGACGCCGAAGTCCCAGCCGTGCGGTCGGACGTGGCGCTGGAGCTCCGCCAGTGCGGCCCCTGCTCCGACGGTGACCCGGCGGGCGTCGGCGTCGACGGGGCCGAGCGCGTTCAGTCGGCGCAGCGACAGCACGACCTCGGTGCCGGCGCCGGTGGGGACGCCGCCGCCGACGAGGCCCGTGTTGCCGCCCTGCGGGACGATCGGGGCCCCGGCGTCCCGGCAGAGCCGGAGCGTCCGGGCGACCTGGGCGGTGTCGGCGGGCCGGACGACGAGGCGGGACCGGCCGGTGTGGCGGCCGGTGAAGTCGGTCTCGTACGAGGCGCGGAGGGCGGGGTCGGTGAGCACGTGGGCGTCCCCGACGACGGCGGCGAGGTGCCGGGCGAGCCGGTCGCGGTCCGCCGGCTCCACGGGGTCGAACATCTCCGGGTCCAGCGGCGGTGGGCTCTGCGGCTCGCTCATGATCCACACGTTAGGCCGGTATCCGATCGGTAACCAGGCCGACTCCTACGCTCCCCCGCATGACGAACCGGAGCGCGCAGGGCAAGCGGACCGAGCAGCAGCAGATCATCGTGTACTGGCCACGGAGTCGGGGGCCGCGCTGATGGACACGCCGGGGTATCCGCAGGAGTGGCGGGGGTTCTACGTCGCCCACGGCGCGGGGACGGAAGCGCTGCGGGCGGCCGCGCCGGAGGCTCTGGACTGGGCGGTGCCGAGTCCTGCCGGCGACTTCGCCTTCGGGGGCGACGCCGACGGCGCCTACGTCCTCGCCCCCGCCGATGCCGCCGGCCGGATCACGCACGCGGACTTCGCCCTGGCCGTGGTGGACGAGGCCACCGCCCCGACCCTGCGCGCGGTGCACGCGGGGGTGGGCCCGGCGTGATCCGGGCCGCCGGGGCGGGGCTCGCCGGCAGCCGTCAGCGGACCTTCGGGGCGTTGGGCAGCCCGGCGGACAGTGCCCCGCTCGCGCCCTTGAGGGAGCTGTCGGTGGCCTTGGTGGCGGACCCGGCGGCCATGGTGGTCACGCCCACCGCCGTCTTGGTGTCCTGGACGGCCTGTGCGGGGTGGTCGACCATGTCGCCGACGCGCTCGGTGAGCGGGACGCCGTGGGGCATCCCGTCGGCGTGCGCGGCGACGGGGGTGAGTGCGAGGGCGGCGCCGCCGGAGAGGACCAGGGCGGCGAGTGTGCGCTTCATGGCATTCATGCCCGTCCCAACGACCCCGCCGCACTCGGGGTCACCGCCCGCCCCCACTTTGGGCGGATCGAGAACGGCGAGCTCGAACGGAGTGAGGTCGAGACCCTCGCCGCCGACGCCCGCGGCCCCGGATCGAGGGGGTTCGATCCGGGGCCGCGGGGATGACTCTGCGGGGTGCCGCCGACGGGCGTGGGGTGGGTCAGTCCTCGACGACCAGGGACGGGGTGGACTTCGTCAGGACCTGGCCGCGGAAGAAGGCCGGGCTGCGGCGTTCGGTGACGAACATGATGACCAGACCGAGGGCCAGCAGGCCGACGCCGATGACGAAGACGCTGCCGACGCCGAAGACGTCGGAGCCGGAGCCGTAGGACGGGTCCCACGTGTCGTAGAGGGTCTTGCAGAAGACCGCGGCCAGCAGCAGGCCGCCCAGGACCGGGAAGACGCCCTTGAAGAACAGGTCCCGGGCGGAGCGGCGCAGGTCGCCGCGGAAGTACCAGGCGCAGGCGAAGGCCGTCAGCGAGTAGTAGAAGCAGATCATCAGGCCCAGCGCGAAGATCGTGTCCGTGAGGACGTTCTCGCTGACCAGGGTCATGACCGTGTAGAACACGCCGGTCGCGACGCCCGCCATGACGGTCGCGCGGCCCGGGGTCTTGAACTTCGGGTGGACCTTGGCGTAGGAGGGCGGCAGCGCCTCGTACGTCGACATGGCGAGGACCGTGCGGGCCACCGGGATGAAGGTGGTCTGCAGGGAGGCGGCGGCGGAGGCCAGGACGGCCACGAAGAGCAGGATGCCGAGGACCGGGCCCATCACCGGGCCGGCGAGGGCGGCGAAGACGTTGTCGGAGGTGTCCGGGTTGCCGAGGCCGAGGCCCTTGTCGCCGGAGCCGACGACCATCTGGGCGGCGACGCCGGTGGCCAGGTAGGAGCCGACCAGGACGATCATCGCGATGAGGGAGGCGCGGCCCGGGGTCTTGGCGGAGCCGATGGTCTCCTCGTTCGCCGTCAGGCAGGTGTCCCAGCCCCAGTACATGAAGATCGAGAGCGAGAGTCCGGCGGTGAAGGCGCCCATGGACTCGACCGCGAAGGGGTTCATCCACTGCCAGGAGAAGTCCACGCCGGTGTCGAAGGTGCCGGCGGAGGCCTTCTGGAGGGCCATGGCGACGAAGACGGCGAGCACGACGAGCTGGAGGCCGACGAGGGTGTACTGGACGCCCTTGGTGGCGGTCATGCCGCGGTAGCTGATCGCGGTGGCGGTGGCGATCAGGGTCAGGCAGGTGGCGATGTGGACGAGCTTGTTGTCGTCCAGGGCGGCGATCGACGGATTGCCCGTGATCTCGCCGGCCAGCAGCCAGAAGTAGGAGGTGGCGACGCCGGCCAGGTTGGAGAGCACGATGATCGTGGCGATCACCAGGCCCCAGCCGCACATCCAGCCGATCCGCGGGCCGAAGGCCTTGACGGTCCAGGTGAAGGAGGTGCCGCAGTCCGGCATGGCCTTGTTGAGCTCGCGGTACGCGAAGGCGACCAGGAGCATCGGGAGGAAGCCGGCGAGGAAGACCGCGGGCATCTGGACGCCGACCTCGCCGGCCGTGGAGCCGAGGGTCGAGGTCAGGCAGTAGACGGGGGCGACGGTGGAGATGCCGATGACGGCGCTGCCCACCAGGCCGACGGATCCCTTGCCGAGGCCTTTGCCGCGCACGTCGCCCTCGCCCTGGGCGACGCCGCCTACCGTGTCTCCGGCCCGGGGCCGAACGTCCAGCTGAGTCATGAGTCAGGACGTTAGATGCTGCGCATTCCATATCTGGAGGGCTTGAGTCCGGATCTCGGAGGGCCCAAATCCCTTTGAATCTTGAGATCAAGACAGTTCACTGGCATGTAATACAAGGTTCACCTAGGCATCCATCCGCAGATCGACAGGTACCGGACAGCGGGTTCCGGTATGCGGAAACCGCACCTCTGACCCTTTTGACCCCTTTCAAACTTTCCCGTGTGACTGCGGTCACCCCTCCCCTCCGGGGCGGTTTGCCGCGGACATGACCATCGTCGACCTAGAGTCCGGCCGTGCGCATCAAGTCGATCATCACCACTGTCACGGCCGTCACGGCCCTGCTCGCTCTCACCACCGCCTGCGGAGGGGGCGACTCCAAGGACGGGACCGCGTTCCAGAAGCTCCCGAAGGCGGGCAGCATGGCCGCCGCCGCCCGCCTCGTCAACGGCTACACCAAGTGCGACCAGGTCAGCACCTCCCCCGGGGACGAGGGTCCGAGCGAGGACTCCAAGCTGGGCCCGGCCTTCACCGTCACCGAGACCGGGTACTGCGGCCGCCGGAACCGCAACACCATCGTCATGTACAAGGACGCCAAGGCATTCCAGACGGCCTTCAAGGCCGAGATGGACAAGCGCGGCGGCGGGAACCCCAACAGCGGCATCGTCGTCGGCCAGGACTTCGCCGTGGGATCCCAGGACGCGGACGCCATGAGCGCCCTGCTCGTCCCGCAGGCCGGGCTGCTCATGCTCAACTGCCACGCCGACTTCAACCCGCCGAGCGGCTTCCGCAAGGAACCGGCCCTGGTCAAGGGCTGCGTCCTGACGGACTACTACAAGGACTGAGGCCCGGCGGGCCGCGGCGGGCCGTCCCCCGCCCACGGCCCGGCCACGAACCGGCCCCGGCCCGTCCCGGTCCGCCCCGGCGCGGTGCCCGGTCCGCGAGACTGTGCCCATGCCCACGGCCGATGAACTCCTCAGCGCGGCGACCGTCACCACCCTCGCCCGGCTGCTCGCCCGCGCGGGCGGGCGCCGGTCCGCGCCCGCCCTGCGCGCCCGCGCCGACGCCCTTGACGGGCTGACCTACAGCGGTCGCGTCGCCGCCGTCCGCGACGCCGTGCTCACCGACCTCCCCGCGGACTGGCCCGCCTTCGAGGCCGTCGTACGCACCGCCCTCGCCGACCCCGCCTTCGACGGGTGGATGACCTTCCCGGTCAACGAAGCCGTCGCCGTCCGCGGGCTGGAGGTCTTCGAGCCCGCACTGGCCCTGCTGCACGACCTCACCCCCCGGCTCACCGCCGAATCGGCGGTACGGCCCTTCCTGCGCGCCGACCCCGCCCGCGCCCTGGCCGTCGTACGGACGTGGACGGACGACCCGGACCCGCACGTGCGCCGCCTCGCGAGCGAGGGCACCCGGCCCCGGCTGCCGTGGGCCCCGCAGCTGCCCGCCTTCATCGCGGACCCCCGACCGGCCGTGCCCGTACTGGACGCCCTCTACCGCGACGACTCCGAGTACGTCCGCCGCTCCGTCTCCAACCACCTCAACGACATCAGCCGCGACCACCCCGGCCTCGCCGTCGAGACCGCCGCCCGCTGGCTGGCGCGGCCCGGGGCCACGACGGACCGCGTCGTCCGGCACGGATTGCGCACCCTGGTCAAGGCGGGGCGGCCCGAGGCCCTGACCCTGCTCGGCCACGCCCCGGACGTCCCGGTCGACGTGCGCGGGCCGGTGGTGACCACCCCGCGGGTCGCGGTCGGCGCGTACCTGGTCTTCGACTACGCGATCACCAATACCGGCGCGCTCCCGGCCGACCTGGTCGTCGACTACGTCGTGCACCACACGAAGGCGAACGGCACCCGCACCCCGAAGGTCTTCAAGCTCGTCACCCGCGCCCTGGCCCCCGGCGAGACCCTCACCGGCACCAGGCGGCACTCCTTCAAGCCGATCACCACCCGCCGCTACCACTCGGGCGAGCACCTGGTGCAGCTCCAGGTCAACGGACGGGTGCGCGGCGAGGCCGTATTTTCGGTGGACGCCGGGTGATCACTGCGGCATGCTGCCGCTCATGACCTACGGAATCGAGTCCCACCCCGCCCGGTGAGCGCCCGCGAGGAGCGCGCTGCGCTCACCCCCGGAACCTCCCTGTACGCATACGCCCTCTTCCGCCGCGGCATCGAGCCGGACGGCCGGATCCCACGCAAGGGCTATCCCCTCCCCGACGGCCCACCGGAGCAACCGGAGCCCGGCTTCCGGGACCTGACCTGGCACCAGGCACAGGCGGTCGTCACCGACGCCCTCACTCCCCTGCTCGCCGACCCCGACCCGGTACGGGCCGCCGAGGCAGTCCACCGCCGGGTCGCGGACCTGGCCATGTCCCCCCGCACCTTGCGCGCGCACACCACGCGGCTCGCGCTCGCCGACGAGGACGCCGCCCGGCGGACCGCCCGGCAGCTGATCCGCACCGGTACGCACGTGACGGCCGTCGGTGTCGGCATGGCCCTGCTGATCCGCCTCGGCGAGCCCGAGGACGCGCCCTGTCTCGAGGCCCTCGGCATGCTGCACGGCCTGGCGGACACCGCGAGCGCCGCGCTCGACCCACTCGACCGGCAGGCGGCCGCCCTGCTGGTGCTGCGCAGCCACGACCGGTCCCGGGAGCTGACGCCGCTGACCGACGCGATCGCCTCCGGCGACGCGGAGGCCGTCCGGTCCGCGCTGCTCACCGTGCCGCACGAGCGGCTCATGTGGCTGCCCCGGCGCCTCGCCGAGGCCGCCGACCTGCACGGGCTGCTCCGGGCACGACCGCAGGACGCCGAGCTGCTCGCGCTGACCGGCCGGCTGCTGCACCGGATGGCCGACCAGCAGGACAGCCGCCCCGAGATCCTCGACTACCTGCCCGCCCGGGCGGTGTACGAGGCCCTGGTCCGGCACGCCGACGTACTGTCCCCGACACCGGAGCACCGGTCGCTGCTGCTGTCGATCGCCCTCGACCTGCACAGCGGAGCATCCGTCCTGCTGAACTGGCGGCCCGGGCGGCGCCGGGCCCTGCTCGACGCCCTGGACCGGCTGTTGCCGGGGGCGCCGCCGGAACCCGTACCCGGCGACCGGGACGCGGACTGGTTCCGGCGCAACCGGCACCTCCCCTTCGCCCGCGCCGAGGACGGTGACCGGCCGCGGTGGGAGGTGGTCGTCGTCCACGGGTCCGCGGGCTCCTCCGCCGTCGAGACCCGGATCCTGGTCGACGGGGTTCCGCTCGTCCCCGCGCTGTTCGGGAAGGGGCGGGGCAACCCGCCCGAGTACCTCCTCGACAGCGGCCGACTGCGCGCCGGATCGGAGCCGCGGGAGGTGCAGCTCGCCGAGGCGTACTGCACCGAGGGCTGCTGCGGCGCGCTGTACGTGACGATCCGCCGGGACGGCGACGCGGTGGTGTGGGACGGCTGG
Organism: Streptomyces sp. NPDC001717; assembly: GCF_042892775.1. Taxonomy (NCBI): domain Bacteria; kingdom Bacillati; phylum Actinomycetota; class Actinomycetes; order Kitasatosporales; family Streptomycetaceae; genus Streptomyces; species Streptomyces sp. NPDC001717. The sequence goes on along the minus strand of NZ_JBIAUK010000021.1, from coordinate 121,314 downwards.
CGCGGGGCGGTCGGCCCGACGCCGCCCCCGTACCGCTTCGACGCGGCCGCATACGACGCCGAACTCGCCCGCGCCGAAAGGGACTTCTCCTGGTGCTGGCCGGCCCGCAGCACCGCGCGGCTGATCGCGGCGGGCCTGCGCGACCGGCCCGACCTGGCCTCCCGGTGGGAACTCGCGCCGAGCTGGGCCGGCACCGACTGGCGGGACCCGGACACGACGGTGGTCCACTTCGGGTTCACGCCGTCCGCGCCGCCTCCCGGCACCGGCGGGTCGCTCTACTTCCTGTGGCAGCTGCGCGACGACGGCCCGCCCCGGGACCGGGCGGCCGCCGCCCTGCGACGACTGGAGACGCAGGACCCCAAGGCCTTCGCCGAGTTCGGCGGCGGCAACCAGGAACTGGCCGAGGCCCTCGGCTACGCCAAGCGCCCGCGCACGCCGCGGGCATGACACGGGTCCGGCCGGGGGCCACCCGCCCCCGGCCGGACCCGCACCCGCGGGCTACGCCGTCCAGACGATCGACTGCATCTCGCTGTACGCGTGCAGCGCGTACGAGCCGACGTCGCGGCCCACGCCGCTGCGCTTGAAGCCGCCGAACGGGGCCTCCATGTTGCGGCCGATGGTGTTCACGCCGACCCCGCCCGCCCGCAGCCGCCGGGCCACGCGGAACGCCCGGGCCGAGTCCCCGGACCACACGTAGCTGAGCAGCCCGAAGTCGCTGTCGTTGGCCAGGCGGATCGCCTCGTCCTCGTCGCCGTCGAAGGGGACGACCACGACGACCGGGCCGAAGATCTCCTCGCGGACCACCCGCATGTCGTTCGTGCAGTCGACGAGGAGGGTGGGGGCCACGTAGAAGCCCTTGCCGCTGTCACCGACCACCGGGCGCTCGCCGCCGTGCGCGACGCGTGCGCCCTCCTTCCTCCCCAGCTCGACGTACGACTCCACGCGGTCGCGGTGCGCCGCCGAGATCACCGGGCCCACGACCGTGCCGCGCTCGCGCGGGTCGCCGACCTTCATGAAGGCCAGGTAGCCGGTGAGCTTCTCGATCAGCCGGTCGTAGACCGCCCGGTGGGCGATCACCCGGGTCGGGGCCGTGCAGATCTGGCCGGAGTAGAAGGAGAAGGTGGTGCCGATGCCCATCACCGCGGCGTCCAGGTCGGCGTCGTCGAAGACGATCGCCGCGCCCTTGCCGCCCAGCTCCATCAGCTGCCGCTTCATCGTGCGGCCGCAGACCTCTGCGATGCGCTGCCCGACGCCCGTGGAGCCGGTGAAGGAGACCATGTCCACGCACGGGGAGTCGACCGCGGCCTCGCCGACCTCGACCGACTGCCCGTTCACCACGTTGACCACGCCCGCCGGGACCCCGGCCTCCGCGAGCGCCTCGGCCATCTTGAACACCGACAGCGGGTCCTGCGGGGCCGGCTTGACCACCACCGTGTTGCCCATGGCCAGGGCCGGGGCCACCTTGCCCGCCGGGTTCGCCCACGGGTTGTTGTACGAGGTGATGCAGGTGACCACGCCGACCGGCTGGCGCACCTCCAGCGCGCCCAGGACGGACGCCTTCCCCATCGGGCCGGCCTCCGTCACCTGGGGCGGCAGCCCGCGCTCGACCGGTTCGAGGGCGCCCTTCGCGTAGCGCCGGAAGCGGGTGACACCGACGCCCACCTGCATGCCGCGCGCGATCCCGGTCGGGGCGCCCGTCTCGGCCTGGGCGAGGGCCGCCCACGGTTCGAACTCGCGCTGCATGATGTCGGCGGCCCGGTCGAGGATCGCCGCGCGCTCCTCGGGCGTCGTGCGGGACCAGCTCCCGAAGGCCTCGGCGGCGGCGCGGGCCGCCTCGGCGACCTGTCCGCGCGAGGCCTCGGGGGCCAGGCCCACGACGGATTCGTCCGCCGGGTCGATCACCTCGTAGTGGCCGCCGTCGGGCTCGACCCACTCGCCGCCGATGAAGAGCTTCTGTGCCTGCGTCACCGCGTGCTCACCGTCCTCGTGTCCCGGCCCGACCGGAGCACGATCCCCGGCACGGCCCCCGTCACCTCGTCGTCGCGGATGGTCTCCACGCCGTTGACCCGGACCGAGACGATGCCGATGGCCCGGGAGTCCAGCCGCGGGCTGTCGCCGGGCAGGTCGTGGACGAGGGTCGCCGGTCCCGCCTCGATGCGCTCGGGGTCGAAGAGGACGAGGTCAGCGTGGTAGCCCTCGGCGATCCGGCCGCGCTCGCGCAGCCCGAACAGCTGCGCCGGGTCGTCGGTGAGCATCCGTACGGCCTGCTCCAGCGGCACCAGCTTGCGGCCGCGCAGGCAGTCGCCGAGGAAACGGGTCGTGTAGGGGGCGCCGCACATGCGGTCCAGGTGCGCGCCGGCGTCGGAGCCGCCGAGCATGACGTCCTCGTGCTGCCAGGTCTCGGCGCGCAGGGCCCAGGTCGCCGCGTCGTTGTCGGTGGGCATCGGCCACAGGACGGTGCGCAGGTCGTCGTTGGCGCAGATCTCGACGAGGCACTGGAAGGCGTCCTGGCCGCGTTCGGCGGCGATGTCGTTGACGACGCGGCCGGAGAGGCCCTCGTTCTCCTTGCTGTACGTGTCGCCGATGACGTAGCGCCCGAAGTTGGCGAGGCGGCGGAAGACGCCGGCCTCCTTGCTGTCGGCGCGGCGGAGCATCTCGGCGCGTACGTCCGGGTCGCGGAGCCTGGCGATCCGTTCGGGGACGGGGAGGTTCAGGACCTCGCCCCAGCCGGGGATGAGGTTGAGCGCGCAGAAGGTGCCGAGCGACATGTTCATCGGGGTGAGGATCGGCATGGTGAGGGCGACGATCCGGCCGCCGGCCTTGCGGGCGCGCTCGCTGGGGATCAGCTGGCGCGGGACCCGTTCGGGGACGGAGGCGTCGATGGTGAGGACGTTCCAGTTCAGGGGCCGGCCGGCGGCGGCGCTCATCTCGACGAAGAGGTCGATCTCCTCGTCGGAGAACTGGTCGAGGCAGCCCGCGACGATCGCTTCGAGCTGGGTGCCCTCGTGCTCGGAGACGGCCTTCGACAGGGCGAGGAGTTCGGCGGGCTCGGCGTGCCGGGAGGCGACGGGGGCGCCGTCGCCGTCGGAGTGCGTGGAGGACTGGGTGGTGGACAGGCCCCAGGCGCCGGCGTTCATGGCGTCGTGGAGGAGGTCGAGCATCTGCTGCAGCTGCTCGGGGGTGGGCTTGCCGCCGACGGCGTCCTCGCCCATGACGTGGCGGCGCAGGGCGCAGTGGCCGACCATGAAGCCGGCGTTGACGGCGATGCGGCCGTCGAGCGCGTCGAGGTACTCGCCGAAGGTGGACCAGGTCCACTCGACGCCCTCCTCCAGGGCGGCGAGGGCCATGCCCTCGACCTTGCTCATCATGCGGCGCGTGTAGTCGGCGTCCTCGGGGCGGGCCGGGTTGAGCGGGGCCAGGGTGAAGCCGCAGTTGCCGCCGGCGACGGTGGTGACGCCGTGGTTCATGGAGGGGGTGGCATAGGGGTCCCAGAAGAGCTGGGCGTCGTAGTGCGTGTGCGGGTCGATGAACCCGGGGGTGAGGACGAGGCCGGTGGCGTCCTCGGTGGTGCGGGCCTCTTCGGTGACGGTGCCGATGGCGACGATGCGGCCGTCGCGTATGCCGAGGTCTGCGACGCGGGCGGGGGCGCCGGTGCCGTCGACGACGGTCGCGCCCTTGATGACGTGGTCGAGCATGACGTCCCTTCTGCCGGTGTTCCGTTGCGCGCGGTGCACTGGGGCTCCGCCCCGGACCCGCTCCTCAAACGCCGGAGGGGCTGGATTCGGCCGCCGCCGGCTTTCACGTTGCGCGCCGTCTCCTGGGGCTCCGCCCCAGACCCCGCGCCTCAAACGCCGGCGGGGCTGGATTCGACTCCCGCCGTCCGCCTGGTGCGGCCCGCAGGGCGATTCCAGGCCCCGGCGGGGCATTTCCAGCCCCTCCGGCGTTCGAGGAGCGGGGGTCCGGGGGCAGCGCCCCCGGCAGCGGTGCGGCAGCCGAGGGGCGAGGCCTGCGTGCCCCGGCCGGTGGCCGCCCGGTCGGGGCACGGTCCGGGGCGGCGGTCCGGGAAGACGCCGCCCCGATCCCCCGCCGGGTCAGACGGCCTGGCGGAAGCGGGTCGTGCGGTGGACCGGGTCCGTGTCGATCTCCGGGATCACGTGCTCGCCGATCAGCTTGATCGTGGTCATCGTGTCCTCGTACGAGACGCCGGTCGGCAGGCCGAAGGACAGCTGGTCCGCGCCCGCCTGCTCCCAGCGCTTGCACTGGGCCTTGACCTCGGACGGGTCACCGCAGATCAGCAGTTCCTCGGCGATCAGGAGCTCGATGATCTCCGCGTTGTACTCCGGGAGCGTCTCGGGCCACTCCGGGATGGCCTCCGGCCGCGGGAAGGTGTCGTGGTAGCGGAACACCAGCGACTGGAAGCGGTTCATGTTGGCGTTGACGGCGATCTCGACGGCCTTGTCGTGCGTCTCGGCGCAGATCGCGGTCGAGGTCACCATCACGTTGTCGTTGACGAAGGCGCCGATGGCCTTCGCCTCCCGGATGGCCGTCTTGTACTGGTCGAGGACCCACTCCATGTCGGAGACCTTCTGCACGCTGAAGCCCAGCACGCCGAGGCCCTTCTTGGCGGCCATCGCGTACGAGGACGGGGAGCCCGCCGCGTACCACATGGCCGGGTGCGCCTTCCCGTACGGCTTGGGGAAGACCTTCCGCGGCGGGAGCGACCAGTGCTTGCCCTGAAACCCCTCGTACTCCTCCTGGAGGAACATCTTGGGGAACTCGGCGATGGTCTCCTCCCAGATCTCCTTGGTGCCGTTCATGTCCTCGATGCCCGGGAGGAAGCCGAGGATCTCGTGGCTGCCGGCGCCGCGGCCGGTGCCGAATTCGAAGCGGCCCTTGGAGAGGTGGTCGAGCATGGTGACCTTCTCGGCCACCTTCACCGGGTGGTTGACCGGGGCGAGCGGGTTGAAGATGCCGGAGCCGAGGTGGATGCGCTCGGTGGCGGCGGCGAGGTAGCCGAGGAAGACCTCGTTCGCCGACAGGTGCGAGTACTCCTCCAGGAAGTGGTGCTCGGAGGCCCAGGCGTACTTGAAGCCGGACTTGTCGGCCTGGATGACGTACTCGGTCTCCTCCAACAGCGCCTTGTGCTCTGCCTGAGGGTCGACCTTGGACCGCGCCTCAGGCACGTATCCCTGCACGAAGAGCCCGAATTCCAAGGGGGTTCACCGTCCTTTGGTTTCTGACGTTGCGTCAGATTTGATGTCCCGACTGTTCCACCGCGAGGGCGCGAGCGTCAATACCTGACGCTCCATCAGATATGGCCGAGGTTCGGCAGGGCGCGGCTAGAGGACGCTGACGCCCGCCATCCAGCCGCCGTCGATCACGAAGGGCTGACCGGTGATGTACGAGGAGTCCTCGCTGGTCAGGAAGAGCGCCAGCTTGGCGATCTCCTCGGGCTGCCCCACCCGCCCCATCGGCACCACGCGCTGGTAGAGCTCCGCCATGGCGTCGCGGGCCTCCTGGGGCAGGTCCGCCGGGTTCGTGTTGCCGGGGGTGGCCATCGCGGTGTCCACGGCGCCCGGGCACATCGCGTTGACCCGGATCCCCTTGGCGGCCAGCTCCAGCGCGGCCACGCGCGTCAGGCCGAGGATGGCCGCCTTGGTCGCCGCGTACGTGCCGACGTACGCCATGCCCGTCAGGCCCGTGTACGAGGAGGTGTTGACGATCGTGCCACCTCCGGCCGCCTCGATCTCGGGGGCCACCGACTTGATGCCGAGGAAGGCGCCGACCTGGTTGACCTGCACCACCTGCTGGAACTCCTCCAGCGGGGTCGCGGTCAGCTCGTTGAAGCGCAGGATGCCCGCGTTGTTGACGAGCCCGTCGATCGGGCCGAAGGCCTCCTTCGCGGCGGCGACCGCGGCCGCCCAGTCCTCCTCGCGGCTCACGTCGAGGTGCGCGTAGCGGGCCCGGTCCTCGCCCAGCTCCTTGGCCACGGCCGCGCCCTGCTCGTCGAGCACGTCCCCGAGGAGCACCTTGGCGCCCTCGGCGGCGAAGAGGCGGGCCTCCTGTTCGCCCTGGCCGCGCGCCGCGCCGGTGATGATCACGACCCGCCCGTCCAGCTTGCCCATGTCGTACTCCGGTCTTCTAGTCGTTGAGGTGCGGCGCGACGTCGGCGCCGAAAGCGGTGATCTGGTCCACGAGTTCGGCGCGGTCGCGGCAGCGGAAGCGGACCTGGATCTGGTCCACGCCGAGGGCCTTGTACTCCCGCAGGGACTCGGCCAGCACCTCCGCCTTGCCGGTCAGGGTGCGGCGGCCGGTGTCCCAGCCGGGCTCGCCGACGTACAGGGCCTCGGTGATCGCCCCGTACTCCATGGGGTCGGTCACCCCGGCCTCTTCGCGGAGCTCCTTGATGCGGGCGATCTGCGCGGGCAGCTTCTCGCGCGGGTCGCCCTGCGGGAGCCAGCCGTCGCCCCGGAGGGCGGCGCGGCGCACGGCGGCGGCCGAGGAGCCGCCGACCCAGACGGGGATGCGCTCCTGCGCGGGGCGGGGCAGTTGGCCGAGGTCCTTGAAGGAGAACCGCTCGCCCGCGAACTCGGGGTACTCCTCGGGTCCCAGGGCGGCGCGCAGTGCGTCCAGGGTCTCGTCGAGGACGGCGCCGCGGCGGGCGAAGTCCACGCCGAGGACCTCGAACTCCTCCTGGACGTGCCCGGCGCCGACGCCGAGGACCAGCCGGCCGCCGGAGAGGTGGTCGAGGGTGGCGTACTGCTTGGCGCTGATCAGGGGGTGGCGCAGGCCGAGGATCGCGACGTGGCTGAGGAGCCGGACGCGCTCGGTGATCCCGGCCAGGAAGGAGAGGGTGGCCACCGGGTCGTACCAGATGGTGCTCATGGGGCCGGCGAGCCGGCGCGGGATGGCCACGTGGTCACAGGTCGCCAGGTACCCGAAGCCGGCGCGGTCGGCGGCGCGGGCCACCTCGGCGAGGTCGGCGGCGCCGGCCGAGGCCTCCCAGGGTTCGGCGTAGATGGTGCTCTGCGACTGGACCGGGAGCTGCATCCCGTAGACCAGCCGACCTTCCGGAAATACGCGCGCCATGCCGGGCCCGCCTCGCCTTCGTCTGCCGATTCGTCATATCGGTGTGCCGGGCCATCGTCGTAGCTGACGGACCGTCAGGCAAGGGGGTGGACACAACGGGTGGCCGAACCCGACCGCACGGCGGCCACCGCGCCGCGCCGCACACCAAACCCCTGGCCCGATCTCGAACAGGCGGCCTAGGGTGCGCGCATGGAGCTGTTTCTCACCCTGGTCAGCGGACTGGCCTGGACGATCGTGTACGTGGAAGCGATCCGCGTCGGGCTGCGCGACCGGACGTACGCCATGCCCGTCGCCGCGCTCGCGCTGAACTTCGCCTGGGAGTCGATCTACGCCGTCCGCGACATCGCGACCGGCGTCTCCGCCCAGGGGGTGGTGAACGTGGTCTGGGCGGCCGCCGACGTGGTGATCGTCTGCACCTACCTGCGGTTCGGGCGGGCCGACCTGCCGCGGTTCGTGACCCGGCCGATGTTCGCCGCCTGGTCGGTCCTGGTGTTCGGCACCGGATTCGCCGTACAGGGCCTGTTCCTGGCCCACTTCGGGGCGCACGACGCCACCCGCTACTCGGCGTTCCTGCAGAACCTGCTGATGTCGGGCCTGTTCATCGGCCTCTTCGCGGCCCGCTCGGGCCCGCGCGGGCAGTCCCTGACCATCGCCGTCGCCAAGTGGCTGGGCACCCTGGCCCCGACCCTGCTGTTCGGGGTGATCGAGGACGCCCCGTTCATCCTCGCCCTGGGGATCCTGTGCAGCGTCTTCGACCTGGCCTACATCGGCCTGCTGCTCCGGGCCCGGGCGAACGACGCCCGGGAGCGACGGAGGGAGACCGAGACGAATGACATTCCCTTTGTCAAACTGACCCCATGACCGACCAGCCGGCGCCCGGGGAAGGCCCGACCCGACCCGTGTCCGTCTCCCTCCATGAGGGGACGATCGCCGCCCTCAAAGCGCGCACGGGGAAGCGCGGCATGTCCTCGTACATCGAAGCGCTCGTTCAGCGGCAACTGGAGCGTGACCGTCTCCGCGAACTGATCGAGGACTCCGAGGCCGTGAACGGGCCCGCCGATCCGGCAGCCGTCGAAACGAAGCGGGCGATCCTGCGCGGCGAGGCATCGGCCTCGTCGGACACCGCATGAGCGGAACTCGACTGCGAGGGGCTCTCCCGGCTCGTGCGCCGGGATCCCGCGCTGCCGGAGTGGCTCTCCGCGGCCGAATCCGAAGACAGCCGGGTGGTGATCAGCTCCGTCACGCTCGTCGAGGCCCGCGACCCCAAGGTGAACCAGGCTCAGTTCGACCACGCGGGCTCCCGCGTGAACGTCATCCCGCCGAGCGAATCGTGGCGGCGACGGCCCTCGACCAGCCCGGCCCCGTCACCGTGCCGACTTCGGACCCCGAAGACCTGTCGGTGCTGTGTGCGGGCCGCGTCCAGGTCGTCCGGGTCGTCCGGGTCTGACCGTTCACGCGGTCAGAAGCCTTCCGGACCCATCACGATGACCGGCTTCGCCGCCGGGTCGAGGGTCTCCAGGACCTTCTTCATGGCCTGCTTCGGGATGCCCACGCAGCCCTGCGAGGGGCCGTCGTGGTCCACGTGGAGCCAGATGTTGCCGCCCTTGCGCTCGCCCTCCGGCTTGGTCGCGTCCAGCGGGGAAGTGCCCGGCTTGCGGTTGAAGTCGATCGCGACCACGTAGTCGAAGGAACCGGCCAGGGACTCGCCGTTCACCCCGCGGCCCGTCGCCACGAACGCGCCGTCCTTGTCGTACGGGAGCCTCGTGCCCGGCGGCTTCGGCAGCAGCCCGCCCGCGTCGGTCAGCGCGAACACGCCCTGCGGGGAGGTCAGGTCCCCGTACGTGCGCTCCGTGGACCAGCCCTTGGCCCCGTTGCGCGCCGGCCAGCTCTCGGCCCGTACCCAGTCGGCGCCGGCCGCGGACCGCGTGTACAGGGTGGCCGTGGACTCCGAGGAGTCCTTGGCCTTGCCGGTGACCAGGATGAGCTGGAGGGACTCGGCGGGGATCCGGGCCCGGGTCTGCCCGCTGACGCCCGGCAGACCCTGGAGCGCCTCCCGATCGGCGTCGCGCGCCGCGCGGTCCTGCGCCGGCGGGCGGGAGTCCGCCCGGGCCTGCGGCCCCGCTTCCGACCTCTCCGGATCGTCGGCGGCGTACACCCAGCCCGCCCCGAGGGTCAGCAGGCCGAAGGCGGCCGCCAGCGCCACGCGGCGCGTCGGGCGGGGCGTGCGGGAGCGGGCTCGGCGGTGCTTGCTCATTGGGCCGACCGTACATCAGCTGATCTTCGAACCCGGTGCACCTCGGGAGGCGCCCCGTCGGTCCGCGCCCGGGAAACGGACCCGCACCGTCAGCCCGCCCCCCGGTTCCGCGTTGGCCTCGACCGCGAGCGTCGCGCCGTGCGCCCGCGCGATGGCCGCCACGATCGAGAGCCCCAACCCGGCGCCCTCACCTGCGGTGTGCTGCCGTTCGGCGCGCCTGCGGAACGGCTCCAGGAGCCTCGGCACGTCCGCCGGATCGATCACCGGGCCGGTGTTGGAGACGGTCAGTTCCCCGTCGGTGGAGGTCTCGACGACGATCCGGCCGCCCGCGCGGTTGTGACGTACGGCATTCGCCAGCAGGTTCCGCACCAGGTGCCCGAGCAGCGCCCGGTCCCCGCTCACGGTCAGCGGCGCGAGGGTCCGTACGACGGCGGCCGGCGCGTGCGGCGAGTCGGCCGTGGGCTCGGCCGTCCGCTCGTCCGTCCGCTCGATCGCCGCCAGCTCCGCTCCGGTCAGCGCCGCCAGGTCCACCGGCCCGGTCGAGGCGGGATCCAGGCCCTCCTGCGACACCGCGAGCAGCAGCAGCGACTCGACCAGGTGCTCGCCTTCCTCCGCGACCCCGATCAGCCGTTCCCGGATCCGGGCCACCTTCCGCGGCGACGGCTCCCCCGCCAGCCCGATCTCGGCCGCGGCCCGCTGCACGGCCAGCGGGGTGCGCAGCTCGTGGGCCGCGTTCGCCGCGAACCGCCGCTGGGCGCCGACCAGGTCCTCCATCCGCCCGAGCATCGCGTCGAAGGTGTCGGCCAGTTCCTTGAGTTCGCCGGGCGGGGCGTCGAGGGAGATCCGCTGGTGCAGGTTCTCGCCGGACAGCCGGCGCGCGGTCTCGGTGATCACCCCGACGGGCCTCAGCACCCGGCCCGCCATCCACCAGGCGAGCCAGATCGACAGCACCGCGAAGACGGCCAGCGCGAGCAGCGAGTACACCAGCATCCGGTGCCGGGTCGCCTCGGTGACGGCGTCGGAGAGGTTCTGGGTGAACGCGTATCCCCTGAGCTCCTCGGGGGTGGGGCTCTCACCGGGCGCCATGGTCCGGGCGGGCTCGGGGCGCCGGCCCGCGTCGACCGTCTCGCCCGGCACGGGGAGCCGGTAGGCCGGGCTGACCGTACGGACGACCCCGCTGACGCTCGCGTACAGGCCCTGGCCGACGAGGACGTAGACCAGCGCCACCAGTCCGCCGCCCGCGAGGAGCAGCAAAGCCCCGTACAGGGCGGTGAGGCGGGCGCGTTCGGTGCGCGGGAGCAGGGACCTCACCGGTCGGCGATCCGGTAGCCGGCGCCCGGCACGGTCTCGATCGGCTGCGGCTCGCCCAGTTTGGCGCGGAGCTTGCTGAGGGTGACGCGGACGGCGTTGGTGGAGTAGCTGGTGTCCTGCTCCCACACCTGCTCGATCAGGTCGTCGCTGCTGACCACGGCCCCCTCGGCGCGCATCAGCGTCTCCAGCACGGCGAACTCCTTGCGGGACAGCGCGAGCCGGTGCCCGTCGCGGGTGGCGGTGCGGCGGGCGGTGTCGAGGGCGATCCCGGCGCTCTCCAGCACGGGCGGCAGGGCGGGGCGGGCGCGCCGGCCGAGTGCCAGCACCCGGGCGAGCAACTCGTCGTAGGCGAAGGGCTTGGTCAGGTAGTCGTCGGCGCCCAGACCCAGCCCCTCGACCCGGTCGCGTACGGTCCCGGACGCGGTCAGCATCAGGACGCGGGTCGGGAGCCCCTCGCGGACCACCTGGCGGCAGACCTCGTCGCCGTGCAGGCCGGGCAGGTCCCGGTCGAGGACGAGGACGTCGTACGCGTCCAGCCGCAGGCGGCGCAGGGCCTCCGGGCCGTCGCCTGCCTCGTCGACGGCGAGGGCGTCGCGGCGCAGCCCCTCGGCGATCATCTCCCGGAGGAATTCCTCGTCCTCCACGACCAGTACGCGCATGCCCCCTCTTTACCGGAAGAGCACATTTCGCCGTTGTAAGCAGGGTGCGAGAGGGAAGCGAAACCCCCTTCGGCGCAAGGCTCCGCACCATGAAGCGATCCCTGATCATGACCACGGCCGCGGTCGTCACCGGGCTGACCCTGTTCGCCACCGCCTGCGCGAACGACGGCTCCGGCGGCTCCGGCGGCTCCGCGGGTTCGGGCGGGAAGAAGGATTCGGGCGGCGGGACCGAGGCCGACAACGCCGTGAAGATGCGCCAGTGCCTGCGCGAGCACGGCATCGACGCCCCCGACCCGGCGCCGGGCCAGGACCCGCGCGGGATGACGGTCGGCGGCGGCGCCGATCCGCAGAAGATGCAGGAGGCCATGAAGGCGTGCGGAATGGGCGGCCCCGGTTCCGGCAAGGAGCCCACGCAGGAGGAGAAGGACAAGGAACTCCGGTGGATCCGCTGCATGCGTGAGAACGGCGTCGCGCTGAAGGACCCCGAGTACAGCGGGGGCGCGCGCACGGGCATCGAGATACCCCAGGGCCAGGAGCAGGCCTTCGAGGACGCCCGGAAGAAGTGCGAAGCGGCCCGGTGAAGCCGCGCTCCAAGTGGCTGCTCGGCGCGCTGGCCGTCGTACTGGCGGTCTCGGGCGGCGGGTACGCCGTCATGGCGCAGCCGCAGCGGGACGACACGGCGCGGGAGCGGCGCGCGGACGGACTGCCTCCGGCCACGGCGCCGGTGCGGCGCGGCGACCTCAGCTCGGGGCTCCAGGTGGAGGGGACCCTCGGGTACGCGCAGGAGCGCAAGCTGAACGCGGCCGGACCGGGCGTGCTGACCTGGGTCGCGGGCGAGGGCACGGCCGTCGAGCGGGACGGGAGGCTGTACGAGGTCAACGGGCGGCCGGTGCGGCTGATGTACGGGTCCGTGCCGATGTACCGGCCGCTGAAGGCCGGGGACGAGGGCGAGGACGTCAAGCAGCTGAAGCGCAACCTCCAGGCACTGGGGTACGGCACCGGACTCGACCCGCAGGACCCCGTGTTCACGGCGGGCACGGCGACCGCGGTCAAGCGGTGGCAGAAGGCGCACAAGACGGCGGAGACGGGCGAGGTCGGCAAGGAGGACGTCGCCTTCGCCTCCGGGCCGCAGCGGGTCCGCAAGGGCGACGCGGCGGTCGGTGACGAACTCGGGCCGGGCAAGCCGGTGCTCACGGTGACCGGCACCGAGCGGATCGTCCGCTTCCGACTGGAGGCGGCCAAGGCGGCCGCGGCGAAGGTCGGCGAGCCGGTCACGGTCCGGCTGCCGGGAGGGGCGACGGCCACCGGCAAGGTCGACTCGGTGGGCACCGCGGCCGGTTCGGGCGACGGGGGCGACGGCGCGGGCGGTGCGGGCGGCGGTGCGGGCGCCGGCGGAGGCGGAGGCGACAAGAAGGCCAGGGTCGAGGTGTCCGTCACCTTCGACAAGCCTGCCGAGGTCAACGCCCCGGACCAGTCACCGGTGACCGTCGGCCTGACCGGGGAGACCCGCAAGGGCGTGCTCTCCGTGCCGGTGGGCGCGCTGCTCGCCCTCGCGGGCGGCGGCTTCGGCGTCCAGGTCGTGGAGGACGGAAGGGCGCGTGAGGTGAAGGTCGAACCGGGCATGTTCGGCAACGGCCGGGTCGAGGTGACCGGCGACGCCCTCAAGGAGGGCATGCAGGTGGGGATACCCAAACTGTGAGCGGCATCGGAACGGTCGTGGAGCTGACCGGGGTCACCAAGGAGTACCCGGGCGGGGTCGCCGCCCTGCGCGGGGTCGACCTGACCGTCCGCCGCGGCGAACTGCTGGCGATCGTCGGCCCGTCCGGGTCGGGGAAGTCCACGCTGCTGCACATCGTCGGCACCCTGGACCGCCCGACGGCAGGCGGCGTGCGCATCGCCGGCCATGACGTCGCGGCCCTGTCGGACCGCGCGCTGTCGGCGCTGCGCTCGCGGCACGTCGGCTTCGTCTTCCAGTCCTTCCACCTGGTGCCGGGCATCAGCGCCCGGGCGAACGTGGCCGAGGGCCTGCTGTACTCCGGCCTTTCGCGCGCCGAGCGCGGTCGCAGGGCGGCCGCCGCCCTGGAACGGGTCGGCCTCGGGGACCGGCTGGACCACCGGCCGCACGAGCTGTCCGGCGGGCAGAGGCAGCGCGTGGCCATCGCCCGTGCGGTCGCGGGCGCCCCGGACCTGCTGCTGGCCGACGAGCCGACGGGCGCGCTGGACACCGCCTCCGGGGAATCGGTGATGGAGCTGCTGCACGAACTCAACCGGGACGGCGCCACGATCGCGGTGATCACCCACGACAACGAGATCGCCGCGAGCCTGCCGCGTCAGGTGCGGATCCGGGACGGGGAGATCGTGGCGGACGTACGGAACGGGGCGGGGGTGGTGCGCTCATGAGCGGTGCTCGCACGGACACCCGTGCCCGCGCCCGGCGGCTCACCCCGCCGAGGCTTTCCCCCGGGGACGTCCTGCACGTCGGATCGGCCGGTCTGCGGTCGCGTCCGATGCGGGTTTTCCTGTCCGCGCTCGGCATCGCCATCGGCATCGCGACGATGATCGCGGTGGTCGGGATCTCGTCGTCCAGCCAGGCCAAACTGCTGCGGGAACTCGACGCGCTCGGCACGAACATGCTGGTCGTGACGCCCGGCCAGGGCATGTTCACCGGCCAGGACACCAAGCTGCCGAAGGAATCCCCCGGCATGATCTCCCGCATCGAGGGCGTCGAGTCGGTCGGCACCACCGGCGACGTGCCCGAGTCCGTACGCCGCTCCGAGAACGTCCCGAAGGAGGAGACCGGCGGGATCGTGCTCAAGGCGACCAAGGACGATCTGCTCGGCACCCTGCGCGCGCGGACGGGCCGCGGGACATGGATCGACGACGCCACCGGCCGGTACCCGGCGGTGGTGCTCGGCGACGTGTCCGCGCGCCGCCTCGGCATCACCGGGCCGGGGCAGCAGGTGTTCATCGGTGGCCGGTACTTCACGGTGATCGGCATCCTGGACCCGGTCCCGCTGGCCCCGGAGATCGAACGGTCCGCGCTGATCGGCTGGGACGCGGCGCAGCGGCTGCTGGGCTTCGACGGGCACCCGACGGCGGTGTACGAGCGCTCGGCGGACGACCGGGTGGCGGCGGTCAGGAAGCTCGTCGCGCGGACCGCCAACCCGCAGACGCCGAGCGCGGTCGCGGTCACCGACCCCTCGGCGGCGCTGCAGGCGAAGGCGGCCACGGAGGGCGCGTTCAGCACGCTGCTGCTGGGGCTGGGCGGGATCGCCCTGCTGGTGGGCGGGGTCGGGGTGGCCAACACCATGATCATCTCAGTGTTGGAGCGGCGCCACGAGATCGGCCTGCGGCGCTCGCTGGGCGCCACCAAGGGCCAGGTCCGGATCCAGTTCGTCACCGAGTCCCTGCTGCTGTCGGGGCTCGGCGGCCTGGCGGGCATCGCCCTGGGCTGCGCGGCCACGGCGGTCTACGCCCGGGCCGGGGACCTGCCCTGGGTGGTCCCCCTGTGGGCGGTGACGGGCGGCTTCGCGTCGACCCTGGCGATCGGCACGCTGGCCGGCCTCTACCCCGCGGTGCGCGCGGCCCGGCTCTCGCCGACGCTGGCGCTGGCGGCGGGGTAGGCGGGCCCCGGGGCGGGGGAGGCAGGGCGTGCGGGGCGGGCGGAGAGAGGAGTGCACGGGGCGGTCGGAGACAGGGGGACAAAACGCATTCCCCGCCTCCGCCCCCCGGCGTACGCTGGATCGATGCGCACTCGAACTCCACGTCACGCGGCCCGTGTTGTCATCGTCTCCCCCGAAGGTTCGGTGTTCCTCTTCCGCGAGAACAACGTGGAGGTCGGCATCCACTGGCTGCCTCCGGGCGGCGGCATCGATCCCGGCGAGAGCCCCGAGGAGTGCGTACGGCGCGAGCTGCGCGAGGAGACCGGGTGGACCGACCTGGAACCCGAGCGCCTGCTGTGCACCTGGGAGCACGACTTCACGCACCAGGGGATCCCGGTGCGCCAGCACGAGCACATCTACCTCGCCCGGGGCCCGCACCGCGAGCCGGTGCTGGAGTACCCCGGCATCCACTGGCAGTGGCTCTCCCCGCAACGGCTGGCCGCCCTCGGCGAACCGCTGTGGCCGCCGCGCCTCCCGGAACTGCTGGCCGATGCCCCGGCGGAACCGGTCCACCTGGGGCTGCTGGCCTAGGTCGTCGCGCCCTCAGCCCTTCCCCGTGGCCTTGGCGTACAGCGAGGCGGCGTACTCCCCGAGCACCGTGCTGGTCGACTCGTCGTCGGTGTCGCCGCCCGTGAGGATGCCGACGATCTTCCCGTCGCGGGCGATCCAGGCGCTGCCGCTGGTGCCGCCGGGGAAGTCGGCGCAGTCGAAGCGCTGTTCGGTGTCGCTGAGGCGGACCGCCACCGCCGTGCAGGTACGGGGCACCTTGCGGTCGGCCGGGTAACCGGTGACGGTCACCTCCTCGGCGGTGCGGCCTGTGGTGTCGAGGGCGGCCGCGCCGGTCACGTCCTCGATGTTGCGCCCCTTGTCGTCGGGGAGGATGCGGGCGAAGGCGAGGTCGTAGTCGTCGTCCGTGCCCTCGGCCCAGCGCTCGTCCTCGAAGACCTTCTCTATCTTCCAC
Source organism: Streptomyces sp. NPDC001717 (assembly GCF_042892775.1). NCBI lineage: Bacteria > Bacillati > Actinomycetota > Actinomycetes > Kitasatosporales > Streptomycetaceae > Streptomyces > Streptomyces sp. NPDC001717. Next base: position 105,378 of record NZ_JBIAUK010000021.1, on the reverse strand, counting down.
GTCCCGTACGGTGCGAACCCGTTGGCGTACGCGGGTGCGAAGACGGCACCGCCCTCGCCCTTGGTCTGGTCCCCGGCCAGCAGGCAGTGGCCGGCGGTGACGATCAGGTTCTTGCCCGGACTGCGCACGACGGTCGCCGTACAGAAGTGGTCCCCGTCCAGGCCGCCGGTGAACAGGGCCCCGGTGAAGGCGGCCGGGCCGCCGGGCTTGGGGGTCACCGGCGCGGGCATCGGCGAGGCGAGCTGAGACTTCGGCGAAGCTTGCGAACGCGACGAGGCGGTCGGCGAAGCGGTCGGTGCGGACTTCGCCCGCGCGGGCGGGGCCCCCTCGGGCGGCGGCACCAACTCGGCGACCGCCGCGGACGCGCCCAGCGCCGCCAAGGCGCACAGCACCACCGTCACCACGTTCCGCCTGTCCACCGGCATGATGATCCTTCCGCTTTGCCCCGGCGAAGCATGCCTTGGCGGCGGGCACGTTGCAAGGGCGCGGCGGGGCGTGGCGGGCTTCGTACCGGACGGAATCAGCGGGTTCCGGGCTCGGACCGGACGAAGCCGATGCCCGGGCGGCCGTCCACGGGAATCTCACCGGTGGACACGAAGCCCGTGCGGGTCAGGACGGTACGGGAGCCCGTGTTGTCGAGCGTGGTGACGGCCCGCAGCGTGGTCACTCCGTACCGGGTGGCGGCGAGCCGGCAGACCTCGCGCACGGCGGCCGTGGCCAGCCCGCGGCCGGCGGCCCGCTCGGCGATCCGGTAGCCGAGCTCGGCCGAGCCGTCCTCGACGTCGACGAGGTTGACCCTGCCGAGCACCTCCCCGTCGTCGCCGACGAGCAGGTGGAAGAAGCACAGCCCGTCGGCCTGTTCGGCCAGCAGGGCGCCGTGCCGCTCGTCGAAGTGCGCGAAGTAGGAATCGCCCCGGTCGGGAACCGAGGCGGCGAAGTACGCCCGGTTCTCCCGCTCGAACGCGAGCAGGGCCGGGGCGTGGTCGACACGGAGCAGTTCGAGTTCGGGCATGCCCCGATGCTAACGCTGCGGCCGCAGGGCACACCGAACCCCGCCGGGCCCGCGTGCGCGGGCACTCCCACACCACCGGATCCGATGCACGGCGCACCCCCGCAGGGGCCGGAACGCCGGTGCGCGGTGCGCCCCCGCAGGGCCCGGGGCTCCGGTGCGCGGTGCGCCCCCGCAGGGCCCCGAACGCCGGTGTGCGATGCGCCCCCGCAGGGCCCGGGACTGCGGTGCGCGGCGGCGTCCCCGCAGGGCCCGGGACTCCGGTGCGCGGCGGCGCTTGAGGCGCGGGGCACCGTCCGGCCTCGCCGGCTTTCCAGGCGCGGGAGACCTTTCCGGCCTCGCCGGCTTTCGAGGCGCGGGGCCACCCTCCAGCCTCGCCGGCGTTTGAGGCGCGGGGGACCTTTTCAGCCTCGCCGGCTTTCGAGGCGCGGGGCCACCCTCCAGCCTCGCCGGCGTTTGAGGCGCGGGGTCTGGGGCGGAGCCCCAGGACGGGTCCGGGCGGAGCCCGGGGAACGGTGGAAGGGCGGGTAGGGGACCGGCTCCGCGCAGCGGCACCCCGGCCGAGGGCGGGCCGCAGGGTGGGCCGTCGGGGCCGGGCGCGCGCCGGGGCACCTCCTCGGGCGTCGAACGGGGTGCGGCACCGGCAAGACGAGCGGGTTTCGTTCGACGCCCTGCGGGGGCGCCCCGCCACACACCCGACCCCGCCGGCGCGGGGGTACGGGCGTGGGCCGCCCCGCCGAGCACCGGTGCCGCACTCGGCCGAACCCACCCCACCGCAACGGAATTGACGCCTTGCCAGATCGCGGATCTCGCGTACCCTTCCCTCGAAGCCAAAACAGTGTCTGGGGGAAACAGTAATGATCGGTGTCATCCTCGCCGCCACCACCGCCGCGCTCGCCGCGCCCGTCGCCGTCCTCTTCGGCCACCGCGCCGTCCGCCGGTCCGCCAACGCCGCCCTCATGCGGATCGACTCGCCCACCGGCATCGACGAGCAGCGCTTCGTCCGCATCGGCGGGATCGAGCAGTGGATCTCGATCCGCGGCGAGGACCGCGCCAACCCCGTGCTCCTGGAGGTCCACGGCGGGCCCGGCGCCGCGAGTTCCCCCTACGGGGCCCGCACCCGGGAGTGGGAGAAGCACTTCACCCTCGTCCGCTGGGACATGCGCGGCGCCGGCCTGACCTTCGCCCGCGGCGGTGCCGCGACCCAGGGTGGGCCGGTCACCTTCGACCGGCTCTACGAGGACGCCCTGGAGGTCACCCGCTACGTCCTGGACAGGATGCAGGTGGAGCGGGTGGTGCTCGTGCCGAGTTCCTTCGGCACCGTCTTCGGGCTGCGCCTGGCCCGCAACCACCCCGAGCTCTACTCGGCGTACGTCGGCACCGACCAGAACGTCCACGAGGCCGGCCGGGACACCTCCGCCTACCGGGCGACGCTGGAGCGGCTGCGGGCGGCCGGGAAGACGAGGCAGGCCGCGGAGATCGAAGCGATCGGGTCCGACCCCGGGCAGTGGACCCGGGCGCAGCGGACCGCGTACGACAAGCTCTGCGCCGGCAGCGACCCGCTGACCCTGGACACGGTGAAGAAGGTGGTCCTGGGGTCGATGTGGCTGTCGCCGCTGTACACCCTCGGCCGGATCAAGGCGTACTTCCAGGCCCAGTCCTTCTCGGAGACCGTCACGGAAGGGGCGGCCGGGTTCGACGACTGGGCCGACGGGACGCGCTTCGAGATCCCGTTCTTCGTCTTCCAGGGCGCGCTGGACGTGATCACCCCCGCGGCGCGGGCCAAGGCGTACTTCGACGCGGTCGAGGCGCCGGTGAAGGGGTTCGAACTGATCGAGGACGCGAGCCACTTCGCGTGGATCCGGCGCCCGGACCGCTTCCTGGAGCTCCTCCTGACCCGCGTCCGCCCGGTGATCACGGGCACCCCGACCCCCTCGATCCGCTAACGGGTAGGGCAGTTGCCCGATCCCGCCGCACCCCCCTTAGCCGCACGCTGGCCCCATGAGCAGGTGGGGAACGATGCGCGTCCTGCGGGATCGCGACGCGGGGCTGTATCTGTCCGGGGTGGTGGTGTCCGGCTTCGGGACGAGCGCGATGTGGCTGGTCGCCGGGGTGTGGGTGAAGTCGCTGACCGGCTCGGACCCGCTCGCGGCACTCACCGCCTTCGCGATGTGGGCGCCCGTCCTGGCGGGCCCGGCCCTCGGGGCGCTCGTGGACCGGCTGCCACGGCGGCCGGTGATCGTCGCGGTGGACCTCCTGATGGCGGCGCTGCTGCCGGTGCTGCTCCTGCTCGACTCGGCGGACCGGGTGTGGCTGCTGTTCGCGGTGCTGCTGGTGTACGGGATCTGCGGCACCCTGCACGACGCGGCGGAGGCGGCGCTGGTCGCGCAGGCCGTCGAGCCGCGCCTGCTCGGGGACCTGGGCGGACTGCGGCTCGCGGCCGGGGAGGGCATGAAGCTGCTGGCGCCGCTGGTGGGCGCGGGGCTGTTCGCCCGGTACGGCGGGGCCTCGGTGGCGCTGCTCGACGCGGTGACGTTCGCGCTGGCGGCGGGGATCTTCCTACGGGTGCGGGCGGGCGGGGCGGCTCCCGAACGCGGCCCGGCGCCGGGCGGGTTCGCGGAGGGCGCCCGCCGGCTGTGGGGGTCGCGGACGCTGCGACCACTGCTCCTGGCCGGCGGGACCGTGATGTTCCTGGCCGGGCTGAACGGCGCCGCCGTCTGGGCCGTCGCGGACGGCGTGCTCGGGCGCCCCCCGGCCTACGTGGGGCTGCTGTACGCGGTGCAGGGCGCGGGTTCCGTGGTGGCCGGGCTCGCGGCGGGGCCGCTGCTGCGGCGGCTGCCGGGGTGGCTGTTCGCCGCCGCGGGGACGGCCCTGTTCGCCCTGGGCGCCGGGGTCAGGGCGGTGCCGTACGACGCGGTGGCGCTGGTGGGCAGCGCGGCGATCGGCGCGGGCCTGCCGTGCGTGCTGATCGCCGCGCTGACGGCGGTGCAGCGCGAGGTCCCCGACGCCGTCCTCGGTCGCGCCGCCGCCACGGCCAACACCGTGCTCTTCGTGCCGAACGCGGTGGCGCTGGCGCTGGGCGCGGGGCTGGTGGCGTTCACGGACGTACGGGTCCTGCTGCCGCTGCTCGCCGCGGCGGGCCTGGCCGTGGCGACGCTGCTGCTCGTGTCCCGGCGACCTCACCCGGCTGCTGCTCGAACTCCGGAGGGGCCGGCTTCACCGGCCCGGAGCTGAGTTCGACCACGTGGGCGGGTGCGGCTCACGGATCGGGGCTCCGCTCCGGCCCGTGCCCGGCGGGGGACACGGACCGGGCCAAGCCGAGCCCGGGGCTACGCGCCCGCCCACAGCCCGTCCGGGGTCAGACCGAGCAGGTCGATCGCGTTGCCGCGCACGATGCGGTCCACGACGTCCGGGGCCAGGTGGCCCATCTGCGCCTCGCCGACCTCGCGGGACTTCGGCCAGGTGGAGTCCGAGTGGGGGTAGTCCGTCTCGTAGAGGACGTTGGCCACACCGATGGAGTCGAGGTTCTTGAGCCCGAAGGCGTCGTCGAAGAAGCAGCCGAAGACGTGCTCGGCGAAGAGCTCCGACGGCGGCCGGTGGACCTTGTCCGCGACGCCGCCCCAGCCGCGGTTCTCCTCCCACACCACGTTCGCGCGTTCCAGGATGTACGGGATCCAGCCGATCTGGCCCTCCGCGTACATGATCCTCAGGTTCGGGAAGCGTTCGAACTTGCCGCTCATCAGCCAGTCGACCATCGAGAAGCAGCAGTTGGCGAAGGTGATGGTGGAGCCGACCGCCGGCGGGGCGTCCGCCGAGGTCGACGGCATCCGCGAGGACGAGCCGATGTGCATGGCGATGACCGTGCCGGTCTCGTCGCAGGCCTCCAGGAACGGGTCCCACTCGTCCGTGTGGATGGACGGGAGCCCGAGGTGCGGGGGTATCTCGGAGAAGGCGACGGCGCGCACGCCGCGGGCGGCGTTGCGGCGGACCTCGGCGGCGGCGAGGCGCGCGTCCCACAGCGGGATCAGGGTGAGGGGGATCAGGCGGCCGCGGGCCTCGGGGCCGCACCACTCCTCCACCATCCAGTCGTTGTAGGCGCGGACGCCGAGCAGCCCGAGCTCGCGGTCCTTGGCCTCGGTGAAGGTCTGGCCGCAGAAGCGCGGGAAGGTCGGGAAGCAGAGCGCCGACTGGACGTGGTTGACGTCCATGTCCGCGAGGCGGTCGGGAACCGAGAAGGAGCCCGGGCGCATCTGCTCGTAGGTGATGACTTCCAGTTTGATCTCGTCGCGGTCGTATCCGACGGCCGTGTCGAGGCGGGTGAGCGGCCGGTGCAGGTCCTCGTACACCCACCAGTCGCCGATCGGGCCGTCGTCCCCCTTGGCTCCCATCACGGGGGCGAACTTGCCGCCGAGGAAGGTCATTTCCTTCAGGGGGGCGCGGACGACGCGGGGACCGGTGTCCTTGTACTTGGACGGGAGCCGGTCCCGCCAGACGTGGGGGGGCTCAACCGTGTGGTCGTCCACCGAGATGATCTTCGGGAAGGTCTCCATGACCCCTACGGTAGCGCTGATCTGACGAACCGTCAGCTAGTTGGGAGCCGATCGGTCCGGGACGGGCTGACGTGTACGTGCAAGACAGGGCAGACTGACCCTTACACCGACGGAAGGCAGGGGGAGGACAGATGGACGGCGTACCGGCCATCCCGAGCCCACGGCGGCACCCCGGTACGACCCGGCGCGCCCCTGCGGCTGCGGCCGCACCCGAACCGGGAGCCACTCCGGCCACCGCCGCACCCCTCGCGGGCACTGCGGCGCCCCCGGCCGCCGCTGCGCCCGCCCCCTTCCCCGAGGGAACCCCGGCAGCCGGCGCCGCAGCGCCCACCCCCGCGCCGCAGCCCGACTCCACCGCCGCTCCCGCCGCCACGGGCACCGCACCCCGTACCGCAGCCGCCACCGGCACCGGCACCGCCGCAGTCGGCGCGGCCTCCGCGCCCGCCGCAGGCACGGACGCCCCCGCGCCCCGGTCGAGCCCGGCGCCCGCGAGCACCCCCGCAGGGGACTCGCGGTTCTCCGTCCTCGGCCCCATCCGCGCCTGGCGGGGCGGCGACGTGCTGCCCTCCGGAACGCCCCAGCAGCGCGCCCTGCTCGCCGCGCTGCTGCTGCGCGGCGGCCGTACCGCCACCGCCCCCGAACTCATCGACGCCATCTGGGGCGACGACCCGCCCCAGCAGGCCCTCGCCACCATCCGCACGTACGCCTCCCGGCTGCGCAAGGTCCTCGACCCCGGGCTGCTCGTCTCCGAATCCGGCGGCTACGCCATCCGCCTGCGCTCCGCCGCCACCCTCGACCTCGGCGTGGCCCGCAGCCTCGCCGACGACGCCGAGGCGGCCCGCGAGGCCGGCGACCGCGCCCGCGCCCGTACGCTCCTGACCCGCGCCCTCGACCTGTGGGACGGCGAACCCCTCGCCGGGGTCCCCGGCCCGCACGCCGAGACGGAACGCACCCGGCTGGAGGAGTGGCGCCTGCAACTGCTGGAGACCCGCCTCGACCTGGACCTGGAGGTCGGCCACCACGCGGAGGCCGTCTCCGAGCTCACCGCCCTCACCGCCGCCCACCCGCTGCGCGAACGCCTGCGCGAGCTGCTGATGCTCGCCCTCTACCGCAGCGGCCGGCAGGCCGAGGCACTCGCCGTCTACGCGGACACCCGCCGCCTCCTCGCCGGCGAGCTCGGCGTCGACCCGCGCCCCGAACTGTCCGCCCTCCAGCAGCGCATCCTCAACGCCGACGCCGACTTGGCCCGCGCCGAGGACCCGGCGCCGGCCGCCGCGGCCGTCCACGTGAGGCCCGCCCAACTTCCGGCCACCGTGCCCGACTTCACCGGACGCACCGGCTTCGTCGAGGAGCTCGGCGCCATCCTGGGCGGTGGCGCCCAAGGCCGGGTCATGGCCGTCTCCGCGCTCGCCGGCATCGGCGGCGTCGGCAAGACCACCCTCGCCGTGCACGTCGCCCACACCGCCCGAGCCCACTTCCCCGACGGCCAGCTCTACGTCGACCTCCAGGGCACCGAGCCGCGGCCCGCCGAGCCCGTCGCCGTCCTCGGCGCCTTCCTGCGCGCCCTCGGCACCCCCGACGCCTCCATCCCGGACACCGCCGACGAACGCGCCGCGCTCTACCGCTCCGCCCTCGACGGCCGCCGCGTCCTGGTCCTGCTCGACAACGCCCGCGACGCCGCCCAGGTGCGACCGCTGCTGCCCGGCACCGCCGGCTGCGCCGCCCTGGTCACCAGCCGGGTCCGCATGGCGGGTCTCGCCGGGGCCCACCTCGTCGACCTCGACGTGATGAGCCCCGAGGAGGCCCTCCAGCTCTTCACCCGGATCGTGGGTGCGGAGCGGGTCGGGGCCGAACGCCAGGCCGCCCTCGACGTGGTCGGCGCCTGCGGCTTCCTGCCGCTGGCCATCCGCATCGCCGCCTCCCGCCTCGCGGCCCGCCGCACCTGGACGGTGTCCGTCCTCGCCGCGAAGCTCGCCGACGAACGCCGCCGCCTCGACGAACTCCAGGCCGGCGACCTCGCCGTCAAGGCCACCTTCGAGCTGGGCTACGGCCAGCTGGAGCCCGCCCAGCAGCGCGCCTTCCGGCTGCTGGGCCTCGCCGACGGGCCCGACATCTCGCTCTCGGCGGCGGCCGCCGTACTGGATCTGCCCGAGTACGACACCGAGGACCTCCTGGAGGCGTTAGTCGACTGCTCCCTCCTGGAATCCGCCGCCGCCGGCCGCTACCGCTTCCACGACCTCGTACGCCTCTACGCGCGTGCGTGCGCCGAACGCGACGAGCAGCCGCCGAGCAGCCGGGACGCCGCCCTGGACCGGCTGCTGGACTTCTACCTGGCCACCGCCTCCGGGGTCTACGCCCTGGAACGCCCCGGAGACCGGCTCCCCGCGCACCTCTCCGACACCCACTACCCCGGCCTGGTCTTCCCCGACTCCCGCGCCGCCATGGACTGGCTGTACCAGGAGGCCGACCCGCTGCTGGGATGCGTACGGCAGGCCTCCGTACGGGGCGGCGACTCGACGGTGCTGCGCCGGGCCGTGGACCTGCTGTGGGCCGCGAAGGACCTGGCCGAATCCGGGGCCAACTCCAAGCAGTACGAGTCGGCCTCCCTGGCCCTGCGCGACGCCGCCCAGGCCACGAAGGACCCGTACGCCGAGGGCCGCGCCCGCACCACGCTCACCAACGTCCACCTCGTCGCGGGCCGCTTCGCCGAGGCCGACGACGAGGCCCGCCAGGCCACGGCCCTGGCCCGCGAGGCCGGCGACCCGCTGCCCAGCTGCTGGGCGCCCAACGACCGCGGGATCATCGCCCTCCACCAGGGACGGCACGCGGACGGCGAGCGCTACCTGCTGGAGGCCATCTCCAACTTCCGCGCCGACGCCAACTACGTCGGCGAGGCCAGCGCCCTGTGCAACCTCTCCCGGATCCACGTGGAGCTCGGCCGGCTCCCCAGCGCCATCGACCTCGCCCAGCAGGGCATCGCCATCTACGACCAGATGGGCCTCACCCTGCGTCTGGCCAACGGCCGTTACGCGCTGGGCATCGCCCTCACGCAGGCGGGGCGGCACGGCGAGGCGCTGGCGCAGCTCACCGAGGCGCTCGGGCTGTTCCACGACAACCGCCAGCCACTGTGGGAGGGCATCACCCACTACAGGCTGGCGGAGGTCCACCTGTCGGCCGGCAGGGCGACGCAGGCGGCCGCGCACGCCGAACAGGCCGTCGCGCTGCGGGTGATGGGCGGCGAGTGGCGTCGGGCCTGCGTGCTGATGGTGCTCGGGCGGGCGCTGCGGCGGCTGGGTCAGCGGGACCGGGCGCGGGCGTGCTGGCGGGACGCGGAGGCGGTGTTCGCCCAACTCGGCTCCTTCGAACTGGCCGAAGTGCGTGCGCTGTTGGCGTCCGAGATAGCGGCCTGAACCGGACCGGGCTGTCCGGAACTGTTCTGACCTGCGCGATCGGGCGCTGAATGAGACGTTCATCGTTCGTTTATCGCCGCCCGTCATCGTAAGTGCATCGACTCGTCGCGTCGGGGGGCACGCGGGTCGGCTGGACAACCCGCTCGGCGGTCCGCGGGGGAATCGCCGAGCGGGTCCCGACCCACCATCAGGAGTGCGTGATGACGACGAACGAGAACATCCTTCCGGTCGACGGCGACATCAAGCCGCTGGACAACCACGCCACGGGCATCGAGATCAAGCCGCTCGACAACCACGCCACGGGCGAACCGCTCACCACGGCCCCGGCCGACGAGGAGATCGTGACGCTCGACAACCACGCGACCGGCACCCTGCCGTAACGGCGGCGCCGCGCCACTGGGGACCCACGGGGGTACGGGGGTACCGGGGACCCAGTGGTACGGGGGAACGGGGGAACGGCGGCCGCGGTGGCCCGGAGGGGGAGCCACCGCGGCCGCCGCGTTCGCATGTCCGGGAAAGGCCGAAGATCCCGCGATCCCCGCCGAGAGGCTCGCGATCACTACCCTGGGGACGGTGTTCTCCTCCCACGGGCCGAGCGTCCGCGAACTCGCCGCACAGGCCCTCACCTCGGTCGAGCGGGGCTACGACCTGCTCGCGCCGAAGTTCGACCACACCCCCTTCCGCACCCCGGACCGGATGCTGGACGCGGTGGAGGAGACCCTCGCCCAGCGGGAGGGCTCCTTCGACGCCGGCCTGGACGTCTGCTGCGGCACGGGCGCGGCGATCGGCATGCTGCGGCGGCTGTGTCGGGGGCGGGTGACCGGGGTGGACGTCAGCGCGGGCATGCTCGCCGAGGCCTCCCGCGCGCACGCGGACGAGCGCGTGGACTTCGTACGGGCCGACGCGCGGGCGCTGCCGGCCGCGCTCGGGGACTCGTACGACCTGGCCGTGAGCTTCGGCGCCTTCGGCCACTTCCTGCCGGCCGAGCGGCCCGCCCTGTTCTCCGGAGTCCACCGGGCGCTGCGCCCCGGCGGGGTCTTCGCGTTCCCGATCGGCGCGCCGATGCCGCCCGCCTCGCCGGCGTGGTGGGCGGTGGCGGGCTTCGACGCGGCGATGCGGGTGCGCAACGCGGTGTGGCGGCCGCCCTTCGTCATGTACTACCGGACCTTCCCGCTGAGCGGGGTCCGGGAGGACCTGCGGGCGGCCGGTTTCACGGTGGAGACCGTGCCGCTGGAGCACTTCGGGCGGCAGCCGGGCGGCGCCCCGCGGTGGAGGCTGGTCCTGGCCCGGCGCCCGGAGGGGCCGGGCCGAACGCCGATACCGAAGGTCCCGGCTGAGTAGGCTGGCCCAGGATCCCCTGGAGGAAACCATGGCAGCCGAGCTCCCCGAACTCCCCGACTGGATGTACCCGCCCCGCCCGAGCGGCTGGGAAGCGGACGACCTCGATCACCTGCCCCAGGCCCCCCGGCACACCGAGCTCATCGACGGCGCGCTGATCTTCAGGATGTCCCCTCAGCGGAACTGGCACTCCAGGCTCGTGCAGAAGCTGACCACCAGCCTGGAACAAGCCGCACCCGAGGGCATCGAGGTCTCGCGGGAGATGACGGTCCGGCTCGACAAGAGGAGCCGTCCCGAGCCGGACATCCTGGCCGCGACGGTCGCCTACGATCCCGACCGCACCCGCTACCTTCCGAACGAGGTCGTCCTGGTGATCGAAGTGGTCTCCGAGGAATCGGCCGACCGTGACCGCTCCATCAAGCCCTTCAAGTACGCCCAGGCCGGGATCCCCCACTTCTGGCGCGTCGAGGACGAGGCGGGCGAGCCCGCCGTCCACGTCTACGAGCTGGACACGGTCACCCGGACCTACGTCCCCACCGGGATCCACCGCGAGTGGCTGAAGGTGTCGGTGCCGTTCCCCGCGGCCATCGACCTGGGCAGGCTCGTCCCCTGACTCAACGCGTGCGCAGTTCCCGCTTGAGGACTTTGCCGCTCGCGTTGCGCGGCAGTTCGGCGACGAACTCCACCTCGCGCGGCACCTTGTAGTTGGCCATCTCCCGGCGTGACCAGGCGATCAGGTCGTCGGCGGTGAGGGTGGATCCGGGGCGGCGCACGGCGTAGGCCTTGCCGACCTCGCCGAGGCGGGGGTCGGGGATGCCGACGACGGCGACGTCCGCGATGTCCGGGTGCAGGCCGAGGAGCTGCTCTATCTCGGCGGGGTAGGCGTTGAAGCCGCCGACGATGAACATGTCCTTGATCCGGTCGGTGATGCGCAGGTTGCCGTGCGCGTCCTTGAACCCGACGTCGCCGGTGTGCAGCCAGCCCTCGCCGTCGATCGTGTTCGCGGTCTCCTCGGGGTCCTCGAAGTACCCCTGCATGACGTTGTACCCGCGCACGAGGATCTCGCCGACCCGGCCGGCCGGCTGCGGCTGCCCGTCGGAGTCCGTGATCATCACCTCGGTGTCGGGGATGGCCCGTCCCGAGGTCTCCGCGATGACCTGCGCCGGATCCCCCTGCCGGCACATCGTGACGATGCCGCTCGCCTCGGAGAGCCCGTAGGCGGTCAGGACGGTGGCGATGTGCAGCTCGCTGCGGAGCCGCTCGACGAGCTGGAGCGGGACCACGGCCGCGCCGGTGACGACCAGGCGCAGGGCCGACAGGTCGTGGTGGTCGCGCTGGGGGTGGTCGAGGAGCGACTGGTGGAGGGTGGGCGGCCCGGGGAGGACGGAGATCCGCTCGGCGGCGACGTTGGCGAGGGCGGTGTCCACGTTGAAGACGGGCTGCGGGACCATCGTGGCGCCGCGCATCAGGCAGGCGATGATCCCGGCCTTGTAGCCGAAGGTGTGGAAGAAGGGGTTCACGATCAGGTAGCGGTCGCCCTCGCGCAGTCCGGCGAGCTCGCTCCACACCTCGTAGCAGCGCAGGGACTGGCCGTGGGTGATGACGGCGCCCTTGGGGCTGCCGGTGGTGCCCGAGGTGAAGATGATGTCGGAGGGCGCGTCGGGGCGAACGGATTCCGCGCGCTCGCGGACCACCGCCGCCGGGACGGAGTCCCCGCCGGCGAGGAAGTCCTTCCAGGTGCGGAAGGACTCGGGCGCGTCCTCGGCGAGGACGACGACCTCCTCCAGGTGCGGCAGCCCGGGCAGCGGACCCGTGCCGGGGCCCTCGGCGGCGGCGCGGCGCAGCGAGGCGACGTACGAGGTGCCGAGGAAGGTCCCGGTGATGAAGAGCAGCTTCGCGCGGCTGCGCCGCAGGACGTAGGCCGCTTCCGCGCCCTTGAAGCGGGTGTTGAGCGGGACGAGCACGGCGCCGGCCGAGACGGCGCCGAGCGCGGAGACGATCCAGTCGAGGGTGTTGGGGGCCCAGACGGCGACGCGGTCGCCGGGTTCGACGCCGGCGGCCAGGCAGGCGGCCGCGGCGCGCTCGACGCGCTCGCCGAGCTGGGCGTAGTCGATCCTGACGCGGCCGTCGACGACGGCCTCGCGGTCGGCGTACCGTACGGCTGCCGCCCGGACGAGCCCGCCGATGCTGCCCCAGCGCAGGTCCGCCCGTGCGTCCTCCCGCCGGTCGCCGGGCAAGCCTCCGGGCAGGTCTCCGTGCCGGTCGCCGTGCCCGCCCTCGCGCCCCTCGTCGCCCATCCGTGCCACCCCTCCGCGAACCCAGTAGCTGACTATCCGTCAGATTAGCTGTAGCCTTCGCGGCTGTCAGCAGTACCGGTGCACCCCTCACCCACGGAGGTGGCGATGGCGGCAACGCTCAAGGACGCTACGGCGATAGTCGGCATCGGCCAGACGCCCTTTGCCAAACGACTGCCGCAGTCCGAGAAGGAACTGGCCTGCCGGGCCATCCTGGCGGCCCTCGACGACGCGGGCATCGACCCGTCCGAGGTCGACGCCTTCTCCTCGTACACCATGGAGGAGACCGACGAGGTCGAGGTCGCCAAGGCCATCGGCGCCGGCGACGTCACCTTCTTCTCCAAGATCGGCTACGGCGGTGGCGGTTCCTGCGCCACCGTCGGACACCTCGCCGCGGCCGTCGCCACGGGCCAGGCCACCGTCGGCGTCGCCTGGCGCTCCCGCAAGCGCGGCTCGGGCCCCCGCCCCTGGAAGAACACCGCCGTCCAGCTGCCCACCCCCGGCCAGTGGACCCGCCCCTTCGGGCTGCTGCGGCCGGCCGACGAGATCGGCATGCTGGCCCGCCGCTACATGCACGAGTACGGCGCCACCCGCGACCACCTCTTCAACGTGGCGATGGCCTGCCGCAACCGGGCCAACGAGAACCCGGCCGCGATGATGTACGAGCGCCCGCTGACCCGCGAGATGTACATGACCTCCCGCATGATCAGCGACCCGCTCTGCCTCTTCGACAACTGCCTGGAGACCGACGGCGCGCTCGCCTGCGTGATCGTCTCCGCCGAACGCGCCCGGGACTGCCGCCAGAAGCCCGTCTACGTGCACTCCGCCGCCCAGGGCCTGCCCTCGCAGCACCACGGCATGGTCAACTACTGGAACGAGGACCCGCTGAGCGGCCCCGCCTGGACGGCCGCCCGACACCTGTGGAAGCAGGCCGACTTCGGGCCCCAGGACGTGGACGTCGCCCAGATCTACGACGCGTTCACCCCGCTGATCCCGCTCTCCCTGGAGGGCTACGGCTTCTGCGGGCGCGGCGAGGGCGCCGCCTTCACCGAGGGCGGGGCCCTGGAGATGGGCGGCAGGCTCCCGATCAACACGGGTGGCGGCGGTCTGTCCGAGGCCTACGTGCACGGCTTCAACCTGATCAACGAGGGCGTCAAGCAGCTGCGCGGCATCTCCACCGCCCAGGTGCCGGACGCCGCGACCTGCCTGGTGACGGCGGGCGAGGGTGTCCCGACGTCCGCGATCCTGCTGAGGAGCTGAGCCGGCCATGACCGCATCCGTACCCACGCACGCGCCCACGTCCCCCTCCGCCGAGGGCCTGTTGCTGCCCGTCCCCGACGAGGACGGCGCGCCCTTCTGGGAGTACGCCGCCCGGGGCGAGCTCCGCGTCCAGGCCTGCACGGCCTGCGGCGAGCTCCGCTTCCCGCCCCGCCCCTGCTGCCCGCACTGCCGGTCCTTCGACAGCGAGTGGCGGCCGATGAGCGGCCGGGGCAGGATCTGGTCCTACGTGCTGCCCCACCCGCCGCTGCTGCCCGCGTACGCGGCGCAGGCCCCGTACAACGTGATCCTCGTGGAGCTCGCCGACGCGCCCCGGATCCGGCTCGCCGGGAACCTGGTGACCTCCGCCGACGCCCCGCTCGACTCCGTGGACCCGGCCAGGCTGCGCATCGGGGCGCGGGTCCAGGTGACCTTCACGAGCGTCGACGGGATGGCCGTGCCGCGCTGGATCCTGGAGAAGTCTTGACGCTGCGGGTGGAGCGGGACAAGGCGACCGGGGTCGCGGTCGTCACCCTGGACCGGGAGCGCCGGCACAACGCGATCGACCTGGAGACGGCCGCCGAACTGGTCGCGACGTGGCGGGAGTTCCGCTTCGACGACGACGTGCGGGCGGTGGTGCTGACGGGCGCGGGGACGGCCGCCTTCTGCACGGGCATCGACCGGGGCGTCGAGGTGCCGCAGCCCGGCTCCCCGTACTCGGTCGACGATCCGCTGGCCGCAATCGGCCCGAAGGCGGGCGACCTGTGGAAGCCGGTGGTCGCCGCCGTCAACGGCATGGCCTGCGGCGGGGCGTTCTACCTGCTGGGCGAGTCGGAGTTCCTCGTCGCGTCCTCCTCGGCGAGCTTCTTCGACCCGCACACCACCTACGGGATGGTCAGCGCCTACGAGGCCGTGTACATGGCGCAGCGCATGCCGTTCGGCGAGGCGGCCCGGATGTCCCTGATGGGCACGGCCGAGCGGCTCTCGGCGCGGCGCGCGTACGAGATCGGGCTCGTCTCGGAACTGACCGAGCCCGGGGAACTCCTCCCGGCGGCCCTGCGGGCGGCGGAAACCCTGGCCGGTCATCCGACGGGGGCCGTGCAGGGCACCGTACGGGCGCTGTGGTCGGCGAAGCAGGCCGCGCTCCAACAGGCCCTGTCCCAGGCGCCGGCGCTGATCTCGCTGGGCAACCTGACACCGGACGACCAGGCGGAACTCTTCGCGTCCCGCCGACCCGGGAAGGAGTTCCGACTGCGCTGACGCAGGTTACCGAACGGTTCAGTTGCAGAACTGAACCGTTCTGTTTAGTCTTTTCGGTGCCGGGGTCACCACGACCACGCCGCTCACCGAGGGGGACCGTCATGTCCGGGTTCAAGATCCTTGCCATCTCCGGCAGCCTGCGCGCCGACTCGCACAACACCGCCCTGCTGCGCGCCGCGCGCAAGCACCAGCCCGGTGGCCTGGACATCGAGATCTACGACGGCCTGCGCGAGATCCCCCCGTACGACCAGGACCTCGACAACCCGCGGGACCGTCCGGCCGCCGTGGCCGAGCTGCGCCGCCGGATCGACGCGGCCGACGGACTGCTGATCGCCACCCCGGAGTTCAACTACTCGATCCCGGGCACCCTGAAGAACGCCCTCGACTGGGTCAGCACCGACTGGACCAAGCAGGAGGGCCTGCCCCTGCTGCGCAAGCCGATCGCCATCCTGGGCGCCGCGCCCACCAACTTCGGCACCGTGCGCGCGCAGTTGGCGCTGCGGCAGGTGTTCGTGTGGACCGACAGCGACGTCGTCGTCAAGCCCGAGGTGCAGGTGTTCCGATCGCACGAGCGCTTCGACGGGGACGGCAACCTGACGGACGAGACCACCATCTCCCTCGTCCGGGACCTGCTCGCGGCCCTCGAGGCCAAGGCGAAGGCGGCGTCGGCGCGATGACCTCCACCCCGCAGACCTCCGTGACGGCGATCGCCCGTCTCCGGGCCCTCCCCGGCCGGGAGGCGGAAGTCCGCGCCCAGGCCCTCGCCCTCGTCGCCCCCACCCGGGCCGAGGCCGGCAACCTCTCCTACCGCCCGTACGAGGACCCGGTCGCCCCCGGCGCCTGGGTGGTCCTGGAGGAATGGGCCGACGACTCCTCCTGGCAGGCCCACCTCGCCTCCCCCCACCTGGCCGCCGCCCTGGCCCGCACGACGGCGCTCCTGGCGGAGCCTCCGGTGGTGCGGGTGTTCACGCAATGAAGTCGCTCACGAGCTTGACGAAGGCGTCCTCCTGCTCGAAGAGCATGACGTGGCCCGCGTCGATCTCGGCGTAGGAGCTGTTCGCGATGGCGGCGTGCAGCTCGCGGCTGTGCCGGACCGGGACGGTGATGTCCTGGGTGCCGCCGATCACCAGGGTGGGAGCCTCGATGCGGGGCAGCAGCGGACGGATGTCCACCCGCAGGTCGTAGTCGATGTGGCGCAGGGTGCCCTCGGTGGGCGGCATGTTGGGGATCAGGGCCTCGAACGCCGCGCGGCCGATGGCGTTGAGGAACCCGCTGCTGAAGCCGGTCATCGCCACGGCACGGCCGAAGGAGGCGGGGTCGGAGGTGCCGAGGTCCTGCCAGAGCGTGAAGAGGCTGCGCAGGTACTCGTCGCTGTCGGTGTGGGCCCAACCGGCGACCAGGATCAGCCTGCGCACCAGGTCGGGGCGGAGCGCGGCGACGGTGGCGGCGACGGTGGAGCCCATCGAGAAGCCCAGCAGGTCGACCGGCCCGTCCGCCGCGTCCACCGCGTCCTCGATGACGGCGATGACCTGGGCGGCGAGACCCTCGGCCGTGAGCGGGGCACCGTCGTCCACGGTCGCGTCGGTGCCGGACAGGTCGGGGGTGATCACGGTGTGGTGCGGGGCGAACCGGGGAGCGGTCTGACCCCAGTTGAGGGCCGCGCCGGCCGATCCGGTGCCGTGGACCAGGACCAGGGCGGGGCCCGAGCCGGTCTTCTCGTAGTGGACCTGCGCGCCGTTGACGTCGACGATGGCCATGATGTGCTCCCGGTGTCTGCGGTGCCGACCGTGTCGGCGGTGTCGTCCGGGGCGTTCTCGCTCCGGCCCGACCCACATTGGCGCCGCCCGGAAAGGGCCGGGAGAGCCCTCCTCACCCTGGGATCGGCAGTCCCTGGTTGGGCACCAGGCCATCCGGCAGGATGACCGTATGAAGATCGACCGTGAGGCACTCGCCGATTTCCTGCGCCGCTCCCGCGAGCGGGTAAGGCCCCAGGACGCCGGCCTGCCGGTCGGCCCCCGACGCCGCACGCCGGGCCTTCGCCGCGAGGAGGTCGCCCAGCTCGCCGGCATGTCGGCCGACTACTACATCCGCCTCGAACAGGCCCGCGGCCCGCAGCCCTCGCCCGAGATGCTCGCCGCCCTGGCACGGGCCCTGCGCCTGTCCGACGACGAACGCGACCACCTCCACCTCCTCGCAGGCCGCCGTCCGCCCGCCGCGCGGACCTCGGGCGACCACGTCGGCCCGGGACTGCTGCACCTGATGGACCGGCTCCCCGACACACCCGTCCAGGTCCTCGGCGACCTCGGTGACGTCCTGGCCCAGAACCCGATGGCAGAAGCCCTGCTCGGCGGTGTGTGCACGGTGTCCGAGCACGGCCGCAACGTGGCCTGGCGCTGGTTCGCCGACCCGGCCCAGCGCGCCGCGTACCCGGCGGAGGAACACGAGTACTACAGCCGGCTGCACGTGGCCGACCTGCGGGCGGCCGTGGGCCGGCGCGCGGGCGACCCGGCGGCGGCGCGCCTGGTGGAGCGGCTGAAGGGGACCGGCGAGGAGTTCACCACCCTCTGGGACCTGCACGAGGTCGCCGTGCGCCGGGCCTCGCGCATGCGGGTCCTGCACCCGCTGATCGGGCCGGTCGAGCTGGACTGCCAGGTCCTGCTCGCCCCGGAGGGCGACCAGCGCGTGGTCCTCTACACGCCGCCCGTCGGCAGTGACACCGCCGAGCGCCTCGCCCTCCTCAAGGTGGTCGGCACGGGCCAGTTCACCCCGGCGGGCTGAGCCCGCCCACCGGCCCCGGAAACGGCGGCGGCCCCGGCCCCGGTGAAGGGCGGGGCCGACCGGCCGGGCAGGCGGGGTGGATCAGGCCTCGACGACGCCCGAAGCGGCGATCTCGATCTTCGCGCGGGTGGCGCCCGAGGGGGAGCCCAGCTTCTCGATCTGGTCCACGATCTCGGAGCCCTCGACGACCTCGCCGAAGACGACGTGCTTGC
The DNA here is from genome assembly GCF_042892775.1 of Streptomyces sp. NPDC001717. Classification (NCBI taxonomy): domain Bacteria; kingdom Bacillati; phylum Actinomycetota; class Actinomycetes; order Kitasatosporales; family Streptomycetaceae; genus Streptomyces; species Streptomyces sp. NPDC001717. The sequence continues at coordinate 87,270 of NZ_JBIAUK010000021.1, read as the reverse complement.
CGTCCAGCCACGGGGTGACGACGGTGGTGATGAAGAACTGCGAGCCGTTGGTGTTGCGGCCGGCGTTCGCCATCGACAGCAGGTACTTGCGGTCGTGCTTCAGCTGGAAGTTCTCGTCCTCGAACTTCTCGCCGTAGATGGACTTGCCGCCGGTGCCGTTGTGGTTGGTGAAGTCACCGCCCTGCAGCATGAACTGCGGGATGACGCGGTGGAAGCCGGAGCCCGCGTAGCCGTAGCCGTTCTGGCCGGTGGCCAGCTCGCGGAAGTTGCGCGCCGTCTTCGGGACGACCTCGTCGAAGAGGTTGAAGACGATGCGGCCGGCGGCCTCGCCGTTGATGTTGATGTCGAAGTAAACGTTGCTCATGGGGTCCATCCTGTCACTCCCGGTGCCGTGCGCTACCCGGCGGGGCCGGAAGCCCGTCATGCGGACGTACGCGTACCCGTCCCCTTCGCGGCGTCCAGGGCGTACACGCAGCGGTCCTTGCTGCACGCGTAGACCACGCCCGCCTCGGCCACCGGGGCGCCCGTGATCTCGCCCCCCGTGGCCAGCTTCCAGCGCAGCTGCCCGCCCGCCGCGTCCAGCGTGTACAGGCAGTGGTCGGCGGAGCCGAAGTGCACCCGGCCGTCCGCGACCGCCGGCATGCCGGTGATCTCGCCGCCCGCCGCGAACCGCCACTTCGGGGTGCCGGTGACCGCGTCGAGCGTGTACAGCGCACTGCCCGCGCCCAGGTGGATGTTGCCGGCCTCGACCACGACCGGATCGACGGACGAGCGCGCCTCCGTCGCGATGCGCCAGCGGTCCTGACCGGTGGCCGCGTCCAGGGCGTACACCGTGCCGAGGTAGTCGACGAGGTACACCCCGCCGCCCGTGACCGCCGCGCCCGGCGCGAAGGCCGGGGGCGCCAGGAAGACCGCGGGGGCCTCGAAGTGCCAGCGGACCCGGCCCGAGGCCCGGTCGACGGAGAGCACGCGGGTGCCGGCGGCCACGTAGACGTTGCCGTCGGGGCCGGGCGTGACCCGCACCGGAACGTTGCCGCAGGAGCCCGCGTCGCCGACCGGGTACGACCACGACTCGCGGCCGGAGCGGGCGTCCAGCGCACGCAGCCGGGCGTCCTGCCAGACGTACACGGTGCCGTCGTGCAGGACCGGCGCCGCCTCCCGGGTCTCGAAGTCGGTCTGGGCCCCGCTCAGCTGCCACAGCTGCTGACCGCTGGAGGCCTCCCAGCCCTGCACGCCGCCCCCGCGCGTCGCGGTGACGACGGTGCCCCGCTCGGCGCGCACGGCGTACGCCCAGGACTCCGTCGACAGCCGCCACCGCTCCGAGCCGTCCTTGGCGTCGAGCGCGTAGAGCGAGGGGCCGTCGGAGGCGTGGATACGGCCGTCGGCGACGGCCATGGCCCAGGCCACGTCCCGGGTCTTGAACTGGCGTCGGCCGCTCGCCACGTCCAGGGCGTGCACCTCGAAGGACGTGACGTACAGCAGGTCGCCCGCGACGGTCGGGGTGCCCCACACCTCGTTCGACATGCGGAAGCGCCACGGCCGCCAGCGCCCGCTGTCCGGCGCCGCGCTCGGCGTCGGTACGACGACGCCCGAGGGCGCGGCCACCGCCGAGCCGCCCGGCGGACGGACCCAGCCGGTCGCGGAATCCGCCCCGGAGGCGTGCGCGGCCGGGGCCGCGGCCGTCGCCCGCGGACCGGGCCCGATCGGCACCGGGGAACCGCCGAGGCGGACGGGCTCGCCCGAGGACACCGGGTTCATCGGCGGGCGGTCCGGGCGCTGCGGCAGGGCCTGCCCGGTGCGCGGGTCCACCCACGAGTCGGCGCCGCGCGGGCGGCGGTGCGTGGCGTCGTCCGAACGCCCCCCGGAGCCCGCACCGGGACGCGGGTCCGCACCGGGACGCGGATCGGCCCCCGGCCTGCGGTCCGAGCCCGGGCGCGGCGGGTTCAGGGAGGTGGTGGGAGCCGTACGGTTGCCCGCCCGCCGGGCCTCGATCATCGCGACCGCGCGCCCGGGCAGCCACGCCGAGGCGGTGCCGCTCTCGTCGTCGCCCTCGAAGAGGTGCGGGGCGAGCTGTGCCTGGAGGTCGGCGGGGGTCGGACGCTGCGTCGCGTCCATCTGCATGCAGGAGTCGATCAGCGGCCGCAGCTCGTCGGGGAGCCCCTCCAGGTTCGGCCCCTCGCGCAGCAGCATGAACACCGTCTCGACCGGGTTCGCCCCGTGGTACGGCGGGTGCCCGGTCGCGGCGAACACCAGCGTCGAGCCGAGGGAGAAGACGTCGCTGGCGCCCTTGACGCTGCGCGAGTCCTTCGCCTGCTCCGGCGACATGTAGGCGGGGGTGCCGACGGCCACGTTCGTCATCGTCAGACGGGTGTTGGAGACACCGCTGGCGATGCCGAAGTCGATCACGCGCGGGCCGTCCTCGACGACGAGCACGTTGGACGGCTTCAGGTCGCGGTGGACCAGTCCCGCCCCGTGGATGGACTGCAGCGCCTCGGCGATGCCGGCCGCGAGCCACCGCACGGCCTGGGCGGGCATGGGCCCGCACTCGTTGACGATCTCCTCCAGGGAGGGCGCCGGCACGTACGCGGTCGCCAGCCACGGCACCGCCGCCCGCGGGTCGGCGTCGACCACGGCCGCGGTGTAGAAGCCCGACACGGCGCGCGCCGCCTCGACCTCGCGGGTGAACCGCACGCGGAAGAGCTGGTCCTCGGCGAGCTCGGTGCGCACCGTCTTGATCGCGACCCGTCGTCCGGACGCGGACCGCGCGAGATAGACCAGCCCCATGCCGCCGGCGCCGAGCCGTCCCAGCACCTCGAAGGGGCCGATCCGTCTCGGGTCGTGCTGCGTCAGCTGCTCCACCACTCGCCCCTTCACATCCCCGTACGGACCCACGCTCCGGGCCCGCTTCCACCGGTACGGGGCCATGCCCCGTGCAGCGTCTCACTCCGGGCGCCGCCCGGGTCGCGCAACCCCGATTCTGTCAGGCCCGCGCCTGGTCCGGCCCCGGCACGGCCCGCCGGGTCGGGTGGGATGGCCCACTCGTCACCGGCCCAGGCGCGTCCGGGGCTCCGAGAGCAGCCCGAAGACCGCCCCCTGATTGTCGGCGACGACGGCGATGCGGCCGTACGGGGTGTCGACGGGATCGGCGGTGACCCGCCCGCCGAGCCGCCGGACCGTCGCGACGGACTGGTCGCAGTCCGGGACGGCGAAGTACGCGAGGAAGTGCGCGGGCATGATGTCGGGGAACGCGTCGGTGATCAGGCTGCGGCCCAGTACGGCGGTGTCGCTGCCGGGCGCCTTGCCGGGCGGGGACCAGACGCGGTACTCGATGCCGGCCTCGTCGTCGTTCTGGTCCTCCGGTACGTAGCCGAAGACCTTGGCGTAGAAGACGTCGACGGCGTCGCGGGCCCGGGTGTAGACCTCGCTCCAGCAGTACGTGTACGGCTCGTTCTGGGCCTCGAAGCCGTGATGGGTGCCGGGCTGCCACAGGCCGAAGACGGCCCCGCCGGGGTCGGCGGCCATCGCGGCGGCCCCGTACGGGCCCACGGGCATCGGGTCCATCACCATGTGACCGCCGGCGGCCCGGATGCGCTGGGCGCAGGCGTGGACGTCGGTGGTGTAGAGGTAGATCCCCCAGACGGTGGGCATCCGGCCGTCGGGCTTGGGGGCGAGGGCGGCGACGTTGCGGCCGCGGCTGTAGGCCTGGGTGTAGTGGCCGTACTCGGCTCCCGCGCTGTCCCCGAAAGTCCACCCGAAGAGCTCACCGTAGAAGCGCTTGCCCGCCTCGACGTCCGGCAGCGAGGCGTCGACCCAGCAGGGTGCGCCTTCCGCGAATGCGGCCATGAGCCCGGTTCCTTCCGTTGTGCGGGGGTGCGTACCGTCCCACCTCTCCCACCTGTCCCACTTTCCACGGCCATGATCTGCCCGAAAACTTGTCCACAGCCTGTTGATAAGACTATTCGGGGGAAACACTGAGCAACCGGGCGACCCGCCGCAGGACCCGCCGACGGGTTCACCCCCGGCCGGAATCCACCGCCAAAGCCTCTCAAATCCGCTTTCCGGCCAGGCCGGGGGCCCCATAACCCCATTTGCAGGCGGCCGAATAGCGCCCCGATCACCCCTCGGTAAGCTGACGGCATGACAGGACAAGTACGCACCGTCGACGGGCGTGTCGCCGGCCGGCGCGGCCAAGCGACGCGGCAGAAGCTGCTCGACTGCCTCAGCGAGATGCTCAGCTCCTCGCCGTACCGCGACGTCAAAGTGATCGACGTCGCCCGCAAGGCCGGTACCTCCCCCGCGACCTTCTACCAGTACTTCCCGGACGTCGAAGGCGCCGTCCTGGAGATCGCCGAGCAAATGGCGACCGAAGGCGCGCAGTTGACCTCACTGGTCGAGGGGCGCACCTGGGTCGGCAAATCCGGGTGGGCCGCCGCCGAAGAGCTCGTCGAGGGCTTCCTGGACTTCTGGCGGCGCAATGACGCGATCCTGCGTGTAGTGGACCTCGGCGCGGCCGAGGGCGACAAGCGCTTCTACAAGATCCGCATGAAGATCCTCAATTCCGTCACCAACTCCCTGACGGAGTCGGTCAAGGAGCTCCAGGCCAAGGGCAAGGTCGACAAGGACGTCAGCCCGGCGGCGATGGCCGGCTCACTGGTCGCGATGCTGGCCGCGGTCGCCTCGCACCAGAAGGGCTTCCAGACCTGGGGCGTCAAGCAGGCCGAACTCAAGCCGAACCTGGCCCTCCTGGTCCACCTCGGCATCACCGGCAAGAAGCCGACCAAGTGACGGCGGGCCCTGCGAGAGGGTCCGCCGCCCCGGCCTTGCCCTGACCGCGCCCTGACCGCGCTCCGGCCGCGCCCTGACCTTGCTCCGACCGTGTCGCCCGCCTGCGATCAGCGACGCTCCAGGCGGAACAGCCGGATCTCGCGCTCGATGCGCGCCTGGTACGTCGCGTACGGCGGCCAGAACTTCAGGACCGCCTGCCACGCCGCCGCGCGTTCCTCCCCCTCCAGCAGCCGGGCCCGTACGGCGATGTCCTGGCCGCGCCAGCTCACGTCCGCGTCCGGGTGCTTGAGCAGGTTCCCGGTCCATGCCGGGTGGCCGGGCCGGCCGAAGTTGGACCCGATCAGCAGCCAGCTCACCCCGTCGGCCTCCGGCATGCAGGCGAGGGGGGTCGTGCGGGGTTCGCCGGTCTTGGCGCCCTTCGCGGTGAGGATCACGCCCGGCAGCATCTGGGCGCTGAGCATCACCTTGCCGCGGGTGAGCTTGTGCACGGCCTTGTCCATGGCCGGGATGAAATGCGGTGCGATCCTGGCGAACAGCATGGTCGAGGAGACCTTCTGCATCACCTTGACTCCGAGGGTCACAGCCATCAGACGGCCACCTTCCGCGGCTGGGGGGTGAACAGGTCCGCACGGTCCGCGGCGTGGGCTCGCAGCCGGTGGACGGGGCCGAACAGCAGCTCGTCGGCCGCCGCCCGTTTGAAGTACAGGTGCGCGTCGTGCTCCCAGGTGAAGCCGATGCCGCCGTGGAGCTGGATGGCCTCGCCGGCGGTCACCCGCAGGGTCTCCAGCGCCTGGGCGAGGGCGAGGCCGCCCTGCTCCGGGTCCCAGGCCGCGTAGTAGGCCGCCGACCGGGCCGCCTGCACGCGTACGTAGAGGTCGGCGAGCCGGTGCTTGACCGCCTGGAAGGATCCGACGGCACGGCCGAACTGCTCGCGCTGCTGCACGTAGTCCACGGTGCGGGCGAGCGCCTGCGCCGCCGCGCCGACCGCCTCGGCGGCGAGCACCACGGAGGCGGTACGACCGGTGGCGGCGAGGGCGGCGAGCACTTCGGATCCGTCCCCTTCGCCGCCGTCGAGATCACCGAGCAATTCGGCCGACACGTCCCGCAGTTCGATGCGGGCCTGCGGGCGGGTCTCGTCCAGGGTGGTCTGCCGCGAGGTCACGAGCCCGGACGCGTCCTGCCGTACGAGGAAGAGCAGCGTGCGACTGCGGGCGAACCCGCCGGTGTGCGCGGCGACCAGCAGCAGGCCCGCACTGTGCCCGTCGAGCACCTGGGGCACTTCCCCGTACAGCCGCCAACCGGCCCCGTCCTCCGCGGCGCGGGCCTGGACCCCGCCCGCACGGCCGCCGCCGGACCACGGCCCGGCGGCGTTGTCGCCGGTCAGCGCGAGCGCGGTGGCCAGGGACGGGCCGGGTACGGCGAGGGCGGCGGTGAGGGTGCCGGCCGCCAGCGGCGGGAGCAGCGCGGAACGCTGGGCGGACGTGCCGAGGGCGGTGATCAGCGGCGCGCACAGCGCGGCGGTGGCCAGCAGCGGGGAGGGCAGCAGGGCCCGCCCGGTCTCCTCGCAGGCCAGGGCCAGGTCGGCGGGGGTGCAGCCGACCCCGCCGTACTCCTCGGCGACGGCGATGCCGGGCAGCCCGAGCTGCTGGGCGAGCTGCTGCCACAGCTCACGGTCGTACCCCTCGGCCGTGCGGACGGCGGCCTTGACCTCGTCGGGGCCGCAGCGTTTGCCCAGGATCTCGCGCAGGGTACGGCGTATCTCGTCCTGCTCCGCGGTGAAGGCGGCATCCATCGTCGGGCTCCCTCCCGTATCTGACGGTGCGTCATATTAGGGCGGGCGGTGAGGGATGCACAGGGGGCGGGAGCCGCGGGTTGGCTCTAGAAACTGACACGACGTCAGATGTACCTTCCCCTCATGCCTGGACTCACACCCGGACCCACACCTGGAACCACGGCCGGACCCGGATCCCGCCCCGAACCGCGCCCCCGCCGCCGCGTCGCCGTCGTCGGCGTCGCCCTCTCGGACTGCGGCCGGGTGGACGGCCCGACCCCCTACGCCCTGCACGCACAGGCGGCCCGCCGCGCCCTGGCCGACTCGGGGCTCGACCGCTCCGTCATCGACGGCTTCGCCTCGGCCGGCCTCGGCACGCTCGCCCCGGTGGAGGTCGCCGAGTACCTGGGCCTGCGCCCCACCTGGGTCGACTCCACCTCCGTGGGCGGCTCCACCTGGGAGGTCATGGCGGCCCACGCGGCGGACGCCATCGCCGCCGGCCACGCCAACGCCGTGCTGCTGGTCTACGGATCCACGGCCCGGGCCGACATCAAGGCGCGCCGGCGGACCTCGAACCTCTCCTTCGGCGCCCGGGGACCCCTCCAGTTCGAGGTTCCCTACGGCCACACGCTGATCTCCAAGTACGCCATGGCCGCCCGCCGCCACATGCACGAGTACGGGACCACGCTGGAGCAGCTCGCCTCGGTGGCCGTGCAGGCCCGCGCGAACGCGGCCACCAACCCCGACGCGATGTTCCGCGAACCGCTGACCGTCGACGAGGTGCTGTCGTCCGAGATGATCGCGGACCCGTTCACGAAGCTGAACTGCTGCATCCGCTCGGACGGCGGCTGCGCGGTGCTGCTGGCCGCGGAGGACTACGTACCGGACACCGCCAAGACCCCGGTCTGGATCCTGGGCTCCGGCACCGCCGTCTCCCACACCACCATGTCGGAGTGGGAGGACTTCACGGTCTCCCCGGCGGCCGTCTCCGGCCGACTCGCCTTCGAGCGGGCGGGCCTGACACCCGCCGACGTGGACCTGGCCGAGATCTACGACGCCTTCACGTACATGACGCTGGTGACCCTGGAGGACCTCGGCTTCTGCGCCAAGGGCGAAGGCGGCGCCTTCGTGGAGAAGGGCCGCCTCCTGCGCGACGGCGAACTCCCGGTCAACACGGACGGCGGCGGCCTCTCCGCCTGCCACCCGGGCATGCGCGGCCTCTTCCTGCTGGTCGAAGCGGTCCGCCAACTCCGCGGCGAGGCGGGCGCGGGCCAGGTCACCAAACCCGGCGGCCGCCTCCCGGAAATCGCGGTCGCCTCGGGCACGGGCGGCTGGTTCTGCTCGTCGGGGACGGTGGTGCTGGGGCGGGGGTGAGGGGGGTGGGGGGTGAGGAGGGTGGGGGTGAGGGGGGCCTGAAGCCTGCCGGGGGTGGGGGTGGGGTGCCCCACCGGGTCGGAGGCGAGCAGCCAACCGGAACAAGGGAGTTGTCGGCGCCCCGGTCGGTCGGGACGGATAAGGGTTGGGGCTTTCCCGTCGGTCCCATGGTCCTTCCGCGTCGGGCCGCCCTGTCAAGGGCGCTCCCTGCGGTCGCGTCGCTGCGCGATCGCCTACGGCGACCCTTGACAGACCGACCCGCCACGGAAAGACAAGGACCAACGGGAAACCCCCAAAAGAACGGGCCGGGAGGAACGGAAACGACCGGGCGGAGCAGAAATGTCCGACCCGGCTCCGGCCCAGCAGGCCACTGCCCCACATGTCGACCACAAGAGCCCCGACGGGGGGGAAGGGCGCCCCAAATCGCTACGCGCTCCTCACGTCTCAGCGTCTGCGGTCCGCCTGGGGCTGGTCACGCGTCAGATCGCTACGCGCTTCTCTTTGACGGCGTCGGCGGTCGCTTTGGGCTGGACATAAGCCGCCCACGATCCCTACGCGCTTCCCGACGACCGCGACCGACCCCCTCCTGGGGCTGATGGACCCGAATTCGGACCAGATATCCGCCCCAGCCGACGGGTACCCGCGGGAGAGCACGATGGACACCAAAAACCCACACCCATATCGCATGAATTAGGGCATAACCTCAAGCATTTTGGCTGCTCACCTGCCCTGACTGCACTACAGGTTGAAATAGTCGCCGTTTGGCTCCGTCTTCCCCCTCGACGACCGTCGGACGCGGTCAGGGAAGAGGAATCGAGGCCTTGGGCGGCCTATGTCCAGCCCCAAACAGCCGTCGGACGCCGTCAACGCGGAGCGCGTAGCGATCTGGGGCGAGATCAGCCCCAGACGGACCGCAGAAGCTGAGAAATGAGGAGCGCGTAGCGATCTGGGGCGCCCTTCCTGCGGCTGGGGCTCTTGTGGTCGACATTTGGGGGGCCTGCCGGCGCGGAGCCGGGTCGGACATTCCTGTCCCGGCTGGTTGTTGCTGTTCCTCCCGGCCCGTTCTTTTGGGGGTTTCCCGTTGGTCCTTGTCTTTCCGTGGCGGGTCGGTCTGTCAAGGGTGGAGCGCAGCGACATCGCGCAGCGACGCGACGAAGGAGCGCCCTTGACAGGGCGGCCCGACGCGGAAGGACCATGGGACCGACGGGAAAGCCCCAACCCTTTTCGGTCCCGACCGACCGGGGCGCCGAAAGCCCCCACCCCCGCCCCGCCATTCGGTCAAGATCCCGACGGGCCCGAAGTAGCCTGGCCGCATGACGAACGAGAGCAGCGAAGCCGGCGGAACGACGGGCGCCGACGCGACGAGCGCCTACGAGTTCCGGGAGATCCTGCACTCCCTGCGCGTCTGGGACTCCCCGCTCCCCGCCTTCGACACCTCCGCCGCGCCCACCAAGCCGCTGCCGTTGTTCCGGGAGTGGTTCGTGGCGGCCGCCAAGGCCGGCCAGCTCGAGCCGCACACCATGAGCCTGGCGACGGTGGATGCTCAGGGGCGGCCCGACGTGCGGACGCTGATGCTGCACGACGCCGACGCGCGGGGCTGGCACTTCGCCTCGCACGCCACCAGCGCCAAGGGCCGGCAGCTGGCCGCGCAGCCCGAGGCCGCGCTCGGGTTTTACTGGCCGGCCGTGGCGCGGCAGGTGCGGATCCGGGGCCGGGTGACGGCGTGCGGGCCGCAGGAGAGCCGGGCGGACCTGGCCGTGCGCTCGCGCGGCGCGCTGGCCGCCGCGCTCACGGGGCGGCAGAGCGAGGTGCTCGGGTCGGTGGAGGAGCTGGCACGGGTGGCACAGGCCGCCTGGGAGCGGGCGGGTGCCGAGCCGGATGCGCCGGCTCCGACGTGGACGCGGTACGTACTCGACCCGGCCGAGGTGGAGTTCTTCCAGGGCGACCCGGCGCGCAGGCACGTACGGCTGCGGTACCGGCGTACGGCCGAGGGGTCCTGGGAGCGTGAATTGCTCTGGCCTTAGAGTGAGTTGATGGAGATCGGGTCGGTGGTCATTGCGGTGGTGGGCGTGGCGGGGACCTTGGGGGGCGCGATCCTCACCCAGCGGGGCTCCGAGCGCGTCAAGCGCAAGGAGATAGAGCTTCTGCGCGGCCACCAGGAGATACGTGAGCAGCTCGTGCTCCGTCGCACCTGCTATGCGGAACTCAACCGGGAAGCAAGGCAGTTGAACACCGCACTCAACAAGCACCTGCACGTCATGCGGGAGCGCACCGTCGAGGACGCCGACCGCGTCGCGCTCGACGAGGCTCGCAACGCCCACCGCGACCGGTACTCCGAGGCGCAGATGATCGCCCCCCGCGAGGTGCTCGCCCTGGCGAGCGCCTCCAACGACGCCTTGAGCGAGCTCTACGGACAGGTCAAACGCCTGGAACGCGGTGAGCCCGGGCCGGACGAGACGTTCGAGAGCGCGGCCCAGGCCCAGCAGGCGGTATGGGTCCACCTCCGGGCCATGCGGCACGCCATGCGCGAGGACCTCGGCGTGGAGTGAGCGGAGGGGTCGGCAGGACCGTCAGGCCGAAGGCCGGAACACCGGGACCGCCAGGCCCTCCGCCGCCTCGCGGAAGGTGACGGTCAGGGGCATCCCGATGCGGAGGTCCGCCGCCTCGCAGTCCACCACCTCGGTCATCATCCGGGGGCCTTCCGCCAGGTCGACCACCGCGGCCGTGTACGGGACGCGGGTGCCGAAGGGCGGGAGGTCGTTGCGGTGGATCACCGACCAGGTGTAGAGGGTCGCGCCGCCGCTCGCCGTCTCCCAGGAGACGCGGTCCTCGCCTGCCCAGCAGAACGGGCAGAACTCGCGCGGGTAGTGGTGGGCCCGCCCGCAGTCGGCGCAGCGCCGCAGCAGGAGGCGGCCTTCCGCGGCCGCGTCCCAGTAGGGCCGGGTGAAATCGTCCGCCTCGGGGAGGTCGTACCGCACGGTGTTCAAAGGAAGAGTCCGATCGCGGAGTCGAGGGACCAGGTCTGCCAGGCCATGGCGAAGAGGGCGACGAGCGAGATGAGCGCCATCATCGCGTTCTGCCCCTGCTCGGCCCAGTCGTGGATCATCAGCACCAGGTAGAGCAGGTTGAGCAGCAGGCCGCCGACCAGTGCGATCGGGGTGAGGAAGCCGAGTACGAGGCCGAGCCCGAGGGCCAGCTCCGCGTAGACGACGACGTACGCCATCAGCTTCGGGCGGGGCGCGACGACCGTCTCGAAGCCGCCCTTCACGAACGCCCAGCGGTGCTTGCCCGCGACGTCGGCGGCCCAGGCGATGCCGGTGCCGCGTTCGAACCAGCCCTTCTTGTCCTTGTGCCGCCAGCTCTCCAGCCACCACAGGCCGAGGCCTATCCGGAGCACGGCGAGCCATTCGGCGCCGCTGAGCCAGATGGTCTGCATCGCAGCTCCCACCCCTCGAATCGATCTGACGGTACGTCAGTTCAGCGGATCCGGGGCGATCCCGCAAGGGCCCGGTCGGGTCGAGGCCGCGCCGACATCGCCCACCCGGACGGAGAACGGATCGAGCGCCGGCCCGTCCGGCGCCTCCCCCTCCTCCGGATCCACCCAGGGAGGCGGTCGACCGCGAAGCCCCGACCGCGGTCGCGGAGCGGGAGGCACCCCGCCGCAGACCCGCGGTCCCCGCCCGGGCGGCACCCCGCGCCAAACGGCCCGTAACCGATCCGCAATCGATTCACTCCCTGCCCGCGACCCATCAACGCTGCGTGGCGATACGCTCACACCTCATGCCCGGAGTCCCCACAGCACCCGACATGACCACCCAGCCCCGCCCCGTGTACGTCATCGGGGGCGGCCCCGGCGGGCTCGCCGCGGCCGCCGCGTTGCGGGCCCGCGGGGTGCGCGCCGTGGTCGTCGAGAAGTCCGACGAGGTCGGCGCCTCGTGGCGCCGCCACTACGAGCGGCTCCACCTGCACACCACGCGCCGGCTCTCCGCCCTCCCCGGCCTGGCCATGCCGCGCCGTTTCGGACGCTGGGTCTCCCGTGACGACGTGGTGCGGTACCTGGAGAAGTACGCCGAGTTCCACGAGCTGGAGGTCGTCACCGGCGTCGAGGTGACCCGCATCGAACGCGCGGCCGACGCCGACGGCAACACCGACACCGGCACCGGCACCGGCACCGGCACCCCCGCCGACGGCGACCACGACGGCTTCACCCTGCACGCCACCGGCGGCCGGGTGCTGGCGGCCTCGGCCGTGGTCGTCGCCACCGGGTTCAACCACACGCCCGCGCTGCCCGACTGGCCGGGCCGGGACGCGTACACCGGCGAGCTGGTGCACGCCGCCGACTATCGCAATGCCGAGCCGTACGCGGGCCGCGACGTGCTGGTCGTCGGCGTGGGCAACACCGGCGCCGAGATAGCCGTGGACCTCGTCGAGGGCGGGGCGGCGCGGGTACGGCTCGCCGTGCGCACCGCCCCGCACATCGTGCGCCGCTCCACCGCCGGCTGGCCGGCCCAGCGCACGGGGATCCTCGTCCGACGGCTGCCCGTGCGGCTCGTGGACCGGCTCGGCCGGCTCGTCGCCAAGGCGTCCGTGCCCGACCTGTCGGCGTACGGGCTCCCGCGCCCCGACACCGGCCTGTACAGCAGGGTCAAGGAGGGGGCGATCCCCGTCCAGGACGTCGGCCTGATCGACGCGGTCCGGGCCGGCCGGGTCGAGCCGGTGGCGGCCGTCGACTCCCTCGACGGCGACGCCGTGGTCCTCGCGGACGGCACCCGCATCAGCCCGGACGCGGTGATCGCGGCCACCGGGTACCGGCGCGCCCTGGAGGGCCTGGTCGGGCACCTCGACGTCCTGGACGGGCGCGGACGCCCCCTCGTACACGGCGCCCGCACCCCCGCCCGGGCACCCGGCCTGTACTTCACGGGCTTCTCCAACCCCATCAGCGGGATGTTCCGGGAAATGGCCCTGGACGCGGAGCGGATCGCGAAGGCGGTGGCGCGGCGCCTCGGCGACTAGGTCGGGCGACCTACTCCGACCGAAAGGAGTCTGGACCTTCCCCTAAGCGTCTGCGACCGTTCCACACATCACCTCCACCACCTTTCCTGCGCAGCCCTGTTCCTGACGGCGCGTCAGTTCAGTAATCTGACTACGCGTCAGTTATTTGAGGTTCCATCGATGTTCATCGAGCAGGAGCGGGCGGAACGATGCTTGGATCTACTCACGGCACCCTCACCACCGACTTCCGCGCACGTGTCGAGGCCTGCGGGGAGTCCCCCAGAACGGCCGTCCACTCGACGGCCGCGCCGTCCGCCGAGGACACGGTCGCGGTGGACGTCAGCGGACGGCCACTGCATGCCGACGTGCCCGACCTGGACCGGTTCTTCCGGCCCGAGTCCGTGGCCGTCGTCGGCGCCTCCGACGCCGAGGGCAAACCGAACACCGGTATCACCCGCCAGCTGATCGCGTGGGCGGAGCGCGTGGGCGCCCGGATCCATCCCGTGCACCCCACCCGCGCCACCGTCTTCGGACTGCCCTGCCACGCCTCCGTGGCCGACCTGCCCGAGCAGGTGGACCTCGCCGTCCTCCTGGTCGGCGACCCCCTCCCCGTCATCGAGGAACTCGCCGAGACGAAGGTCAAGTTCGCCGTCGCCTTCGCCTCCGGCTTCGCCGAGACGGGTGACGCGGGCGCGGCCGCCCAGGCCCGCCTCGGCGCCGCCGTCCAGCGCTCGGGCCTGCGCCTCCTCGGCCCCAACACCAACCTCAACGCCTTCGAGAAGTTCCGCGACGACCTCGACGGACCGGCGATCGCGCTGATCACCCAGTCCGGCCACCAGGGCCGGCCCGTCTACACCCTCCAGGAGCTCGGCATCCGCCTCTCCCACTGGGCGCCGACGGGCAACGAGGCGGACCTCGAAACCGCCGACTTCATCTCCTACTTCGCCGAGCAGCCCGAGGTCGGCGCCATCGCCTGCTACGTCGAGGGACTCAAGGACGGCCGCTCCTTCCTCCTCGCCGCCGACCGGGCCGCCCGCAACGGGGTCCCCGTCGTCGCCGTCAAGGTCGGCCGCACCGAGACCGGCGCGCGCATGGCCGCCTCCCACACCGGGAAGCTGACCGGCGCGGACACCGTCGTGGACGCGGCCATGCGCCAGTTCGGCGTCATCCGGGTGGACGGCCTGGACGAGCTCCAGGACACCGCCGCCCTCCTCGCCCGGGCCCGCAAGCCGAAGGCCGACGGGGTCGTCGTGTACTCGATCTCCGGCGGCACCGGAGCCCACTTCTCGGACCTGGCCACGGAGGCGGGCCTCACCCTCCCCACCCTCTCGGACGCCAAACAGGCCGAACTCCACCAGTGGATCCCGGAGTACCTGAACGTCGCCAACCCCGTCGACAACGGCGGCCACCCGGTCGGCGACTGGCGCGGCCGCAAGATCATCGACGCCATCCTGGCCGACCCGTCCGTCGGCGTCCTGATCTGCCCGATCACCGGCCCGTTCCCCCCGATGAGCGACAAGCTCGCCCAGGACCTGGTGGACGCCGCCGAGGCCACGGACAAGCTGATCTGCGTGATCTGGGGCTCCCCCGTCGGCACCGAGGAGGCCTACCGCAGCACCCTCCTGGGCTCCTCCCGCGTGGCCACCTTCCGTACGTTCGGCAACTGCATCACCGCCGTACGGGCCTACCTCGGCCACCACCGCTTCACCGCCGGGTACCGCTCCCCCTTCGAGGACGCGCCCCGCACGCCCTCGCCCTCGTACCGCAAGGCGCAGGCGCTGATGCGCCCCGGCCAGCAGCTCAGCGAGCACGCGGCGAAGCAGCTGCTGCGGGCGTACGGGATACGGGTCCCGCGCGAGCAGCTCGTGACGAGCGCGGCGGCGGCGGTCAGGGCGGCGGGCCTGGTCGGCTACCCGGTGGTCATGAAGGCGTCGGGACCGCAGCTGGCCCACAAGACGGAACTGGGCCTGGTCAAGATCGGCCTGACCTCGGCGAGCCAGATCCGCGACGCGTACCGCGAGCTCACGGACATCGCGCGCTACGAGAACGTCCCGCTGGACGGCATCCTGGTCTGCCAGATGGTGGAGCGGGGCGTGGAGATGGTCGTGGGCGTCACCCAGGACGACCTCTTCGGCCCCACCGTCACCGTCGGACTCGGCGGCGTCCTCGTCGAGGTCCTGCGGGACGCGGCGGTCCGCGTGCCGCCGTTCGGCGAGGACCAGGCGCGGGCGATGCTCGGCGAACTGCGCGGGCACGCGCTGCTGGAGGGGGTCCGGGGGGCTCCGCCGGCGGATGTGGACGCGCTGGTGGAGGTCATCCTCCGGATCCAGCGGATGGCCCTGGAACTGGGCGACGAACTCTCCGAGCTGGACATCAACCCCCTGATGGTCCTGCCCCGCGGGCAGGGGGCGGTGGCACTGGACGCCCTCACCATCTGCCGCTGACGCTGCGCTCAGCCCCGCTTGCCCCCGCGCCCCGCCGCCGCGCTCGGGGGCGGAGCCCCAGGGAACGGTGGAAGGGCGGGGCGGGGAGCGGCTCCGCGCAGCGGCAACCCACCCGTACCCGCAGCACTCACTCGCCACCCACCATCCGTCGACCGTCCACCCACCCCGAACGGGAGTTCAGCGATGACCGAGGCACCGGCCCAGGACGCGACCATCCTGCACCGCACGGACAACAACGTCTCCTGGATCACCCTCAACCGCCCCGACGCCATGAACGCCCTCACCTGGGACCAACGCGAACGCGTCATCGCCCTGCTCGCGGACGCCTCCGCCGACCCCGCCATCCGCGCCGTGGTCGTCACCGCCACCGGCAAGGGCTTCTGCGCGGGCGCGGACCTCCGCGGAGGGCCCGCCCCCACCGACCGCGTCGCCGGCGACGTGGCCCGCGTGATCCGCCTCGGCGCGCAGCGGCTGATCACCGCGGTCCTCGACTGCGAGAAGCCGGTACTCGCCGCCGTCAACGGCACGGCCGCCGGCATCGGCGCCCACCTCGCCCTCGCCTGCGACCTCGTCATCGCCGCCGACACCGCCCGTTTCATCGAGGTGTTCGTCCGCCGCGGCCTCGTGCCCGACGGCGGCGGCGCGTACCTCCTCCCCCGCCTCGTCGGACCGCAGAAGGCCAAGGAGCTGATGTTCTTCGGCGACGCCCTCCCGGCCGCGGACGCGGAGCGCCTCGGCCTGGTCAACAAGGTCGTGGCACCCGAGGACCTGGAGGCCGCCGCCCGCGAGTGGGCCGAGCGCCTCGCCCAGGGCCCGACCCGGGCCATCGCCATGACGAAGCAGCTCGTGAACGCGTCCCTGGACAGTGACCGGGCGACCGCACTGGCCACCGAGGCCACCGCTCAGGAGATCAACATGACCACCGCCGACGCGAACGAGGGCGTGGCGAGCTTCGTGGAACGCCGCACGCCCAAGTACCTCGGACGCTGATCCGCACGACGAAGCCCCGGCACCTACATCCGCGGGTCCGGCCTCAGCAGCGCGAACACCGCTCCCGCCGGGTCCGAGCCCCAGGCGATGCGGCCGACGCCCGGCACGTCCACCGCGGGCATCAGCACCTCACCGCCGTTGCCCTCGATCGCCACGGCGGCGGCGTCGACGTCGGCCGCGTTGAAGTACGGCACCCAGCGCGGCAGCATGTTCGACGCGCCGCCCGCGCCCTCGCCCAACGGCGCGATCCCGCCGAAGGACGTCATCTGCTTGTCGCCCTCCGCCGTGCTCAGTACCCGGTACGTCATGCCGGGCGTCTGCATCTCCTCGTGCCGCCAGCCGAAGAGCCCGTGGTAGAAGGCGATGGCCGAGTCGGGGTCGGGCACGTGCAGTTCCACCCACACCAGGCTGTTCGGCGCGGACGTCAGCTCCAGCCCGACCGTCTTCCCCGGCTGCCAGCACGCGAACTGCGCGCCCTGCGGGTCGGTGAACTGGGCGAGCCAGCCCTGGCCCATCACGTCCATGGGCTCCGTGCGCACCGTCCCGCCCACGTCCCCGACGGCCCGGGCCGTGGCGCGGATGTTCTCGGTGTTGAAGTACGTCATCCACGCGGAGGGCGCGCCGCCCTCCGTCAGGGGTCCGACCGCGGCCACGGTCTTCCCCGCCACCTGGAAGAACCCGTACCCGCCGGCGTCGGGCCCGGCGGATACGAAGTCCCAGCCGAAGACGTGCCGGTAGAACGCGGCGGAGGCGTCGACGTCGGGACTGCCGAGGTCGAGCCAGTTGGGTGATCCGGTGCGGAAGTCGGTGCCGAGCATGGGCGACTCTCCCAAGGTGGTGAGGATTCGGGTGCGCCCGACACGATGCCGAACCCCGCGCGCGCGGGGACGTACCCGCCGCCCACCGGACGGGGGCTTCACCCGAGTGGAGGCACCTACCCGGCCGTGGAGGGGGACGGGGCGGAGGACGGGGCAGGGGCGGAGGACGGGGCCGGGACGTCCCGCAGGGAGGGCAGGTCGCGGAACTGGTCGTGGAAGGCGGCCTTCAGGTCCGGGGAACGTTCCTCCGCCTCCCTGAAGGCCTCGTCCCCGCCCCGCCCGCGAGCAGCTCGCCGAGCCGCCTCGCCGGCCGGTCGGGGTGGGTCGGGGACAGCAGGGGTGACGACTGCCCTCCCGGCAGCCGAGCGGCCTGGGACTCCCGGCTTCCGGGCGTGGTGAAGCCGCACGCCGAGCAGAGCAGGCCGGTGCCGTTCATGTCCCGTGTCGCACGAGGGAGTTCACAACGTCATGGAACGTGGGGGCGGCCGCGGCGTCCCACGGCTTCCCATCTGACGCTCCGTCAGGTTCAATCGTGGATGTGATGGGACACGCAGGGATGGCGGCCACCGTCGTCCGATACCTCAGGTCAGTAGGCTCCCCCACCTCCACCGCGGCGGAAGCGGAGCCCGTGGACGTTCTGCCGCGCCCCGACCTGCGGGCCGTCGGGGAGGACGAACGCGCCCCCGTGAGCCCCGCCGAGTTCCGTGCCGTGCTCGGGAACTTCGCCAGCGGGGTCACCGTCATCACCGCCCCGCCCGGCGAGGGGGAGGACGGACCGGCCGGCTTCGCCTGCCAGTCGTTCGCCTCGCTCTCCCTCGACCCGCCGCTGGTCACCTTCATGGTGGCCCGTACGTCGACCACCTGGCCCCGCATCGCCCGCGCCGGGGTGTTCTGCGTGAACATCCTCGGCGCCGAACAGGGCGAGCTGTGCCGGGCCTTCGCCGTCAGCGGCGCCGACAAGTTCGCCGGGGTCGGCCACAGCCCCGCCCCCGCCACCGGGTCGCCGCAACTCGACGACGTACCCGCCTGGATCGACTGCCGGATCCACGCCGTCCACACCGGCGGCGACCACCTCATCGTCGTGGGCCGGGTCGAGGCCATGGGTGCGGCCGGCGAGGACGGCCCGCTGCTGTTCCACAAGGGCAGGTTCGGCCGGTTCAGCGCCTGAGCGCCCCCGTCCCGCCCCCGTCCCGCGCCCACCCGGCGCCCACCCGTCCGCAAAGCAGGCTACCGATGCGTAAGCTCCCCCCGGGGGCCGAGACACCTCACTGTCGTCCCGGCCCCTCGATTTCCACTCATCCAGGGGGATTTGGCTTGATTTTGAACATGATGCGCCGCGCGCGCGGCGCCGTCG
Organism: Streptomyces sp. NPDC001717; assembly: GCF_042892775.1. Classification (NCBI taxonomy): domain Bacteria; kingdom Bacillati; phylum Actinomycetota; class Actinomycetes; order Kitasatosporales; family Streptomycetaceae; genus Streptomyces; species Streptomyces sp. NPDC001717. The sequence goes on along the minus strand of NZ_JBIAUK010000021.1, from coordinate 68,742 downwards.
CCGTCAGCGTCGCCACGGGAGCCCTGCTCGTCGCCGCGGTGCCCGCCGCGTCGGCCGCGCCGACCGCCGCGCCTCCGAACACGGCCGCGGGCTCGATCCTGATCGACGGCACCACGGGGGCCACGCTCGACGCCAAGAACGCCGACACCAAGCGGCAGGGCGCGAGCACCACGAAGATCATGACGGCCGCACTGATCATCCGTATGCCCGGTGTCGACCTCAACAAGAAGGTCACCATCAAGCAGGAGTACCTGGACTACGTCGTCCGGGAAGGTGCGAGCACCGCCCACCTGAAGGCCGGCGCCACTCCGACCGTCCGTCAGCTCCTCTACGGTCTGATGCTGCCGTCGGGCTGCGACGCGGCCTACGCGCTCGCCGACACCTTCGGCAAGGGCGCGACCACGGCGGAGCGCACCAAGGACTTCATCGCGCAGATGAACGCGAAGGCGAAGGCCCTGGGCATGACCCGGACCACCTACGACTCCTTCGACGGCATCTCGCCGACCGGCAACAACCTCACGACCCCGCGCGACATGGCGAAGCTGACCAAGTACGCCATGATGGGCACCACGTTCCCGGCGATCGTGAAGTCCACGTCGTACAGCAGCGGCGGCACCTCCACCGACGCCACCTGGTACAACACCAACCTGCTCATCCGCGAGCGTCCCACCGGCTACGCGTACCCGGGTGCCATCGGCGTCAAGACCGGCACCGGCACCGCCGCGGGCAAGTGCCTCGTCTTCTCCGCGACCCGCAACGGCAAGACCGTCATCGGCGTCATGCTGAACGACGAGGAGCGCTACGCGGACGCCATGAAGCTCATGGACTGGGCTCTCGGCGCGAGCGCCGGCTCCGGTGCGGCGCTGCAGCGCAGCAACACCGAGCCGATCCCCGACGTCCTCGACTGACGTTGACGTTGACGTCGACCTCGATCCGGTCGCTCTGATCGACGGCTCCTCCACCGGCGGGTACGACCACCCGCCGGCGGGGGAGCTCCGTCGTTTCCGAGCCCTTCAGAAGGTGAGCACGCCCCGCGCCACGCGCCCGTGGTGGGCGTCGTCGGCGGCCTTCGCGAAGTCCTCGACCGGGTAGACCTCCGTGACCAGCTCGTCCAGCAGCAGCCTGCCCTGCCGGTAGAGCTCGGCGTAGAGCGCGATGTCGCGCTGCGGCCGCGAGGAGCCGTACCGGCAGCCCATGATGGTCTTGTCGAGGTACATCGAGGAGACCTGGAAGGACGCCTCCTCCTTGAAGCCGGGCACCCCGAGCAGGATGGCCTGCCCGTGCCGGTCCAGGAGGTCGATGGCCTGCCGGATCAGCCTGACGTTGCCCACGCACTCGAAGGCGTGGTCCGCGCCCGTCGGGAGGATCTCCTTCACCGCGGCCGAGGAGTCCGCCACCGCGGACGCGTCGATGAAGTGCGTGGCCCCGAACTGCCGGGCCACCGCCTCCTTCGCCGGGTTCGCGTCGACCGCCACGACGGTGGTGGCGCCCGCGATCCGCGCGCCCTGGAGCACGTTCAGCCCGATCCCGCCGGTGCCGATGACGACCACCGACTCGCCCCGGTCCACGCGGGCCCGGTTCAGGACCGCGCCCACGCCCGTCAGCACCCCGCAGCCGATCAGCGCGGCCGAGGTGAGGGGGATGTCCGCCGGGATCTTCACGGCCTGCACGGCCTTGACGATCGTGCGCTCCGCGAAGGCCGAGTTCGACGCGAACTGGTACAGCGGCTTCCCGCCCCGCGAGAAGGGCTGCCCGGGCATCCCGATCGCCTTGCGGCACATCGTGGGCCGCCCCCGGTCGCAGTCCGCGCACGCCCCGCAGTTGGCCAGCGTGGACAGCGCCACGTGGTCCCCGGGAGCCACGTGCGTGACCCCGGAACCGACCGCCTCCACGACCCCCGCGCCCTCGTGGCCGAGGACCACCGGCGGCGGGAAGGGGATCGTCCCGTCGATCACCGAGAGGTCGCTGTGGCACAGCCCGGCCGCCGATATCGCGACGAGCACCTCCCCCGGCCCCGGGTCCCGGATCTCCAGGTCGTCGACCACCTGCGCCTGCTTGCCGTCGAATACGACGCCTCTCACCGCGACTCCTTAGGCAGGCCGAGCACGCGCTCGGCGATGATGTTCCGCTGGATCTCGTCCGAGCCGCCGTAGATCGTGTCGGCACGGGTGAACAGGAACAGCCGCTGCTCCTCGTCGAGTCCGAGCTCGTACGGGAGCCCGGGCGCCCAGGCCGCCCCGGCCGGTCCGGCCGTCGCCGCCGCGCCGCGGACCTCGACCGCGAGCTCGCCGAGCCGTTTGTGCCAGCCGCCCCACAGCAGCTTGGCCACGCTCGGGGCCCCCGGATCCCCTTCGGCGCCCAGGGTGCGCAGGGCGTTCCACCGCATCGTGCGCAGCTCCGCCCACTGGCGCACCAGCCGATCCCGCAGTACGGGATCGTCCGCGCCCGCCGCCGCGCCGGACGCGGCGTACGAGGCCAGTACGCGCTCCAGCTCCGCCGCGAAGCCGATCTGCTGGACCAGCGTCGAGACCCCCCGCTCCAGCGCGAGCAGCCCCATGGCCACGCCCCAGCCCTCGCCCTCCGCGCCGACGACCTCCGCCGCGACCGCCCCGTCGAAGAAGACCTCGTTGAACTCAGAGGTCCCCGACATCTGGCGGATGGGCCGGACCTCGACCCGCCCCGGCTGGTCCATCCGTACGAGGAGGAACGACAGCCCCCGGTGACGGCGCGAGCCCGGCTCGGTGCGGGCCAGGACGAAGCACCAGTCGGCGTCCTGGGCGAGCGAGGTCCAGATCTTCTGGCCGGTGACCCGGTACAGCCCGTCGGCCGGGTCCCGGACGGCGGCCGTGCGGATCGCGGCGAGGTCGGAGCCGGCGCCGGGCTCGCTGTAGCCCTGGCACCACAGTTCCTCGCCCGCCGCGATGCCGGGGAGGAAGCGGCCCTGCTGCTCCCGGGTGCCGTACGCGATGAGCGTGGGCGCGAGGAGGTTCTCCCCGATGTGGCCGACCCGGCCGGGGGCGCGCAGCGCCGCGTACTCCTCGGCCCACACCACCTGCCCGGTCAGCGAGAGCCGCCGCTGCCCGTACGCCCCCGCGGGCACGTCCCAGCCCTGCCCGATCCAGCCCCCGCGGCCCAGCTCGCGCTCCCACGCGCGCCGGGCGCCGACCTCCTCGTGCTCGCTGCCCGGTCCGCCGAGGCCGACCGCCTGCGCGTACGGGCCGACGAGGTGCTCCGTCAGCCACGTCCGGGCGTGGCCGCGCAGCTCCTCGTCCTCGGCCCCGAAGCCGAAATCCACGGCGCTCCCCCCGTCAGGCGTTGGGGCGGTCCTTGGCGGCCGCCGCCTTGGCCATGGCCTCCAGCTGGGCCAGCATCGGCATCGGGTCCTTGCCGACCGTTCCGGGGAGGAAGTCGGCGATCTTCTCCGGGGTCCAGGCGCCCTCGGCGTACCCGGCGCGCAGTTCGCGCGGCTGCGCCCAGACGGCGATCTTGGGGCCGGCGATCGTGTAGACCTGCCCGGTGATGTCCTCGGCCTTGGCGCGGTCGCTGAGCAGGTAGGTGACGAGCGCGGCCACGTCCTCGGGCTCGCCGATCTCCTTGAGCTCCATGGGGACGTTGGCGGACATGCGGGTACGTGCCACGGGCGCGACCGCGTTGGCCGTGACCCCGTACTTGGCGAGCCCGAGGGCGGCGCTGCGTACGAGCGAGATGATCCCGCCCTTGGCGGCGCTGTAGTTGGCCTGGGCGACGGAGCCCTGGTGGTTGCCGCTGGTGAAGCCGATGAGCGTGCCGGTGCCCTGCTTGCGCATCACGGCGGAGGCGGCGCGGAACACGGTGAAGGTGCCCTTGAGGTGGGTGGCGACGACCGGGTCCCACTCCTCCTCGGACATGTTGAACAGCATCCGCTCGCGCAGGATGCCGGCGACGCACACGACCCCGTCGATGCGTCCGTACTGCGCGAGGGCGGTGTCGACGATGCGCTGCCCACCGGCCATGGTGGAGATGTCGTCCGCGACGGCTACGGCCTCGCCGCCCGCGGCGAGGATCTCCTTCACCACGCCTTCGGCGATCTCGCTGGTCGGCTCTCCGCCCTCGATGCCCACCCCGTAGTCGTTGACGACGACCTTGGCCCCCTCGGCGGCCGCGGCGAGTGCCACGGCCCGCCCGATGCCCCGGCCGGCGCCGGTGACGGCGACGACTTTGCCTGCCAAGAAGTTCCCCACGTCCGGCCCCTTCCCACGTTTTCTGACGGACCGTTAGATTCTATGGGCACGCCGACGCCGGAGCACAAGCCCCCGTTGCCTTCTCTCCGCTCGCCGCCTCTCCGCTCGCCACGTCCGCCACGTCCGCCACGGTTCTCCACGCAAGGAGCTGTCGACGCCCATGACCATGCCCGCCGAGTTCCACGACATCGCCAAGCGCGTCAACAACTGGGGCCGCTGGGGGGCCGACGACGAGATCGGCACCCTCAACCTCATCACCGACGAGGTCGTCCGCGCCGCCGCGGCGGAGATCCGCAGCGGCCGCCGGATACCGCTCGCCCTGCCCCTCAAGGAGGACGGGGTCCAGGCCGGCATGATCCCCGGCCGGATCAATCCGCTGCACACGATGGTGCAGATCAACCAGGAACTCTTCGGCCCGGGCACGGTGGCGTGCAGCGACGACGCCGTGACGATGGGCCTCCAGTCCGCCACCCACTGGGACGCCCTGACCCACGTCTCCCACTCGGGCCGGATCTACAACGGCCGCCCGGCGTCCACGATCACGGCGCACGGCCGCGCCGAGTTCAGCGGCATCGACAAGGCCGGCCACATCGTCTCGCGCGGGGTCCTGCTCGACGTGGCCCGTGCGAAGGGCCTCGACCGCCTCCCCGGCGGGCACGCCGTCACTCCCGAAGACCTGGCCGAGGCGGAGGAGTTCGGCGGGGTCACGGTCCGCGCGGGGGACATCGTCCTGGTCCGCACCGGCCAGATCCAGGTCTACCTGGCGGGCGACAAGCACGCCTACGGCTTCCCGTCACCCGGCCTGTCCGTGCGCACCCCGGAGTGGTTCCACGCCCGGGACGTGGCGGCGGTCGCGAACGACACCCTCACCTTCGAGATCTTCCCGCCGGAGATCGAGAACCTCTGGCTCCCGGTGCACGCCCTCGACCTCGTCGAGATGGGCATGCACCAGGGTCAGAACTGGAACCTCGAAAAGTTGTCCACAGCCTGTGCAGAAGAAAGCCGGTACGCCTTCCTCCTCTCGGCGATGCCGGAACCCTTCGTCGGCGCGGTGGGCACCCCGGTCGCCCCGGTCGCCGTCCTCTGAACTCCGGGGCCCGGGGTCACGGCGGCCGGGGCGCATCGGTGGGCGCCGCATCGGCCGGGGTCACCGCACCCGGGGTCACGGCCGCGGGCGCCCGAGGTGCGGGGCCTTCCCCCGCACCGCCCACACCTTCCGACGCCCCGCACCCGGCGGCGATCAGTCCCAGTACGGTCGCCGTTCCCGCCGTCACGGCTTTGATCGAGATGCGCTTGAACACCGTCCACCTCTACTGCCGCGAGTCCCTACGGGCCGTGCGCCCACGGTGTGGCGGCAGGCTGCCGAACGTATCCGCGCGGGCGCCGCAGCGGCCAGGACCGGGGCCCGGAGCGGCCGGAACCGGCAGGGGCGGGACCGATTCCGGGCGCATCCGCCGCGCATCCGCCGTGCACCAGCCCGACGGGCGCGCATGCGTTCACGAGCCACCGATCCGACGCCCGCACCTCCCTGGAACCATGAGGTGTCCATGACGCGTCACTGATCGGAAGCGGACACCCCGGTCCCCACCGCCGCCCCCAGGAGAAACGATGTCCAACCCGTACCAGGCCTTTCCGCCCCCGCCCTCACCCCCGCCACGCCGCCAGAACAACACCGCCGCAGTCCTCGTGGTCGTCTTCGTGGTCATCGCGGCCCTCTACGGCGTCTCCCGGGTGCTCCTCGCGGACGACTCCAAGGGCAACGGCAAGCCCTCCTCGTCCCCCACCCTGGGCGCCCCCTCCTTCAAGCCCTCCGACCCCGGCAACCCGGAGTCCTCTTCCGACACCTCCAGCGCCTGGAAGGTCGGCGACTGCGGCGGCCCGGACCCGAACGACCAGCCCGACGGCTACCGGCGCCAGAAGTGCGACGCCACCGGCGCCACCTTCAAGGCCATCGACATCAAGGAAGCCGGCATCCTCCCCGGCTCGATCCAGTGCCCGGCCGGCACCGACCTGATGATCAAGGTGAGCATCTCCTACAACGGCGGCAAGAGCAGCGGCATCCCCACCAACACCGTCTGCGGCCGCAACCTCTCCGGCGATCACCCCGGCGACGCGGGCGCCGGCGGCGGCCAGCTGGTCAAGGGCGACTGCATAACCGACCAGGCGAAGGAAGTCCCCTGCGCGGGCGCCCCCAAGGGCACGTACAAGGTCCTCGGCCTCGTCAAGACGAAGGACGAATGCCCGTCGGGCACCACGGAACCGATGCAACTCACGATCGCGGTCGGCCGCCCGTACGACGTGATCTGCGCGGAGGGCTAGGTCGTCTCTTTCGGATCTTGCCGGTCAGGCCCGCGTCGTCCGGTGCCGTGCATCGGCGCCTTGGCGGGGCGCCCTTGTACTGGACGTACTCGGGCGCTCCGCCAAGGCGGCGAGGTGCGGTGCCGGGCGGCGCGGGCCAGGCAAGATCCGGAAGAGACGGCCTAGTCCGCCCCCGTCGCCGACGCCCCCGCCGCCCACACGGCGGCGGGGCACGGCGCCCGCCCGGCACGCCGCCGCATCGGCCTCCGCCACGGCACGCGGGTGCGGCCCTGCCCCGGGTCCGGGACGGGGCTCACGAAGCGGCCGACGCCGCCACGAAGGCCCGCGCCTCCCGCAGGTACGCCAGGCACCCGTCCACGTCCTGCGGCACGAGCCGGACCCACTCCCGCATCGGATGCCCGGGCCGCGTCTCGCACGGCGACCCGACCCCCGCCCCGACGAGCTCGGCGACCCGCCCGGCGGGCAGCTTCACCACGACGTCGGCCTCGGTGGCGAAGGCGTAGAACTTCCCCCCGGTCTTCACCCCGAGCGACCGCAGCATGCGCCCCCGCTCGTCCCCCGGATACTCGACGGACAGAGCGGCCACGGCCTCTTCGAAAAGCTCCACGCCCGCCATTGTTCCCGCCCCGCCCGTCAATCCCAGGCATTGAACAGCGCGGCCCCCAGGGTCCTCGGCCCCCAGTACGCGATCTGCTTCAGCTCGGCGGCCGACAGCACCGAGGTGTCCCACTCCCCGAGCGGCGACAGCAGCTGCGCGGCGCTCGGCACCACGAACCCGGCGTCGCCGAACGCGGCGACGCCCCAGGCGGGGGGCTCCAGGAACTCGTCGGTGTACCCGTGCTTCCGTTCCTCGACGAAGGCGACCAGCGGCTGGTGCGCATGGAACAGCACCACGTGTCGTCCACCGGCCCCGTCGATAACCGTCGCACTGTGGAAGTCGTACGGGTACGCCCGCTCCACGAAATCCCCGGGCTGCCCGCCGGCGGCGAAGGCGGCGGCGTACCAGGCGGCCCGGCACCTCCCGACCTCGACCTCACGCAGCGGCGCCTCGCCCGCGTGCCAGAACCCGGTCGCCCCCGTCTCAAGGCGGAAGCCGCCCTGGGAACCGTCCATACCAGCCACCTACGCGTCCGCCGACCCCAGCCACCGAACCGCTCGGCGCGTACTTGCGGTCGATCAGCCCCAGCTCGTGCTGGTGACCGAGCCCGACTCTAGCCATGGACCAGGACAGGTTCCGTCCCACCCGGACGCGTTTCATCGGCGGGACCCACCCCGGCCGGGCTGTTGCGGGTGGCGGCGGCGCGCATGCACGCCCCGAGCGCGGCACGGCGGCCGCCACCCCGCGACCCGCACTCGTCAAGGCAGGCCCTTGGCGTCCCCTCGCGTCGAATCGCTCCACACCAGGGTGATCAAGATGTGACGGATCGTCAATATCTCGTTAGAGGTACACGTGTGGTTCCCGACCGGAGGGGTGAATTTTCGGCGGGCCGCTCGTGGCCCCGTCCGACGCCGCCTTCTCCGCCCGGTCGACCTCGCACCAGATCCGCTTGCCCGCACCCTCGCGCTGCCAGCCCCACCGGTCCGCCAGGCCGTCCACCAGCTCCAGGCCCCGGCCGTTGGTGTCGTCTCCCGCCGCCTGCCGGCGGCTCGGCGCCCGGTCGCTCGTGTCCGCGACCTCGACCCGTACGCCCGGCCCCCGGAACAGCATCCGCAGCACGGCCGGACAGCCCGTGTGCACGACCGCGTTCGTGACCAGCTCCGAGATCAGCAGGATCAGCGTCTCCGCGAGCGGCTCGTCATCGCCTATGCCCGACCCGGCCAGCCGCGAACGCGCCCACCGGCGGGCCCGGCCGACCTCGGCTGGGTCCGGTCCTACCTCCAGCTGAACCTGAAGCACCTGCACCGCTCACACCATCCGAACCGGCGGACACTTCGCCTCGCGACAGGATGGGATCACCCAGCGTGATCCCCGTGTCGAGCAGCATGGTTGACATACAGTCACCACAACAAGCGCTTCGGGCATATTCCCGCGCGATGCAGTGGATGTGGTGCATACTGTGCGGCTCCCGCGCCGCTCAACCGCCCGCATCGTGGGAGCGTACCGTGACGGGCCCGCCACTCCGGGCCGTTGACGGGCGGGCGAAGGACACAAACCGATATCAACTCTCTGTAATCGGACATGCGTCCCCCGCCGTCCCACCCGTGCCTTCCGTGACAGTGGGCTACACAGCAGCGGACAGCAGGAGTTCGGCCGCCAGCAGCTCCTCCGCCTCCCCCGCCGTCCGCCACTGCTCGGCCCGCACCCACGCCCGCTTCAGGTGCAGGTGCACGTCCGCCTCCCACGTGAAGCCCATCCCGCCGTGCACCTGCAGGCAGTCCCGGGCGCCCCGCACCGCCGCCTCGTCCGCCAGCAGCTTCGCCGCCGCGATCTCACCGTCGTCGGACGTCACCGCCGCCGCGTAGACCGCCGTACGGGCCACCTCCGCCCGCACCAGCATCTGCGCGCACAGGTGCTTCACCGCCTGGAAGGCCCCGATCGGCTGCCCGAACTGCTCGCGCTCCCCCGCGTACCGCACCGCCAACTCCACCGTCCGCAGCGCGCTGCCCACCTGGAGCGCCGCCGTCAGCAACGCCCCCACGGAGCGGTGCTCCGAGCCGTACGACACGTCCGCGCACGAAGACGAAGAGATGCGGTGCAGCGGCGTCAGCGGGTCCGCCGAGCGCACGGGAGAACCGGCGGGCACCCCCTCGGCCCCCGTGGCCCCCTCGGCCCCCAGCACCGCGTCCGCCTCCCCCGCGTACGCCACCAGGCCCCCGCCCAGGTCGCACGCCGTCACCACCGCCGTCCCCTCGGCCGCCCCCGGAACCACCCCGGCGGCCAGGTGCGTGGCCACCAGCGGCCCCGGCAGCAGGACCCGCCCGGCCTCCTCGAAGACCAGCACCGCCTCCGCGAGCCCGAGGCCGACACCCCCCTCGGACTCGGGGAGGCGCAGCGCGAAGAAGCCCGCCTCGCCCAGCTCCCGCCACAGCGCACGGTCGACGACGGGGGCACCGCCGTCCACCGCGTCCACCGACGCCCGCAGCGCCTCGCGCCCGTACCGGCCCTCCAGCAGGTCCCGTACGCCCGCCCTCAGGTCCCCCTGCTCCTCCGTCGGTTGGAAGTCCACGCCCGTCACCGGCCCTTCGGGAGGCCGAGGATCCGCTCGGCGACGATGTTCTGCTGGATCTGCGAGGTGCCCGCCGCGATCGTGTACGAGAGCGAGGAGAGCCGGTCCAGGGTCCACTCCTCCTCCAGCACCAGGGACGAGGCCCCCAGCACCTCCGCCGCCACCTCGTACAGCTCCTGCCGGGCGTGCGAGTACGCCAGCTTGAAGACCGAGCCCCCGATCCCGGGGACCCCGCCGGCCCGCTGCGCCTCGCTCACGTTCCACTGGGTGAGCCGCCACAGGGCGCCGAACTCCCCGTACAGCCGCCCCAGCCGGCGCCGCAGCACCGGGTCGTCCCAGCGGCCGTTCGCCCTGGCCGTGCGGGCCAGCTCGCCCAGGGTGCGGCGGCAGGCGACGACCTCGCCGACGAAGGCGGTGCCCCGCTCGAAGGACAGCGTCACCATCGTGACCCGCCAGCCGTCGTTCTCCGCGCCGACGCGGTTGGCGACCGGGACCCGCACCTCGTCGAGGAACACCTCCGCGAACTCCGTCGACCCGGCGAGCGTCCGCAGCGGCCGCACCGTCACCCCCGGCGCGTCCATCGGCATGGCCAGCCAGGAGATCCCGCGGTGCTTCGGGGCCGCCGGGTCGGTCCGCACCAGCAGCTCGCACCAGTCGGCGACCTCCGCGTGCGAGGTCCAGATCTTCGACCCCGTGATCACGTACTCGTCGCCGTCACGGACCGCGCGCGTGCGCAGCGAGGCCAGGTCGGAGCCCGCGTCCGGCTCGCTGAAGCCCTGGCACCACACCTCGTCCCCGCGCAGCACGGGCGGCAGCCAGCGCGCCCGCTGCTCCGCCGTGCCCTCGGCGGCGATGGTGGGGCCGGCGTGCAGCAGCCCGACGAAGTTCGCCCCGACGTACGGGGCTCCCGCGCGCTCGGTCTCCTCCAGGTAGATCAGGTGCTGGGTGGGGGTGGCCCCGCGACCGCCCGCGTCCACCGGCCAGTGCAGCCCCGCGTACCCGGCCTCGTACAGCCTGCGCTGCCAGCCCATGTCGTACGCCCGCCGGCCCGGCCAGTCGTCGGGCGACGGCTTGGCGGGGAGCTCGGGGAGCACCTTGGCGAGCCATTCGCGCAGCCGCGCCCGGAACTCCCGCTCCTCCTCGGTGTAGGTGAGGTCCACTACTCGACCCGCCCCCGACCCTTGTCGAGGTCGAGGCCGAGCATGCGGATGGCGTTGCCGCGCATGAGCTTGTAGATCGTCTCGTCGTCCAGCCCCTTCACGTGGTCGAGGGCGACGTCCTTGGTGTGCGGGAAGGTCGAGTCCACGTGCGGGTAGTCGGTCTCGAAGGTGGCGTTGTCGCGGCCCACCACGTCCAGCGAGGCGATGCCGTGCTTGTCGCGGAAGAAGCAGCAGAACATCTGCCGGTAGTAGTACGTGGACGGCGGCTCGGGGATCAGATCGCGCACCCCGCCCCAGGCCCGGTGCTCCTGCCAGACGTCGTCCGCGCGCTCCAGGGCGTACGGAATCCAGCCCATCTGGCCCTCGCTGTAGGCGAGCTTCAGCGTCGGGAACTTCACCAGCACCCCGCTGAAGAGGAAGTCCATCATCGAGGCCATGGCGTTGTTGAAGCTGAGCGAGGCCTGCACGGCGGGCGGCGCGTCGGGTGAGGCGGCGGGCATCTGGGAGCTGGACCCGATGTGCATGTTGATCACCGTGCCGGTCTCCTGGCAGACGGCGAAGAAGGGGTCCCAGTAGCCGGAGTGGATGGACGGCAGCCCCAGGTACGTCGGGATCTCGGAGAAGGTCACGGCGCGCACGCCTCGGGCGGCGTTGCGCCGGATCTCCGCGACCGCGAGGTCGATGTCCCAGAGCGGGATGATGCAGAGCGGGATCAGCCGGCCGCCGCTGTCACCGCACCACTCCTCGACCATCCAGTCGTTGTACGCGCGCACGCAGGCGAGCGCCACTTCCTTGTCCTGGGCCTCGGCGAAGGTCTGCCCGCAGAAGCGCGGGAACGTCGGGAAGCACAGCGAGGCCTCGACGTGGTTGAGGTCCATGTCGGCGAGCCGCGCCTTGGGGTCCCAGCAGCCGCGCCGCATCTCCTCGCGGGTGATCCCCTCCAGCGTCATGTCGTCGCGGTCGAAGCCGACGGCGGCGATGTTGCGCTTGTACGGGAACTTCAGGTCCTCGTAGATCCACCAGTCGGTCGGCGGGCCGTCGGGGTCCATGGTGATCACGTACTTGCCGCCGGTGTACTCCAGCTCGCCGATGCCGGCGGTGAGCGCCTTGGGTCCTCGGTCGCGGTACTTGGCCGGCAGCCAGACGTCGAAGAGGTGGGCGGGTTCGATCACGTGGTCGTCGACGCTGATGATCCGAGGCAGTTCCAGTCCCATTGGCCGTCTCCCCATTTCCCGTACACGCATGCCATCAATCTGATGGATCGTCAGAAACAAGCTAGCCCCGCCACCCCTGGACCGACAAGCGTCGGCGCTCTACGCTCTGCGCTTGATCTGACTATCCGTCAGCTATGGGGAGGTCTGGGATGACGGAGACGCCGGGCACGGCCGCCGACACCGGCAGGAGCACGGGCGACACGGCCACCGCCACCGAACTGGGCCGCAGCGCCACCCTCTGGGAACTCGTCGCCCGCCGGGCGGCGCTCAGCCCCCGCACCACCGTCCTCATCGAGGCCGCCGAGGACCCCGCCGCGGACCGCACGCTCACCTTCGGCGAGCTCCGCGACCGCGCCGAGCGCGTCGCCGCCGGCCTCTACGACATGGGCGTACGCCGCGGCACCGTCGTCGCCTGGCAGCTGCCCACCCGCATCGAGACGGTGCTCCTCTCGATCGCCCTCGCCCGCATCGGCGCCGTCCAGTCCCCCGTCATCCCCTTCTACCGGGACCGGGAGGTCGGCTTCGCGCTGCGCGAGTCCAAGGCCGAGTTCTTCGCCGTCCCCGGCACCTGGCGGGGCTACGACCACACCGCGATGGCCTCCCGGCTCGGCGCGCGCGGCGTCTTCGAGGCGTACGAGACCCTCCCGGACGGCGACCCGGAACTGCTCCCCCCGCCGCCCGCCACCGGCAACGACGTCCGGTGGATCTACTGGACCTCGGGCACCACCTCCGACCCCAAGGGCGTACTGCACACCGACCGCTCCCTGATCGCCGGCGGCTCCTGCCTCGCTCACGCACTGCACCTGACCCCGGCGGACGTCGGCTCGATGGCCTTCCCCTTCGCGCACATAGCCGGACCGGACTACACGGTGATGCTGCTCCTCTACGGCTTCCCCGCCGTCCTCTTCGAAAAGTTCGCGATGCCTGACGCCCTCGACGGCTACCGCCGCCACGGCGTCACCGTCGCCGGCGGCTCCACGGCCTTCTACTCGATGTTCCTCGCCGAGCAGCGCAAAGCCCCCTCCACCCCCCTCATCCCGAGCCTCCGCCTCCTCGCGGGCGGCGGCGCCCCCAAACCGCCGGAGATCTACCACGCCGTCGTACGCGAGCTCGGCTGCCAGTTGACCCACGGCTACGGCATGACCGAAGTCCCGATGATCACCATGGGCGCCCCGGACGACACCCCCGAAAACCTCGCCACCACCGAGGGCCGCCCTCCGGAGGGGATGTCGATCCGCATCACCACCCCCGACGGCACCCCGCTCCCCCCGGACACGGACGGTGAGGTCCGCCTCCGCGGCGAGGCGGTCTGCCAGGGCTACCTCAACGCCGACCAGTCATCGGAGGTCTTCGACCAGGACGGCTACCTGATCACGGGCGACCTCGGCCACCTCACCCCGGACGGCTACCTGGTCCTCACGGGCCGCAGCAAGGACGTCATCATCCGCAAGGGAGAGAACATCTCGGCGAAGGAGATCGAGGACCTCCTCCACCAACTCCCCGCCGTGGCGGACGTGGCGGTCATCGGCCTCCCGGACCCCATCCGCGGCGAACGCGTCTGCGCGGTCGTCGAACAACCCCCGGGAGCCACCCCCCTGACCCTCCCCCAACTCACGTCCCACCTGCGCGCCCAGGGCCTGTCCCCCCACAAACTCCCCGAACAACTGGAACTCCTGGACTCCCTCCCCCGCAACGACGCCCTGCGCAAGGTCCTGAAGTACAAACTCCGCGAGCGGTACGCCTGAGGGGCCGGCGGGGGCGAGGGTACGGGGGCACGCGCGGTCGGGAGTGCCCCCGCACGCACGTGAGGGCGCACCGGCGCCCACCGCGCGTGAAGGCGTACCCCTACAGCCGGCTCAGCGAAGCCGCCGCGAAGAGGACGTCCCTGATCGCCTCGCGGTCGCCGTGTTGGCCCACCGCCGCCTCCTCGGGGGAGATGTGGCCCGCGGCCAGCTGGCAGAACTCCATGCCGTCCAGGGCGATCTCCGCCACCGTGTGCTCCGCCGACGGCTTCGCGCCCGGTGAGTCCAGGGCGATGTCCCAGCCGCCACCGCCCGCGCCCTCGATCTCCAGGTGGAGCGTGCGGCCCGGTGCGCCCGCCGCGACCAGACCGCGGGCCGGAGCCGCCAGGCCCGCGCGGCGGCGCTGGGCCAGGGCAGCCGGGAGCAGGCGGGCCGCCAGGTCGATCATGCGGTGCAGGTGCGGGCCGGACGGCGGCTCGTACGGGTAGTCCACCGCCTCCGCGATGTCCCACGCGTGCACCCAGCACTCGAAGGCCCGCTCCAGGAAAGCGTCCCCGAGCGGCAGCGCGAAGGGGCCGTAGTCCACGGACAGTTCCGCGACTCCCCTCCCCGCGAAGGACACCGTGCGCACCAGGGTGTGCCCCTGGTCCCGCCACGGCTCGCGGACCTGCCGCGGCGTCGGGTACGACGCCGTGCTCCAGAAGTACTCGGTACGGGCGGCCGGGTCGCCCTTCGGCGCGTCGGGGCCGAGCGGATCGTCCAGACCGAGGGCGCCCGCGACCAGGCCGTCGTCCGTGAGCAGGTGTCCGATGACCCCGGCGACGGTGGTCCGCCGGGTGCGGCTGTGCTCGTCCTCGAACCACTTCAGGCGCACCGGGGTGTGCCATTCCGAGTCCCCGAAGTCCTGGAGCAGGGCGTCCAGCCGCGCGGTCTCGGTGTCGTACGGACTCGCCCACACCGGCACCGGGATGCGGGCCGGCCGCTTGCCGAGGCAGTCCTCCAGCACCCGCGAGCGCAGCAGCGGCTTGAGATCGAGGCTCTCCTCGGGGTGCAGCAGCCCTACGGCGTCGCGCAGGCGCAGCGCCTCGTCCGCGCAGGCCGCGCACTCGGTGAGGTGGTCCTCGACGGCCTGGGTCTCCTCGGAGGAGCAGGCGGCCAGCGCCCACGCGCCGAGCAGGGACTTCAGTACGGCGTGCGAGGGCGGCGGCTGCGGCAGCGGCACGGGGGCGTGCCGCGGGTCGAGGTCGTCGGCGGCTCCGCGGGGGCCCGGTATCCGTGAACCGCCGCCGGGGCGGGATCCGGGGGCACCGGAGTCACCACCGCCGTCGCGGCCGCCCGGGCCGTCGTACCCGTCGTATCCCTCGTGTCCGTCGTATCCGTCGTCGGGCGATTCGGCGGGGCCGTTCATCGGGACGTTCCATATTCGCTCGGGCCGTAGCCGGGCGGCCGGGCCGTGTCCTCCTGGGGGAGGGTGTTGGCGGTCGACAGCAGTTGGAGGCCGAGCCGCAGCCGGCGGCGCGCCTCGTCCTCGCTGATCCGGAGGTCTGCGGCGGCCTGCCGGTAGTCACGCCGCTTGAAGTAGGCGAGTTCGAGGGCGGCGCGCAGGGGTGCGGGCATGGAGGTCACGATGTAGTCCGCGCGGGCGGCCGCGTTGGCACTGCGCACTTTCTGCTCCAGCTCTTCACGCGATCCCCGACCCAGTTCGACCTGGCGCAGCCGTGCCACGGCCTGCCCCTGGGTGATCCGGGCGACCCAGGAACGCATGGAGCCCTGCTTGGGGTCGTAGGCGTCCGGGTTCTCCCAGATGTAGCCGAACACCTCACGGGTGATCCGGTCCGCCGCCTTCTCGTCGCCCAGCACCCGGTGCGCGAGGCTGTGCACGAGCGAGGCGAAACGGTCGTAGAGCTCACCGAGCGCGGCCGCCTCGCCGCGCGCGAGGCGCTGCTGCATGCGGCGGTCCCAGCGCGGTGGTACGTCCTTCGCCATAAGTGCCCCCAGCCGTGGGCCGTGTGTCGACCCATCGAATGTAATGGGCACGCAGCGTCCCGCGCCTGTTTTGGGGGAACCTCGGCCCGGAAGGATGCCCTCCGTGATAGGGCCGTGGCCGGTTGTGAGCACGTGTGGGCAGTGGTGCGAAGGGTGTGACGAACGGTGTTGCGGGCGGCGGCACATGGCACTGGTGTACGCGCCCCACCGCGCTCCCCGTGCGCGGGTTCGATGCGGCCACCTGCTTGACCGCTTCGCTTAACGCGCAGGCCACATAGGCCTTACGCTCCTGTCCTGTCTTGATCTGTACCCCACCGCACACGTGAAGGCGGAACGCCGAATATGGACAGCGCAGAATACGAGCGCAAGATCGCCGCCCGATTCGCCACCTTCGACCAGGATGGGTCCGGCTATATCGACCGGGAGGACTTCAGCGCTGCCGCGAAGGCCGTCCTGGCCGAATTCGGCACCACCGCCCGGTCGGACAAGGGCCAGGCCGTCTTCGCGGGCGCGGAGGCGTTCTGGCAGGGAATGGCCGGGATCGCCGATGTCGACGGGGACCAGCGGGTGTCCCGCGAGGAGTTCATCACCGGTGCGGCGAAGCGGCTGCGGGACAATCCGCAGCGGTTCGCGGAGATCGCCCGGCCGTTCCTGCGGGCCGTGATCGCGGTGGCGGACGAGGACGGCGCGGGCGCCACGCCGGCCGCGGCGTCCCGTGTCCTGCGCGTACTGGGCACCGCGCCCGAGTTGGCCGGTCAGGTGGCCGCGGCCCTCGACCCCGACGGGGACGGGCGCCTCGCGGAGGACGACGTGCTGGCGGCGTTCGCGGGGTACTGCGGCGTGGAGGCACCGGACGCGTGACGCCTGGCGGCGGGCCCGGGTGAGCGGGCCCGCCGGCAAGCGCCGGAGCGGCTGGATCTCAGTCGCGCTACGCGAAGACCACCGTGCGGGAGCCGTTCAGCAGGACGCGGTGTTCGCTGTGCCACTTCACCGCGCGCGCGAGCGCCTGGCACTCCACGTCCCGACCCACCGCCACCAGCTGGTCCGGGGTCACCTCGTGGCCCACGCGTTCGACCTCCTGCTCGATGATCGGCCCCTCGTCGAGGTCGGCCGTCACGTAGTGCGCGGTCGCGCCGATCAGCTTCACGCCCCGCGCGTGCGCCTGGTGGTACGGCTTCGCGCCCTTGAAGCTCGGCAGGAACGAGTGGTGGATGTTGATGATCCGCCCGCTCAGCTCCTTGCACAGGGTGTCCGACAGCACCTGCATGTACCGGGCCAGCACCACCAGCTGCACGTTCTCGGCACGGACGAGTTCCAGCAGCTCCGCCTCGGCCGCCACCTTCGTGTCCTTGGTCACCGGGATGTGCACGAACGGGATGTCGTACGAGCCCACCAGCTCCGCGAAGTCGGTGTGGTTGGAGACCACGGCCGCGATCTCGACCGGCAGCGCCCCGATCCGCGCACGGAACAGCAGGTCGTTGAGGCAGTGGCCGAACTTCGACACCATCAGGATGATCCGCATGCGCTCATCGGCGAGGTGGATCTGCCAGTCCATCTTGAACGAGTCGCCGATCGCGGCGAAGCTCGCCCGCAGCTTCTCGACCGTCACCTCGGGCTCGGCCTCGAAGTGCACCCGCATGAAGAAGAGCCCGGTCTCCCGGTCTCCGAACTGCTGGCTGTCCACGATGTTGCAGCCGGTCATGAACAGGTAGCTCGACACGGCGTGCACGATGCCCTGCTTGTCGGGGCATGACACGGTCAGGACGTACTGGGGCAAGGGCTGGGCCTGGGCCTCGTTGTGCGGGTCGCTCATGACCGCACAGCCTTTCACACCGCGCCGTCACACCGCGCGCGTGAGGATCCTCAGCACTTCCAGCGAGGTCGGCCGCATGTCCGGGTCGTCCCCGTCCGCCGCGGCCATGCGTACGTGGGCCTCGCGCGCCGCGCGCACCGCCTCGGGCCAGGCGTGGTGCTCCAGGTAGGCGGAGACGGGGGCGTCGGGGCCGACCTGGTGCATGATCCGGAGCACGCGCAGCACGGCGAGGTCGACCAGGGTCGCCTCCTGCGGGTCGCGGAAGATCGTGCCGACGTACTTCTCGGCGGACCAGCTGTCGAGCCAGGTGTCCTCGACGAGCCGGTACACGGCGTCGGTGACGTCCCCGTACCCTTCGGCGCCGACCAGCCAGGTGTCCTCGTGGAAGGCCGGATCGGAGAGCATGTGCAGCGCCGAGCGCACGTTGCCGCGCCAGCGCCACCACGGCATGTCGTTGAGGGGCATGCCGCCCATGGTGGAGGAGCGGCTGCCCCGGCGGGAAGGGTTCTTCGGGTCTTGGGCGAATGTCACGCTTTCGATCGTACGTTCCCGTTGGGCACGATCTTGAAGCGCCCGTGGAGGACGACACCCCTGTAATTCACCGTGGCGTCACCCGATGTTGTGTCCATCTCACTCCTCAGTTACCTGCGGCGCGGAATGGTGCATGGACATGACCATCTCTCGACGCTCCGCATCCTTCTCCCGCACCTTGGTGGCCACGGCGATGGGCGCATGTCTCCTCGTGGGATGCGGGGCGCTCCCAGGGGGCTCGGGGGGCTCAGGGGACACCCTCACCGTCATGACCTTCGCACCTGAAGGCACCAAAGCGACCAACATGCCGGGAATGATCGGCATGGCCAAGGCATACGAACGCTGGGTGAATTCCAAGGGCGGCATCAACGGCCGCAAGCTCCGCGTCCTGACCTGCAACGAGAAGAACACGGCCAACGGCGCCGCCGACTGCGCCCGCAAGGCCATCTCGGAGAAGGCCGTGGCCGTCGTCGGCTCCTACAGCCAGCACGGACGCGCCTTCATGGCCCCGCTGGAAGTGGAGGGGATCCCCTTCATCGGCGGATACGGGGTCTCCTCCGAGGAGTTCCAGTCCACCCTCTCCTACCCCGTCAACGGAGGCCAGCCCGTCCTCATCACCGGGGCCGGCCACCAGCTGGGCCGCGCCTGCGAGAAGGTCGCCCTGGTCCGGCCCGACACCCTCGTCGGCGACACCCTGCCGGTGCTGCTCAACGCCGGTCTGCGGGCCAACCAGATGCCCGACGCCTCCGACATCCGCGCCGCCGAGGACTCCGCCGACTTCACGGCGCAGGCGCGCGAGGCCCTCACCAGCACCGGCGGGGGCGGCGGGGGCGGCGGGGCCAAGGACAAGGACAAGAACAACGGCTGCGTGACCGCGGTCCTCGGCGAGCGCACCGAGACCTTCTTCGACGCCTTCCGCCGTACCGAGCCCCAGCGCAAGAAGCCGCAGATCTCCTCGGTCCTGGGCAGTGTCAGCCAGTCCCTGGTCGACCGCACCGGAGGCAAGGACAGCCCCTTCGAGGGCGCGTACGTCACCAGCTGGTACCCGGTGGCCGCCGATCCGCTCTGGCAGCCGATGAAGAAGGTCATCGCCGACTTCGCCTTCGGCGACGACACCGTCGACGCCGACGACAGCGGCACGCAGACGACGTGGATCGCGTACACGGTCCTGGAACAGATCCTCAAGGGCTTCAAGAAGGACGACGACGTCAGCGCCCGCAAGGTCGCCCGCGCCCTGAACCAGGTGCAGGCCGTCAAGACCGGCGGACTCACCCCCGATCTGAGCTGGCGCTACCAGGACATGCGCGCCGTCACCGGCTTCCCCCGCATCGTCAACGGCCGGGTCACGTTCCAGGTCGTGCAGTCCGGCCGCCTCGTGGCGCAGCCGGGCGAGCAGTCCCTGGACATGACCCCGACCCTGGAACGCGCACCACGGGGCGCGTAGCGCCGGTGCCTAGAGCTGGGACTTGTCCCGCTTGGTGAGTCCGTACTTGGCCGCGATGTTGTTCCACAGCGTCGCGGCCTGCTCCTTGGCCCTCGTCGCCTCGCCGCTCGACTTGTTGCCGTCGGAGGCGTTGGACGAGTTCTTGGCCTTGCCGTCCTTGCACTTGTCGTCGTCGACGTCGTCCGCCCAGGCGGCGTAGCTGTTGTCGGCGTCCGCGGAGGACTGCCAGGCCTTGGTGAGGGCGGCGGTCAGGCGGGCGTTCTCGGGGAGCTGGTCCACCTTCAACTCCTGGAGGCGGGTGATCAGTTCCTCGCGCTGGCGGGCAGCGTCACGCAGGTCGGAGGCGGCCTGGTCGAGGTTCTTGCAGCCCTTGATGTCGTCCACGGCCTTGATCACCGCGGCCCGGCTGTCGTTGCTGTCCGCGAGGAGCTTGTCCAACTGGACGGCCTGCGGGCGGGCCGGGTCGACGGGGGCCTCGCCGGCCGCCGCCTTGCCGCCGGAGGCGGTGGGCGCCGGGGCGACCGCGCCGGGGTCGTTGTTCTGCGGCTTGCCGTCGCCGAGCAGCGAGCCGACGCCGAGACCGACCACGACGAGGCCGATGACCACGGCGGCGATGATGCCGGGCGAGATCCTCCGCGCCGCGTCCTCGGGCGGGGGCGCCGGGGCGTACTGCTGCTGGGGCTGAGGCTGGTACTGCTGCTGGTGCTGGTACTGCTGCTGCGCGTGCGGCGGTACGGGGCCCTGCGCGCGCGGCGCCTGGGACCTCGGCGGCGGCCGGCGCAGCACCGGCTCCTGGATGGGCGGGAGCTGCTGGGTGTGCCCGGCCTCCTCGCCGCGGAACAGCCCGTCGAACCCGTCGGCGGGGCCCGCCGGCACGGGCGGGATGTACTGGGTCGCCGCCTCCTCGTGCGCGGGGGCGGCGTGCGCACCCGGCGCGGCGGGCGCCGCGGGGCCGCCCGGCACCGGGGCGATGTACTGGGTCGCCGCCTCCTCGTGCGCGGGCGCGGCCGGTACGGGCGGGACGTACTGCGTCGCCGCCTCGTGGTGCGCGGGCGCGGCCGGGGCTCCGGGGGCGGGTGGGGCTCCGGGGGCGGGCGGAGCGAACGGCGCCGCCGCCCCGCCCGGCAGAGGACCGCCCGGCACGGAACCGCCCGGCACCGGGGCCATGTACTGGGTGGCCGCCTCGTGGTGCGCGGGCACCCCCGGGCCCGGCGGAGTCGCGGGCGCGGCCGGTACGGGCGGAACGTACTGCGTCGGCGCCCCGTCGGGCCCGGGCCCCGCGGGGTCCGCCGGTACGGGCGGTATGTACTGGGTGGCGGCCTCCGGGATCGGCGGATAGCCGTAGCCGTGCGGATCGCCCGGCCCCTCGTACCCGGGACCCACCACGTGCCCGGGCGCCACGGCCTGCGGGTCGGGGTACGCCTGCGGGTAGCCGTAGGCGGGCCCGCCCGGCTCCTGCGGTGGGTACGCCGGATACCCGGACGCCGGGTCCGGACCCCACGGGGCACCCGGCTGGGGGGCACCCCCCTGTCCGTTCTGCGTCACGGGGACTCCTTCTCCGACTCGCCCGACCCGTTCGACCGGCGGCCCACGCTACCCGGTTCCCCCGCACCCCCGGCAGCCCGTCCGGCAACGGCTCCCCGACGGCCCGTGAGCGCAGCCCGCGGCGGACGGAGGTCAGTACGCGTGCCCCACGTGGGCCAGCGCCTGCTTGAGCAGCACCCCGTGACCGCCCGGCATCTCGCCCTGGAGGGCCGCGGAGGCCGCCTCCTGCGGGCTGACCCAGACCAGGTCCAGCGCGTCCTGACGCGGGCGGCAGTCCCCGGTCACCGGCACGACGTAGGCCAGGGACACCGCGTGCTGGCGCGGGTCGTGGTACTGGGTGATGCCGGCCGTGGGGAAGTACTCGGCGACCGTGAACGGCTGGAGGGAGGCGGGCACCCGCGGCAGGGCCACCGGGCCGAGGTCCTTCTCCAGGTTGCGCAACAGGGCGTCGCGGACCCGCTCGTGGTGGAGGACGCGGCCGGACACGAGGGTCCGGCTGACCGTTCCGTCCGGACCGATGCGCAGCAACAGCCCGATATCGGTGACTTCGCCGCTGGCGTCCACGCGCACGGGCACGGCCTCGACGTACAGGATCGGCATCCGGGCCCTGGCTGTCTCCAGCTCGTCCGCGGACAGCCAGCCGGACGCGGTTTCGGTCATGTCAGACATTGCTTGATCATAATTTCCCGAGGGGCGGCCCACAGGAGTCATGGCCGCCCCAATATGGATGGTCCGTACATCCTGTGGCCGCCCCCACCACGCCGGGCCGCCGCCCGGCCCTCCGCTACGCGACCCTCGCCGCCGAGTCCAGTCGCGCCGTGAACTCCCGTACCGCCGCCTCGTCCCGGTACGGGTCCAGCCGCGTCCGGAAGTCCTCCAGGTACTCCGCGCCCCGGTTCGAGCGGAGCCCGCCCAGCAGCTCCGCCGCCTGCGCGGCCGTCTGGCAGGCCTGTTCCACCTCCCGCTGCTGCACCCGCGCCGCAGCCAGCAGCAGCATCCCGATGGCCCGCCGCCGCGCCTTGCCCGCCGGCAGCCCGCGCAGCGCCTCCTCGGCCCGCTTGGCCGCCGCGTCCCCCTGACCCAGGTCCCGGTGGCAGTGCGCCAGTTCGTCCGCGAGGTACGCCTGGTCGAAGTGGCCGATCCACACCGGGTCGTCGCCGGACTCCGGTTCGGCCCGCTCCAGCGCGTTCACCGCCCGCGAGGACAGCACCGCCGTCGCCCGGGAGTCGCCCAGCAACGCGTGGCCGCGCGCCTCGGCGGCGTAGAACATGGCCTCCACCCGCGGGGTGACCTGCCCGCGCGTCCCCTCCTGCGCGGCGCGCGCCAACTGCGCGATCTCCCTCGGGTTGCCCAGTTCGGCGGCGAGGTGGCTCATCGACGCGGCCAGTACGTAGCCCCCGTACGCGCGGTCGCCGGCCGCCTGGGCGAGCCTCAGCGCCTGGATGTAGTAGCGCTGCGCGAGCCCGGCCTGGCCGGTGTCGACCGCCATGTAGCCGGCCAGCTCCGTCAGCCGGGCCACCGCCGCGAACAGCGCGCGGCCCACCGGCTCCCGGTACGAGCCGCCGATCAGCCCGGACACCACGGAGTTCAGGTAGTGCACCACCACCGGCCGCACGTGCCCGCTGCCGAAGCGGTGGTCGAGGTCCTTGAGGGCCTCGGTGGTCGCCCGTACGGCCTCGACGTCGGACATCCCCACGCGCGAGCCGCCGTTGCGCGCCACCTGCGAATCGGCCCCGGTGATCAGCCAGTCACGGCTCGGCTCGACCAGTGCGGAGGCGGCCACGCTGGAGCCGGCCAGGAAGTCGCGGCGGCCGACGTCGCTGCGCCACAGCTCGCAGACCTGCTCGATCGCGCCGATGACGGTCGGGGAGAACTGCAGGCCGACGCCCGAGGCGAGGTTCTTGCCGTTGGCCATGCCGATCTCGTCGATGGTGACGGTCCGGCCGAGTTTGCGTCCGAGTGCCTCCGCGATGATCCCGGGTGCCCGGCCGCGCGGCTGCTGCCCTCGCAGCCAGCGGGCCACGGAGGTCTTGTCGTAGCGGAGGTCGAGGCCGTGTTCGGCCCCGCACATGTTGACGCGCCGGGCGAGCCCGGCGTTCGAGCACCCGGCTTCCTGGATGAGCGCCTGAAGCCGTTCATTCGGCTGGCGCGCGACGAGAGGCCTGGCTGCCATGAAAACCCCCAGTGGCCGCGGGTGATCGTTGGAATGATCACTTCCCGCCTGATGTGCGGAGAATCATCCGCTCTGCGTCGTGTCGCTACCCAACTCCGGCGCCCCGGGCTCCTACGCGCCCCCACGTGTGCATCGGTGCGCCCCGCATGCAGGATCGATGCTCCGCCCACCGGCCGGTTTACGCCCGTAACCCCGGGTGACCCGGGCAGTTGTGATGGGCGTGGAAGAGACCATCGGAGTCACGGAGACCGCGCCCATCCCCAAGCAGCGGGGCGAACTGCTGCTGGACCATGCCGTGCGGTACGCGGAAGAACGGCACTGGGACGTCTTCGCCGGTACCTGGCTGGAACCCGCGGACGGTCGGGAGTTGTGCTCCTGCGGTGCGGCGGACTGCGCGGCGCCCGGCGCGCACCCCGCGGTGAAGGACTGGGCGGCGCACGCCACCGGCAGCGCGGTGCAGGTGCGGCGGATCTGGGCACGGCAGCCGGAGGCCTCGATCCTGATGCCGACGGGTCGTACCTTCGACGCGCTGGACGTACCGGACTCGGCCGGGTTCCTGGCGCTGGCGCGGCTGGAGCGGATGCAGCGCACCATCGGGCCGGTCACCCTGACCCCCCACCACCGGATGCTGTTCTTCGTACTGCCGGGGGCCGGGGCGAAGGTCGCCGACCTGGTGCGGAAGTCCGGCTGGTCGCCGTCCGGGCTGGACCTGGTGGCGCGCGGCGAGGGCGAGTACGTGGCGGCGCCGCCGACCCGCTACGGCGGCCGGGGCTCGGTCCAGTGGGCACGGCGGCCCACGCCGGCGAACCGGTGGCTGCCGGACATCGAGGAGCTGATCGACGTGCTGGCGTACGCCTGTGGCAGCGAGGCCGCGGAACGCAGGCGGCGCCAGGGCTGACGGCCGCCCGGCCGGTCCCCCGCCGGCGCGCGCACCTGCGATTTCACCCTGAGAACTCATGACATAAGTAACTGCTCGCCCCCCTCCCCCTCCTCCTATGGTGAGGAACGAACGACGAGTACGACGAGTACGACCAAACGGGGACGTGGAGAGAGGCAGGCGCACATGCCGGACCAGGCAGATGCGACGGGCGGGACGTACGGGACGGACGGTGCGCGATCCGCGCCGTCCGCCGTGCGGGTGGAAGGTCTGTGGAAGCGCTTCGGGGACCAGGTGGCCGTCTCCGGCATCGACCTGGAACTGCCGGCGGGCAAGTTCATCGGCCTCGTCGGCCCCAACGGGGCCGGCAAGACGACGACCCTGTCGATGGTGACGGGCCTGCTGCGTCCGGACATGGGGCGGGTGTTCGTCGCGGGCCACGACGTGTGGGCGGACCCGGCCGAGGTGAAGTCGCGGATCGGCGTCCTGCCGGAGGGGCTGCGCCTCTTCGAGCGGCTGTCGGGACGCGAACTGCTCGGCTACATGGGCCGGTTGCGGGGCCTGTCGGGTGAGGAGACCGACAAGCGGGCGACGCAGCTGCTGGAGGTCCTCGACCTCGCGGGCTCGCAGCACAAGCTGGTCGTGGACTACTCGACGGGCATGCGCAAGAAGATCGGCCTGGCGGCCGCGCTGCTGCACAACCCGGAAGTGCTGTTCCTGGACGAGCCGTTCGAGGGCGTGGACCCGGTGTCCGCGCAGACCATCCGCGGGGTGCTGGAACGTTACACCTCGTCCGGTGCCACGGTCGTCTTCTCCTCCCACGTGATGGAGCTCGTCGAGTCGCTGTGCGACTGGGTGGCCGTGATGGCCGCCGGCCGGATCCGCGCCGCGGGCCCGCTGGCCGACGTACGGGGCTCCGCGCCCTCGCTGCAGGCCGCGTTCCTCGAACTGGTCGGCGCGCACGGGCGGGCCGCGGCCGGGGATTCCCTGGACTGGCTGGGCGGCGGCGCGGGCACGGGCACGGCGCCTGCCTCCGGCTCCGGGACGGCCGCACGATGACCGCCGCCTCCGCCACATCCATCACCTCCGCCGCTCCCGCCTCCCCCACCGCTTCGGTACCGCTGACGCCGATCTTCATCCGGATCAAGCTGTCGCTGCTGCGCAACGGGCTGAAGGGCAACTCGAAGCGCAAGGCCGCCTGGTTCGGCACCCTGGCCTTCACCCTCGTGGTCGGCTTCTTCGTCACGCTCGGCCTCGCCCTGCTGCGCGGCCACGCCCACGCGGGCACGGTCGTGGTCATGCTGGCCGCGATCATCGCGCTGGCCTGGGCCTTCATGCCGCTGTTCTTCCCGACCGGCGACGAGACCCTCGACCCGAGCCGGCTGGTCATGCTGCCGCTGCGCCCGCGGCCGCTCGTACGGGCCCTCCTCGCCTCCTCCCTCGTCGGCATCGGGCCGCTGTTCACCCTGTGCCTGGCCATCGGCTCGGTCGTGGCGGTCGCACGCGGCGGCGCGGGCATCGCCGCCGCCGTCCTCGCCGTCCCCCTCCTGATCCTCGGCTGCGTCGCCCTGGCCCGCGCGGTGGCCACGGCCAACGTGCGGCTGCTGACCAGCCGCAAGGGACGCGACCTGGCGCTGCTGAGCGGTCTGCTGATCGCGCTGGGCGGGCAGCTGGTCAACTTCGCGAGCCAGCGCCTGTTCCAGGCGGGCGGGCTCGCCCAGCTGGAGCCGGTGGAGGCGGTCGTGCGGTGGCTGCCGCCCGCGACGGCCGTCGGCATGGTGGACTCCGCGAGCGAGGGCTCGTACGGGGTCGCCGCGGCCCAGCTCGCCGTGACCCTGGCGGCGCTCGCCGGGCTGCTGTGGTTCTGGGAGCGCAGCCTGACCAAGCTGATGGTCACCCCGGACGGCTCGACCATCGCGGCCGCCAAGCCCGAGAAGGACCGCGGCACGGGCGGCGGGTTCTGGTCCCTCCTCCCGGGCGGACGCACGGGCGCGGCCATGCAGCGCACCCTGCGTTACGTCGTGCGCGATCCGAAGACGAAGTCGGCGTGGGTGACGGCACTGGCGATCGGCGTGATCGTCCCGGTCTTCAACGCCCTCCAGGGCACCGGCTCGGTCTACCTCGCCTGCTTCGGCGCGGGCATGCTCGGCGTGCAGATGTACAACCAGTTCGGTCAGGACACCTCGGCCTTCTGGATGGTCGCCCAGACCATCTCCACCCCGCGCGACGCGTACGTCGAACTGCGGGCCCGCGCCCTTGCGACGGCCCTGGTCACCGTCCCGTACACGGTGCTGGTCACGGCGCTCACGGCCGCTCTGGTCGACAACTGGGCCGGATTCCCGGCCGCCCTGGGCCTGGCCCTCGGCCTGCTGGGCTCGATGCTCTGCACGGGCGCCCTGGCCTCGGCGCGGTTCCCGTACTCGATCCCGTCGGACGGCGCCTTCAAGAACGTCGCCCCGGGGCAGGCGGGACTCGCCTGGAGCGGCATCTTCGGCGGACTGCTCGCCTCGGCGCTGATCAGCTCCCCGGTGATCGCCCTGACGGTCTGGGCCGCCGTGACCGACCAGCAGTCGATCGGCTGGCTCCTGCTCCCGGTGGGCATCGCCTGGGGCACCCTGGCCACATGGGCGGGCCTGCGCCTCTCGGCCCCGACGGTGGCCCGCAAACTCCCGGAAATCCTCCAGGCGGTCAGCAAGGGCTGACCCGCCCCCGCACCTCCAGACCGACGGCCCTCCCGCTCCGGGAGGGCCGTACGTGCTCCGGCCGCGGCGGGTGCCCGGCCCGTGCGGGTCAGGCGGTGGCGAGGACGGCGAGCAACCGCACGCCCAAGGCGAGGGCCGGCACGGCCGGGACCACGAACCATCGCCTGGTCAGCCACTCGGCCTTCACGAAAACCCAGGTGAGCAGGGCGAACACGAGGGCGAGGGCCGGCCCGGTCCCGGTCGCGAAGCCGGAGTAGGCGCCGGCGTCGGTGTCCCAAGGGCCGTCCGGTTCGATCGTGTGGGCGAGAAGACCGCAGTACCCCGTCGCCAGATGCCCCAGGACCAGCACAACGGCACATACGGCCGACCCGATCGGCGAGGCGCCCCCCGGAGGCTTCCGGGTGGTTTCACCCATGCCGCCGTTCGGACGCATCTGTACCGAATCCGACTGACGGGTGAGTGCGTCTGCCTTGAACCCCGCCCATTCCGCCTCGAATGACACACGACCCCCTTCACGAAACGGATGCGCCATCACATCAGGCTGCACACCTGACCGTTTCCGCTTGCCATGCGGTGCGACCGGCCCCCGACTCAGGGCGCTTGGGCTCCGACCCCCTCCAGGAAGGGCTCCAGGGCCGCGCGCCAGGCCGCCGGTTGGTCGTAGTGGAGGTAGTGGCCCGCGTCGGGGATTTCCGCGTACTGGCCGGCCGGGAGGACGCGGACCATCTCCTGGGCCTCCGCGCGGCCGAGTTCGCCGTCGAGGCCGCGGACCACCAGGGTCGGGCAGCGGACCTGGGCGAGCTCCTCCCAGTGCGCGTCGTGGACCCAGGTCTCACGGGCCGTCAGCATCTGCCGGCGGGAGAACAGGGGACGCCAGCCGTCCGGGGCCTCGTGCATCACCTCGGCGAAGAAGGCTCCGCGGCCGGGGTCGGGGCGTTCCACTCGGGGGTCGTCCTCGCCGAACCAGCGGCGGGCCGCGTCCTGCGTGGGGAAGGGCAGCGGCCAGCGGGTGAACCACTCCTCCCACTCCCGCTGGGAGGCTTCGCCGAGGGCCGAGGCGCGCATGTCGCAGATGACGAGGGCTTCGACCAGGTCCGGGCGGCGGGCGGCGAGCTGCCAGGCGGTGAGGGCGCCCATGGAGTGGCCGATCAGGGTGACGGGCGCGAGGCCGAGTTGTTCGACGGCGGCCTCGGCATCGGCCACGAAGGCCTCGCGCGTGTACGGGCCGCCGCGCGGGCGATCGCTCTGGCCGTGTCCGCGCTGGTCCAGGGCCACGACGCGGCGGTGCTCGGCGAGCCAGCGGGCGGTGGACGCCCAGTGGAAGGCGCGGCCCATCAGGCCGTGCAGTAACAGCACGCCCGGTCGGGGGTCCGCCTCGGCGGCCGGTTCGCGAAACTCCCAGGCGGCCAGGCGCACGCCATCGGCCCCTGTCACATCGATGCGCTGTACCACCGCAGATGCACCCCCTTCGCTCCCGGCCAGACTATCGAACCCTCATTCGAAAACGGACTTCTCGTCGGCAACACCGCTCTTTCGAGTGACCTTGCTCAAGGATTGGCCGCCGCTGCCGATGGAGATCCTTTCAACAGGGAGGCGGGCCGCTCGGGGAAGACGGTCCGAAGGGGAAGACCTTGAGAGCTCGGGGCTCCAGGTCACCAGGGGAGGATCGGTCCCGGCGCCGCGAGGCGCCGGGACCGTCCACACACCACGTCACAGAACACCACACCACGCCGGAGCCGCCCGCGTCAGCGGTTCGGCGCCAGTGCACCGACATTGACGCACCGGCACCGGTGCACCGGCATCACGTGCACCGGCTCGCGTCAGCGCTTCGCCACGAACACGTGCGAGGCGACGTCCGCCTCCAGCTCCGCCGCCTCGCCGCCGCTGCCGACCAGCACCCCGCCCGGGGACTCCGTCACGCTGACCACCGAGCCGGGCTGCACGCCCGCCCGCCGCAGCGTGTACATCAGCTGGGCGTCCGTCTGGATCGGCTCCCCGATCCGGCGCACGACCACGGTCTTGCCCTCGGTGCCCGGGTCGAGCTCCGACAGGCTCACCATGCCGTCCTCCAGGAACGGGTCCGCCTCGGCCTTCTCCCCGAGCTCCTCCAGCCCCGGGATCGGGTTCCCGTACGGCGACTCGGTCGGGTGGCGCAGCAGCTCCAGCACCCGCCGCTCCACCGCTTCGCTCATCACGTGCTCCCAGCGGCAGGCCTCGGCGTGCACCTGCTCCCACTCCAGGCCGATGACGTCGACGAGCAGGCACTCGGCGAGCCGGTGCTTGCGCATCACGCGCGTCGCCAGCCGCCGGCCCTCGTCGGTCAGCTCCAGGTGCCGGTCGCTCGCCACGGCCACCAGGCCGTCGCGCTCCATCCGCGCCACCGTCTGGCTCACCGTCGGGCCGCTCTGGTCGAGCCGCTCGGCGATCCGGGCGCGCATGGGGACCACACCTTCCTCTTCCAGCTCAAGGATGGTGCGGAGATACATCTCCGTGGTGTCGATCAGTCCGGACATTCGTGCCCCTCGGATTGCGTGCGCTGGCCCTGCCCCCAATTCTGACGCATCGGGCCGACAACCGTCCCGTGTCGAGCGTCAAGCCCCGTCCCGGACATGTCCCCGACATGTCGAGCCACAGGATTGACGTTCGTATTGACACGCCCTTGGTCCAGACCGCACGGTGAGCGGCGAACACGCACGCACCCCACCCCCACCTTCCGGAAGGGCCATCGGCGTATGAGCGAGAGCAAGCTGGCCGGTCAGTTCTTCGACGCCGCCATCGGCCTGCTGGAGCGGGTGCGGGACGAGGAGGGGCCGCGCATCGCCGAGGCCGGCGCGCTCGTCGCCGACGCCGTCGCCGCCGGGAACCGGCTCTTCGCCTTCGGCGCCGGCCACTCCTCGCTGCCCGCCCAGGACGTGGTCTACCGGGCCGGCGGCCTGGCCCTGATGAACTTCCTCGCCGTCCCCGGCACGGCGGGCGTCGACGTCATGCCCGCCACCCTCGGCAGCGCCCTGGAGCGGGTCGACGGCCTGGCCGGCGCCGTCCTGGACAGCAGCCCCGCCTCCGAGGGCGACGTCCTCGTGATCATCTCCCTCTCCGGCCGCAACGCCCTGCCGGTCGAGATGGCCATGAACGCCCGCGCCCTCGGCCTCAAGGTCGTCGGCGTGACCTCGGTGGCGTACGCGACCGGGACCAAGTCGCGGCACGTCTCCGGCACCTTCCTGAAGGACCACTGCGACGTGGTCCTCGACAGCAAGATCGCGGTCGGCGACGCCGAGCTGAGCCTCGACGGCATCGACGCCCCCTTCGCCCCCGCCTCCACGGTCGTCACCAGCGCGATCATGCAGGCGGTCATGGCCGCGGCGGCCGGCGAACTCGTCGCCCGCGGCATCGAGCCGCCGCTGCTGCGCTCGGGCAACGTGGACGGCGGCCACGAGTGGAACGGTCGCGTCATGCAGGAGTACGGCGACCGGATCTTCTTCCGCCACTAGCCCTCCCGGGCAGGGGGACGGACCCTGCGGGGGCCGGGCTCCGGTGCGGCCTGGGACGAGTGCGGTACGTACGCAGAAGTCCGGGGCGGCGCCGTTCCCGGGGCGCTGCCCCGGACCCAGCGCCTCCCACGCCGGCGAGGCCGGAACGCCCGGCCTCAAGACCACCCCCAGCCCACCTCCAGCCCACCTCTAGCCCAGGTCGAGGCCCGCCAGGTCCAGGTCCGCCGCGACCCGCGCCGCCACCTCCTCCGCGTACGAGGCGTCCGCGCGCTCGAACGCCGGCCGCGAGGGGCCGCGCAGGAAGGTCAGCGCCCCCAGGGTCCGCCCCCGGCTGCGCAGCACCGTGCACAGTCCGTGCGCCGCGCCCTCCGGCCACTGGCGGGCCCGCGCCCACTCCGGGTCCGCCTCCCCGCGGGGGGAACTGGCGCGCACCGAACCGATCCGGTCCAGGGCCTGCAACGCCGGGTGACCGGCCTCGTACCGTACGGGGATCGAACCGGGCCCCGGCAGCTCGGGCGGCGAGGCCGCCGACCGTACGAGCCTGCGCCGCTCCAGGCCCACCGAGGGGTCCAGTACGTCCAGCAGCGCGTGCTCGGCGAAGCCCGCCAAGGCGAAGTCCAGACGTACCGCCGCCGCCTCCGCCGGGTCCTCGCACTCGGCGGCGGCCCGCCCCGCGCGGTGCAGCTGGTGGGCGCGGAACCGCAGCTGCGCGGTGTCCAGCTGCGCCTGCCGCTCCTCGGTGACGTCCTGGAAGAGCCAGCCGACCCCCAGCGGCACCGGCTCCTCCGCCAGGGGCGAGGCCAGCCGCAGGAACCCGCACCGCCAGCACCGCCGCCGCACCCCCTCGGACGTGCGCACCGAGACCCACATCTCGACGGGCGCGGGCGGCGCCCCCTCGGCGAGCACGTGCTGGAGGGCGCCCTCCAGCTCCTCCACGCCCTGCGTCAGCAGCTCCCCGAGGGGTCTGCCGAGCAGTACGGTGCGGCCGGTTCCGAAGGCGCGTGCGGCGTGCGCGTTGACCACGGCGGGCCGCAGGTCGACGTCCACGAGGACGACGCCCCAGGAGGCGTCCTCCATCAGGGCCTCGCTGAGCGCGATGGACCGCTCCAGGTCGATCTGCGCGTGCACCTCGCTGAACGCGCAGTACACCCCCGCGGGTTTCCCGTCCGCGCCCGGCACCCCGGCGGACTGGGTCCGTACGAGGACCCGCCCGCCGTCCTTGGTCAGCAGGGCGAACTCGTGGACCTGCCGCCCGGGTGCGTCCTGGGCGGCCATGAGTCTGTCCTGCACGTCCTGGGCGTCGGCGGGCCGTACCGCCCACCCCTCGAACCCCTTGCGCCCCACGGCCTCGGCGGCCGACCAGCCCAGGATCCGCTCGGCTTCGCGGTTCCAGTGGGTGATCACGCCGTCGGAGTCGAACGCGCACAAGGCGGCGTCCATCCCGTCGAGCAGCGCTGCGAGCAGATCGTCGGTGGTCTCGTTACGTCCGGAAGCACTCACCTGGCACCCCCTGCAGGTGTTCGCGTGTGCGGCACGTCAGATCATTGAACGCGAACGTGACGCAGCCCACACTGCTTTCCGCGGATTGGGTCCGGGAAACCCGTCGGGCTCCCGTCAGGACGGGCCGAGGAGCAAGGGCGGGACCCGCGACCAGGGCGACCACACGTTCGAGTGACTCCGGTCGATCCCGTCGGGGGCGTACAGCTCCGGACGGCCGGCTTCCCCCGTCCTTGCGCCATCGCATCGACTCCACGCTGTCCCTCATCACGCGACTGAGTCGATCCGACGGTCCGGACCAGTGGCCGGCATCGCATCACCACGTTGACCAGCAGCTTTGACGTCTCCTATCGGAATGTGCGGCTGCTCCGGAGAGCCGATGGATACGGCTGTGGATTCGCCGCCGAAATTCGATTGAGCGGACAGGGCAGGGCTGCTTACAGTGGTCGCACACTGAAAGGAGGTGATCCCGGAAATGTACGAACTCCGGACGCGTGAGGTGGCTGCGGGCTAAGCGCCCGTCGTCGCACGCACCCAGTGCGGTGCCCGGCGGGATCGCCGAGCGCCAATCCACAGCAGTCACCCGACCCGCGGGCTCGCCGGTACGTCCGGCCGGCTTCTCCCACTGCAGGGGAGAGACCCGAGCCCGCGGGTCGTCTGCGTTTCCCGCTCCCGCTCGGGTGACGGGACCGGACCCGCAGCGCGCGGGCGCACGGCCTGGCGGGTCCCGCCGGGCGGCCGGGCGCCGAACGGGCGGGCCGGGCCGATGGAGACGCCTGGCCCACGTGGACGCCTGGCCCGGTCAGCGCCGCACGGCTAAGGGCAGAGCCGCTCCACGCGCCACTCCTCCGCGTCCAGGACGTACCGCAGCCGGTCGTGCAGGCGGTTCTCGTGGCCCTGCCAGAACTCCACCTCGTCCGGGACCACCCGGATGCCGCCCCACTGCGGCGGGACCGGGACCTGCTCGCCCTCCGGGTAGCGGGCTTCGAGCTCCGCGTAACGGCGGTCCAGTTCCGCGCGGGAGCCGATCACGCTGGACTGCTCGCTCGCCCAGGCGCCCAGCTGCGAGCCGTGCGGACGGGAGCGGAAGTACGCCGCCGTCTCGTCGCGGCCGATCCGGGACGCCGTGCCGGTGACGACGACCTGCCGGGCGATGGGGTGCCAGGGGAAGAGCAGCGCCACGCGCGGGTTCTCGGCGATCTCCCGGCCCTTGCGGGAGTCGTAATTGGTGAAGAAGACGAAGCCGCGGTCGTCGAACTGCTTCAGCAGCACCGTGCGGGAGCTGGGGCGGCCGTCCGCCGTCGCCGTCGAGACGATCATCGCGTTCGCTTCGAAGACGTGGGCGTCGGCGGCCTGCTGGAACCACCTGGCGAACTGCCGCATCGGGTCCTCGGCGAGGCTCTCCTCCTCGACGATCTCCGAGCGGTACTGCTTGCGCATGGTGGCGGGATCAAGGTCCTGGTCGGTCACCCGGCCATCCTGCCGCAGCGGGACCGCCACCGGTGTGCCGTATGTCACGCTTCCGCACCGCATCCGGAGCCGACAAAATCTTGGGGCCGGTCCGACGGTCCCACACGGGTGACCATCGGCCGTGCCGGGCATCAACGGGGATGACCGCGCCGGACCGCGAATCACGCCGGGAGCCGCGCGTGTTCGCACTATCTGAGGAGCCGCCTGATGTCCGACTTCGTACCCGGTCTCGAGGGAGTCATCGCGTTCGAAACGGAGATCGCCGAACCCGACAAGGAGGGTGGTGCGCTCCGTTACCGCGGTGTCGACATCGAGGACCTCGTGGGCCACGTTTCCTTCGGGAACGTCTGGGGCCTGCTGGTCGACGGTGCGTTCAACCCCGGTCTGCCTGCCGCCGAGCCCTTCCCGATCCCGGTCCACTCCGGTGACATCCGGGTCGACGTGCAGTCCGCGCTCGCCATGCTCGCCCCCGTGTGGGGTCTGAAACCGCTGCTGGACATCGACGAGCAGACCGCCCGCGACGACCTCGCGCGCGCCGCCGTCATGGCCCTGTCGTACGTCGCCCAGTCGGCGCGCGGTCAGGGCCTGCCGATGGTGCCGCAGAAGGAGATCGACAAGGCCGAGTCCGTGGTGGAGCGGTTCATGATCCGCTGGCGGGGCGAGCCCGACCCGAAGCACGTCAAGGCGGTCGACGCGTACTGGACCTCCGCCGCCGAGCACGGCATGAACGCCTCCACGTTCACCGCCCGGGTGATCGCCTCGACCGGTGCCGACGTCGCGGCCGCGCTGTCGGGTGCCGTGGGCGCCATGTCCGGTCCGCTGCACGGCGGTGCGCCGTCCCGCGTCCTCGGCATGATCGAGGAGATCGAGCGCACCGGCGACGCCGTGGCGTACGTGAAGAAGGCCCTGGACAAGGGCGAGCGCCTGATGGGCTTCGGGCACCGCGTCTACCGCGCCGAGGACCCGCGCGCCCGCGTGCTGCGCCGTACGGCCAAGGAGCTGGACGCCCCGCGCTACGAGATCGCCGCCGCGCTGGAGAAGGCCGCCCTGGAGGAGCTGCACGCGCGCCGTCCCGACCGGGTGCTCGCCACGAACGTGGAGTTCTGGGCCGCGATCATGCTGGACTTCGCGGAGGTCCCGGCGCACATGTTCACCTCGATGTTCACGTGCGCCCGTACCGCCGGCTGGTCGGCGCACATCCTGGAGCAGAAGCGCACGGGCCGCCTGGTCCGCCCGTCGGCCCGCTACACGGGCCCGAGCCGGCGCGACCCGCGGGAGATCTCGGGTTACGCGGACATGGCCGAGACGGCCTGATCCGCGCACCTCGTCGCCGTCAGGGCGTCGCACACCCCGCAACGGGGTGCGGCGCCCTCGCGCTTTTCACCCCGTTTCCGCCAGGGTGGCTTCGATGATGCGGGACCACTGGGCCACCACCCGGGCCCGGCGGGCCGTGTCGTCGGTGAGGACGTTGGCCAGGCCGAGGCCGCGGGCCATGTCGAGGAGGCCCTGCACGGTCTCCCGTACGCCGGGGACGGACTCGTCGGCGCCGAGCAGCCCGACCGCGATCCGGTGGGTCTCGCGGCCGACGCGGGCCTCCAGCTCGGTGACGCGGGGGCGCAGCTGCTCTTCGTTGGAGGCGGCGACCCACAGCTGGAGGGCGGCCCGGAAGAGGGTGCCCGTGTACAGGTCCACGATGGCTTCGACGGCCGACGGGCGGGCGACGGGGCCGGCCTGGAAGAGCTCGCGCAGGGCGGTGGAGCGTTCCTCGGCGACGTACTCGACCGCGGCGGTGAAGAGGTCCTCGCGGGTCGGGAAGTGGTGCTGGGCGGCGCCCCGCGAGACGCCGGCGCGCTCGGCGACGACGGCGACGGTGGAGCCGGCCCAGCCGTGTTCGGCGAGGCAGGAGACGGCCGCCTCCAGGAGGTGGCGGCGGGTGACGCGGCTGCGGGCCTGCTTGGGTCCCTGCCTGATCTGGATCTCGCTCACAGGGCCCACGACGGGTTCCGGCGTTCGAAGCGGGCGGTGATGCCTTCGCGGGCCTCGTCGGAGGCGAAGAGTCCTGCGGACAGCTCGGTCAGGCGGGCGCCGTCACGGGCGACGGCCTCGCGCACGGCGGCGGCGGTCAGCGACTTGGTGGCGGCCAGACCCTGCGGGGAGGCCTTGCGCAGCCCGGCGAGGACGGGTTCGAGCGCGTCGTCGACGTTCCCCTCCGAGTGGAGTGTCAGCAGCCCGATCCTGGCCGCCTCGGCGGCGTCGAAGGCCTCGGCGGTGAGGAAGTAGCGGGCGGCGGCGCGCGGGTCGAGGCGCGGCAGCAGCGGGATGGAGATCACGGCGGGCGCGAGGCCGAGGTGGGTCTCGGTGAAGGCGTACGAGGACTGCGGCCCTGCGGCGGCGATGTCGCAGACCCCGAGCAGCCCGAGCCCGCCGGCGCGGACGTGTCCGGTGACGCGGGCGACGACGGGCTTGGGGAGTTCGGCGATCTCGCGGAGCAGGGCGAGGAAGTCGGCGGGGTCGCAGGGCGACTTGAGGTCGGCGCCGGCACAGAAGGTGGTCCCGGTGTGCGTCAGCACGACGGCCCGGACGGCGGGGTCAGCCCCGGCGTCGGCGAGCGCTGCGCGGAGGGCTGCGACGAGGTCGGCGGAGAGCGCGTTGCGGTTGGCCGGGGAGTCGAGGGTGAGCGTGGCGACGCCGGTCGCTCGCGCGGCGTGAACGGGTGTCATGTCTCCTCCGGAGTGGCGTTGAACGGATGGGACGCTACCGGGTCCCCTGCGGGGGGCTCGACGGGTGGGGCGGCCCGGCCCCGTGCCGGGTCCCCTGCGGGGTGCTCGGCAGGACCCTGGCGGGGCGGACCCCTGCGGGGTGCTCGACACGATCCTGGCGGGGCAGACCCCTGCGGGGCGCTCGGCGGGGACACCGGTCCCGGCCAACCCCGACCGGGCCTGGCCGGGACCGGCAAGGCCTGGCCGTGATCGGGAGGGCCTGGCCGGGCTGCGCGGGGCCGGTGCCGGGGCTCGGCGGGAGCCGGGGGCCGGTGCCAGCCGAGGAATCCGGCCCCGGCCCGGGAATCCGGCCCCGGTCGGGGGAAATGCAGCCCCGCCGGCGTTTGAGGCGCGGGGTACGGGGCGGAGCCCCGGGGGTTGAGCCGCAGCGGCGTTCACGGGGGCCCCAGGGCCGCTCGGCCCGTCCGGCGTTCGAGGACGATCGGGGCCGGGCTAGTAGGACTTCGGCAGTCCGAGGGTCTGGTGGGAGACGAAGTTCAGGATCATCTCCCGGCTGACCGGAGCGATCCGGGACACACGGGCCGCCGTGATCAGGGACGCCAGCCCGTACTCCCGGGTGAGCCCGTTCCCGCCAAGGGTGTGCACCGCCTGGTCCACCGCCCGCACGCACGCCTCCCCCGCCGCGTACTTCGCCATGTTCGCGGCCTCGCCCGCCCCCATGTCGTCCCCCGCGTCATACAGCGCAGCGGCCTTCTGCATCATCAGCCGGGCCAGTTCCAGCTCGATGTGCGCCGCCGCCAGCGGGTGGGACACGGCCTGGTGGGCGCCGATCGGCTCCTTCCACACCTGGCGGGTCTTCGCGTAGTCCACGGCCTTGGCCAGCGCGTACCGCCCCATGCCGATCGCGAACGCGGCCGTCATGATCCGCTCGGGGTTCAGCCCCGCGAAGAGCTGGAGCAGCCCCGCGTCCTCGTCCCCGACCAGCGCCGAGGACGGCAGCCGCACCTCGTCCAGCACCAGCTCGAACTGCTTCTCCGCCGCCTGGAGTTCCATGTCGATCACGGACCGGCCGAAGCCGGGAGCCTCACGGTCCACGATGAACAGGCACGGCTTGAGCCGCCCGGTACGCGCGTCCTCGGTGCGGCCGACGACGAGGGTCGCGTCGGCGATGTCCACGCCGGAGATGAAGACCTTGCGCCCGCTCAGGATCCAGTCGTCGCCGTCGCGGCGGGCGGTGGTGGTGATGCGGTGGGAGTTGGAGCCGGCGTCCGGTTCGGTGATGCCGAAGGCCATGGTGCGGCTGCCGTCGGCGAGACCCGGGAGCCATGCCCGCTTCTGCTCCTCGGTGCCGAAGCGGGAGATGACCGTGCCGCAGATGGCGGGCGAGACGACCATCATCAGCAGCGGACAGCCCGCGGCCCCGAGTTCTTCGAGGACGATGGACAGCTCGGCGATGCCGCCGCCCCCGCCGCCGTACTCCTCGGGGAGGTTCACGCCGAGGTAGCCGAGCTTGGCCGCGTCGGCCCACAGCTCGTCGGGGTGGCCTCCTTCGCGGGCCACGCGGGCCAGGTACTCGCGCCCGTACTTCTGTCCCAGCGCGGCGACCGCCGTGCGCAGGGCCTTGTGTTCCTCGGACTCGATGGTGTGGCTCATGACTGCGGTTCCTCCTGGACTACGGCGAGCAGGGCGCCGAACTCGACCTGTTGGCCGGTGGCGGCGTGGAGCGCGGTGAGCGTGCCGGAGGCGGGGGCGAGGATGCGGTGCTCCATCTTCATGGCCTCCAGCCAGAGCAGTGGCTGCCCGGCGGTGACGGGCCGGCCGGGGGCGAGGCCCTCGGCGACGCGGACGACGGTGCCGGGCATGGGGGCGAGCAGGGAGCCCGGTTCGGTGCGGTCCTGGGGATCGGCGAACCGGGGGACGGGGGCGAAGGTGTGGGCGCCGGTGAGGGCCGAATCGACGTAGACCTCGGGCTTGTTCGAATTTTGTTTCACGTGGAACAGGCGCCGGACGCCGTCGACTTCGAGCGTGACCAGCTCGGGGGTGGCCGACAGGACCCGCACCCCCGGGTGGTCGACCGGCCGGTAGCCGACCTCGTACTCGGTGCCGGCCGAGGTGTAGCGGCGGGTCGCCGGCTGCGAGCGGACGTTGCGCCAGCCGCCCAGCCGCGCGGCCAGCGGCGCTCCCGGGGCGGGGGCCGCCTCGGCGAGGGCCGCCGCGAGGGCCGCCAGGGTGATGTCGGGGGCGTCCTCGGCGGGGGCCGTGAGATCGGGGAGATGGCGGTCGTAGAAGCCGGTGTCGAGCCGTCCGGCCGCGAACTCCGGGTGGCGCAGCGACCGTACGAGGAGCTCCCGGTTGGTGGTGAGTCCGTGGATCCGGGCCCGGGACAGGGCGTGGGCGAGGGCGCGGACGGCCTCGGCGCGGGTGGGGGCGTGGGCGACGACCTTGGCGAGCATGGGGTCGTAGTGGATGCCGACGGTGTCCCCGTCGGCGAATCCGGTGTCCACGCGGACCGCCCCCGGCACGGCGAGGGTGTGCAGGACGCCGGTCTGCGGCCGCCAGTCCCGGGCGGGGTCCTCGGCGTAGAGGCGGGCCTCCACGGCGTGGCCGGTGGGCGCCGGGGGCGTGAGCGGCAGGGCCGCCCCCTCGGCGACGCGCAGTTGCAGGGCCACGAGGTCGAGGCCGAACACGGCCTCGGTGACGGGGTGTTCCACCTGGAGGCGGGTGTTCATCTCCAGGAAGTACGGGCGGCCGTCGGCGGTGACCAGGAACTCGACCGTGCCGGCCCCCCGGTAGGAGACGGCGCGGGCGGCGGCCACGGCGGCCTGGTGGAGGTTCTCGCGCAGCGCTTCGGGCAGGCCGGGCGCGGGGGCCTCCTCGATGACCTTCTGGTGGCGCCGCTGGAGGGAGCAGTCGCGGGTGCCGAGCGGCCAGACGGTGCCGTGGGCGTCGGCGAGGATCTGCACCTCCACGTGGCGGCCGCGCTCCACGTACGGCTCGGCGAAGACCTCGCCGTCCCCGAAGGCGGACCGGGCCTCGGCGGACGCGGCGTCCAGCTCGGCCTTGAGCTGGACGAGGTCCCGGACCAGCCGCATCCCGCGCCCGCCGCCCCCCGCCGCGGCCTTGAGCAGGAGCGGCAGGTCCGCGTGGGTGGCGGCCGCCGGATCGACGGGGTCCAGGAGCGGGACCCCGGCGGCGCGCATCAGCTCCTTGGCCCGGGTCTTGGAGGCCATGGCCTCGATGGCCTCGGGCGGCGGCCCGATCCAGACCAGCCCGGCGGCCTCGACCTCGCGGGCGAAGTCGGCGTTCTCGGAGAGGAACCCGTAACCGGGGTGGACGGCGTCGGCACCGGCCGCCAGAGCGGCCTTGATGATCAGGTCGCCCCGCAGGTAGGTGTCGGCGGGGGCCGCGCCCGGCAGGCGTACGGCACTGTCGGCGCTGCGCACGTGCAGGGCCTCGGAGTCCGGGTCGGAGTGGACGGCGACGGTGTCCAGGCCGAGGGCGCGGGCCGTACGGAAGATCCGCACGGCGATCTCCCCCCGGTTGGCGACCAGCAGGGAGGCGATGGGGGCGGCGGAAGCAATGGTGTTGATCATCTGCGGGCTCACATCCGGAAGACGCCGAAGCCGCCGCGGGCGCCCTCGATCGGGGCGTTGTGCACGGCGGACAGGCACAGGCCGAGGACGGTGCGGGTGTCGCGCGGGTCGATGACTCCGTCGTCGTACAGCCGCCCGGACAGGAACATCGGAAGGGACTCGGACTCGATCTGCGCCTCCACGAAGGCGCGCATCCCGGCGTCGGCCTCCTCGTCGTAGGGCAGGCCCTTGGCGGCGGCGGACTGCCGGGACACGATGGACAGCACGCCGGCGAGCTGCTGGGGCCCCATGACGGCGGACTTGGCGCTCGGCCAGGCGAAGAGGAACCGGGGCTCGTAGGCCCGCCCGCACATGCCGTAGTGCCCGGCGCCGTAGGAAGCCCCGACGAGCACGGACAGGTGCGGCACGCGGGAGTTGGAGACCGCGTTGATCATCATCGAGCCGTGCTTGATGATGCCGCCCTGCTCGTACTCCTTGCCGACCATGTAGCCAGTGGTGTTGTGGAGGAAGAGGAGCGGGATGTCGCGCTGGTTGGCCAACTGGATGAACTGGGCGGTCTTCTGGGACTCGGCGCTGAACAGCACCCCCTGCGCGTTGGCGAGGATGCCGACCGGATAGCCGTGCAGGGTGGCCCAGCCGGTGACCAGGCTCGGCCCGTACAAGGGCTTGAACTCGTCGAAGTCGGACCCGTCGACGATCCGCGCGATGACCTCCCGCGGATCGAAGGGCGTCTTGAGGTCCTCCGGGACGATCCCGAGCAGCTCCTCCGGGTCGTACAGCGGCTCGGCCGCCGGCGCCGGATCGGGCCGCTCCTTGCGGTGGTTCAGCCGGGCGACGACACGGCGGGCCTGGCGGATCGCGTCCTGCTCGTCGAGGGCGTAGTAGTCGGCGAGGCCGGAGGTACGGGCGTGCATGTCGGCGCCGCCGAGCGACTCGTCGTCGCTCTCCTCGCCGGTGGCCATCTTCACCAGCGGCGGCCCGCCGAGGAACACCTTCGAACGGTCCTTGATCATGACGGTGTGGTCGGACATGCCGGGGATGTACGCGCCTCCGGCGGTCGAGTTCCCGAACACGACGGCGACGGTGGGGATCCCGGCGGCCGAGAGCCGGGTCAGATCGCGGAAGATCGCGCCGCCCGGGATGAAGATCTCCTTCTGGGAGGGGAGGTCGGCGCCGCCGGACTCGACGAGGCTGATGACGGGCAGCCGGTTCTGCAGGGCGATCTCGTTGGCCCGCAGCGCCTTCTTCAGCGTCCAGGGGTTGCTGGCCCCGCCGCGGACGGTCGGGTCGTTGGCGGTGACCAGGCATTCGACGCCCTCGACCGTGCCGATGCCGGTCACCATGGAGGCGCCGACGGGGTAGTCGCTTCCCCAGGCGGCGAGCGGGGACAGCTCCAGGAACGGCGTGTCCGGATCGAGGAGCAGCTCGATCCGCTCGCGCGCGAGCAGCTTGCCGCGGTCCTTGTGCCGGGCGGTGTACTTCTCGCCGCCGCCGGCGAGCGCCTTGGCGTGCTCGGCGTCTAGCGCGGCCAGCCGTTCGAGGGCCGCGGTACGGGCCTGCGCGTGCTCGGGGGCGTGGGGGTCGACGGTGGTACCGAGACGGGTCATGAGCCGGTCCCCTCCGGGGTGGGCAGCAGGTGTGTCGGAATGTCCAGGTGCCGGGCCCTCAGCCACTCGCCGAGGGCCTTGGCCTGGGGGTCGAAACGGTGCCCGGAGGCAACGCCGTCGCCGAGGATCCGCTCGATGGTGAAGTTCAGTGCGCGGAGGTTCGGCAGAACGTGCCGGGTGACGGGAAGGCCGGCGGCCTCGGGGAGCAGCCGGGCGAAGGTCTCGACGGTGAGGGTCCGCTCGACCCACTCCCAGGCGGCGTCGCCCTCCACCCACACCCCGACGTTGGCGTCGCCCCCCTTGTCCCCGCTCCGGGCCCCCGCCACTGCCCCGAGGGGCGCCCAGGTGGTCACTTCGGCGGGGACGCCGCCTGCTCCGGTCCCTGTGGGGCTCTCCCCCGCCCCGCCCCTTCCCGAACCGGGGCTCCGCCCCAGACCCCGCTCCTCAAACGCCGGAGGGGCTGGATTCGGGCTGCTGCCGTCCCCCACGTGCGGCTCGTCTACCCGAGGGGCAACCACAGCCCCGCCGGGGGCACATCCAGCCCCGCCGGCGTTTGAGGCGCGGGGGTCCGGGGGCGGAGCCCCCGCCGGGTCCGGGGCGGAGCCCCGGGACGGGGGGCCGGGGGCGGAGCCCCCGGTTTCGGGAAGGGGCGGGGTGGGGGAAGAGGCCCGCGCGGCGGACACCGGCAGACGGGTGCCGTCCGCCAGCACCGCCACGTGCGGCACCGAGCCGGCCGCGGCCACGGAGGAGGCGAACACCCCGTACGGCTGCGCGGCCCCCGGCGGAGCCGTGACGTGGAACCCCGGATAACTGCCGAGCGCCAGCTCGACCGCGGCGGACGTCAGCCCCCGCCCCACCCGCTCCGCCGAAGGATCCCGCACCACCAGCCTCAGCAACGCACTCGCCGTCTCCTCCGTCCCCGCGTCCTCGTGGTCCGTGCGGGACAGGGTCCAGGCCACCTCGGCCACCCCCGCCAGCGCCTCGGACAACTGCGCCCGCACCAACGCCGCCTTCGCCTCGATGTCCAGGCCGGTCAGGACGAACACCACCTCGTTGCGCCAGCCCCCGATCCGGGTCACGCCCACCTTCAGCGAGTCCGGCGGCGCCTCCCCCCGCACCTCGGAGATCCGCACGCGATCCGGCCCGTCCCCGCTCAGCCGGACCGTGTCCAGGCGGGCCGTGACGTCCGGGCCGAGGTACCGCACGCCCTGGGTCTCGTACAGCAGCTGCGCCGTGACCGTCCCGACCGAGACGACCCCGCCCGTGCCCGGGTGCTTGGTGATCACCGACGAGCCGTCCTCGGCGATCTCCGCCAGCGGGAACCCGGGCCGCCGCACGTCGTGCCCCGTGAAGAAGGAGTAGTTGCCGCCGGTGGCCTGCGTTCCGCACTCCAGGACGTGGCCCGCGAC
Organism: Streptomyces sp. NPDC001717; assembly: GCF_042892775.1. NCBI lineage: Bacteria > Bacillati > Actinomycetota > Actinomycetes > Kitasatosporales > Streptomycetaceae > Streptomyces > Streptomyces sp. NPDC001717. Next base: position 26,065 of record NZ_JBIAUK010000021.1, on the reverse strand, counting down.
CACCGCCCCCGCCAGCCGGTCGTGGTCGTCGGGGGCCCAGTCGAACCACCAGGCCGCCGGACCGCTGACCAGCGCCGCGTCCGTGACCCGCCCGGTGACGACCACGTCCGCGCCCGCCCGCAGGCACGCGGTGATCCCACCACCGCCCAGATAGGCGTTCGCGGTCAACGCGCCCTCCGGACCCTCCCCGTACGGCATCAGGTCGTCGCCCTCGACATGGGCCACGGTCACCGGCACCCCCACCTTGGCCGCCAACCCCCTTACCGCCTCCGCGAGTCCGGCCGGATTGAGTCCGCCCGCGTTCGCGACGATCCGTACGCCCCGCTCGTGCGCGAGGCCGAGTCCCTCCTCCAGCTGGCGCAGGAAGGTCTTGGCGTAGCCGTGGTCCGGGTTCTTCAGCCGGTCCCGGCCGAGGATCAGCATGGTCAGCTCGGCCAGGTAGTCCCCGGTCAGCACGTCCAGCGGGCCGCCCGTCAGCATCTCCCGCAGCGCGTCGAAGCGGTCCCCGTAGAAACCGGAGGCGTTCCCGATCCGCAGCGGCCGGCGCACCGCAGCCCCCGGCGACCCGGTCATCGGGACGCCCCCGGCTCGCGCCCCGCCCCCGCCGGCCCCGCGAAGGCCTGGGCGATGTCCAGCCAGCGGTCCGCGTCAGGGCCCGTGGCCGTCAGGGCGAGGTCGGCGCGGTGCGCCCGCTGGGTCACCAGCAGGCAGAAGTCGAGCGCCGGGCCGGTGATCCGCTGCGCGGCGCCCTCGGGCCCGTACGACCACACCCCGGAGCCGTCCGGGGCCTCCAGCTCGACCCGGAACTCCTCGGTGGGCGCGGGCAGTCCCCGTACGGCGAAGGCGTAGTCGCGGGCCCGTACCCCGATCCGCGCCACGTGCCGCAGCCGCGCGGTCGGGGCGCGGCGCACGCCGAGCGCGTCCGCCACGTCCTGCCCGTGCGCCCAGGTCTCCATCAGCCGTGCGCTCGCCATGGAGGCGGCCTTCATCGGCGGCCCGTACCAGGGGAAACGGGTGTCCGGGGAGGCTGCGGCGAGCGCCTCGTCGAGGGCGGTGCGGGTGGCCCGCCAGCGGGCCAGCAGCTCGGCGGGCGGCAGCTTCGCGCCCTGCTCCGCACCCTCGTCGACGAAGGAGTCGGGGGCCTTCAACGCCTCCTCGACCATCTGCCCGAAGGCGGCGGCGTCGGTGAGGGAGAGCAGCGCGGCCCGGTCGGTCCAGTGCAGGTGGGCGATCTGGTGGCCGATGCTCCAGCCGGGCGCGGGCGTGGGTCGCGCCCAGTCCCGCTCGTTCAACTCCCCTACCAGGGCGTCGAGTTCACGGCTCTCCTCGCGCAGGTCGGCGTAGACGGCGGCGGCGGACGGATCGGGCACGGCGTGCTCCCCTCTCGGCGTGAGGGAAGACTGGCAGCCCCGAACAAAACAATCAAGCACGCTTGCATGTTTTGTTGGAAAGCCTTCGCGAGCCGACGGATTCCCGCCGGCCGCCCCAACCCCCGTCAGGGAACGGCACGTTGCCGACCGGGCGCGGAGACCGTGGGCCGGGGGACGATTCAGGCCGGAATCCGGAAACTAGCGATACGTCACCGGATGTCCCGTCGATACTGGGCGTTCCGCTCCGGGCCCGGGCGCGCGCACACGTTCATGTACTCGCCGGCATTCGCTGCCGCCCGACGAAGAGGACGTACCCGCCGTGACCCCACCCGCCCAATCCCCCGGACTGCCCGACGCCGCCGACAACGCCGACACCCCCGCCTCCCTCTACCCCGAGCTCGACGCCGCCGCCCTCGCCGCCTTCGTCGCAGCCCTGGAGACCGGCGACGTCACCGGCCTTCCCCCCGCCCGCGCCGCCGAGGTCGCCGAGGCCCGCTCCGTCGCCGTCTTCACCCGCACCAAGGTGACCGGCGCCGACGGCGACCTCCTCGACGCCGGGATGTGGCGGCACACCGGCAGTCTGCCGCGCCCGCTGATCGTGATGCCGTCCCCGTGGACGAACCACGGCTGGATCCTCTACGCCGTCCAGGCCACCCTCTTCGCGGCCCGCGGCTACAACGTCCTCGCCTACACCACCCGCGGCTTCTCCTCCTCCGAAGGCCGCGTCGAAGTGGCCGGCCCCCTCGACGTCGCCGACGGCAGCCGCGCCCTGGACCACCTCATCGAGCGCACGACCGGCCCCGTGACGAAGATCGGCTTCCTCGGCGACTCGTACGGCTCCGGCATCAGCCAGCTCGTCGCCGCCCACGACACCCGCGTCGGCGCCGTCGTCGCGCTCAGCACCTGGGGCGACCTCGGCGAGGCGTTCTACGAGAACTCCACCCGCCACGTCGCCGCCGTACGGGCCCTGCTCGGCGCGGCCGCGAAGGCGCGGCTGAGCCCGCAGACCCGGAGCGTCTTCGACAACGTCCTCGCCAACCGGGACATCGAGGGCACCCTGCGCTGGGCCGAGCAGCGCTCGCCCCTCACCCACATCAAGGAGCTCAACCGCCGCCAGGTGCCCGTCCTCTTCGCGCACGCCTGGCACGAGACGCTCTTCCCCACCAACCAGACCCTGAAGACGTTCAACGAACTCACCGGCCCCAAACGCCTCGTCCTGTCCATCGGCGACCACTCCGGGCCCGAGATGACGGGCATGGTCGGCCTCCCCAACCGGATCTGGACGGACGCCCACCGCTGGTTCGACCACCACCTCAGGGACATCGAGAACGGCATCGCCGACGAGGGCCAGGTGATCAGCGAGGTCATGTGGAGCAAGACGCTCGAACCGCGCCCCACCTGGCACTCCCTCACCGAGCGGGTCCACCGGCTGCACCTGGCGGGCAGCGGGGAACTCGCCGAGGAACCGGAGGCCGGCTGGACGGCGACCGTACTGTGCGGGATCGACACCCCCGCCACCGTCGCCGACAAGGTCGTCGAGTCCGGATACGCGGAGATCGCCGGGCGCCCGAAGGTCTACCCGACCGGGACCATCGACCGTTCCGTCGCCGCCGTCTGGGCCTCGGAACCCGCCCGCGAGACCACCCGGCTGCGCGGCACCCCGCGCCTGCGCGTGACGTACCGGGCCCCGAACCCGGGCTCCACCTTCATCGCGTACCTGCTCGACACGGCCCCGGACGGCACGGGCCACATCGTCACCCACGCCCCCTACACCGACCTCGGCTCGGCGCCCGACAGCCTGGTCAGCGCGGACATCGACCTCCAGGCCACGGCGTACGACGTACCGCGCGGGCACCGCCTGCTGCTGGTGATCGACGCCCGCGACCCCTTCTACGGGGACGCGAACCTGCCGCGGGCGACCCTCGCCTTCACCTCACCCGAGGCGACCCCGTCGTACCTGGACCTGCCGCTCGGCTAGGAACGCGCGTAGCGCCGCGTACGCCGTCCGGCCGGACCCCCGTGACCGGCCGGACGGCGTACGGATTCAGGGACGCGTGCCGACCCGCTTCGGTTTCACGACCGGCTCGTGAATTCCACGCCAAGGTCGGGCCGTTCGGCGACCGGCCGCGCGTGAACCCTTCCGTCCGCCGGGGCACCCCTGAGATGCTCCCGGCCATGAAGACGAAGAGCGCCCTCCTCGCCGCCCTCAGCGCCCTCGCCCTGGCGGCGGTCCTGGCCGTGGCGAGCGGGTGGGGCCAGGACTTCCCGGACGGGGAGAAGGCCCCCGCGAAGTCCTCCGCCACGTCCGCCTCCGGCTGGGGCCCGGACTATCCGGCGGCGGCCCGCCTCTGAGACGACCCCGAGGCGTCAGCGCTCGGCGCGCAGCCACTGGGCGACCTCGGTCGCCCAGTACGTGAGGATCGTGTCCGCGCCGGCCCGCTTGATGCCGAGGAGGGTCTCCATGATCGCCCGGTCCCGCTCGATCCAGCCCTTCTCCGCCGCCGCCTCGATCATCGCGAACTCGCCGCTGATCTGGTACGCCGCGACCGGCACGTCCACGGACTCCGCGACCCGGTAGAGGATGTCGAGGTAGGGACCGGCCGGCTTGACCATCACCATGTCGGCGCCCTCCTCCAGGTCGAGGGCCAGCTCCCGCAGGGACTCGCGGGCGTTGGCCGGGTCCTGCTGGTAGGTCTTGCGGTCGCCCTGGAGGCTCGACGCGACGGCCTCGCGGAACGGTCCGTAGAAGGCGGAGGAGTACTTCGCCGTGTACGCGAGGATCGAGACGTCCTCGTGCCCGGTCTCGTCGAGCGCGTCGCGGATCACGCCGACCTGGCCGTCCATCATTCCGCTGGGGCCCACCACGTGGACGCCCGCGTCGGCCTGGACCTGCGCCATCTCGGCGTACCGCTCCAGCGTCGCGTCGTTGTCGACGCGGCCGTTCTCGTCGAGGACCCCGCAGTGGCCGTGGTCGGTGTACTCGTCCAGACACAGGTCGGACATGATCACGAGATCGTCCCCGACCTCGGCCTTCACGTCGCGGATGGCGACCTGGAGGATCCCGTCCGGCTCGGTGCCGGCCGTGCCGAGCGCGTCCTTGTTCTCGTCCGCCGGAACGCCGAAGAGCATGATCCCCGCGACGCCCGCCTCGACCGCCTCCACGGCCGCCTTCCGCAGCGTGTCCCGCGTGTGCTGGACGACGCCCGGCATCGCCGAGATCGGCAGCGGCTCGGAGATCCCCTCCCGTACGAAGGCCGGGAGGATCAGGTCGGAGGGGTGCAGCCGGTACTCGGCGACCATGCGCCGCATGGCAGGGGTCGTACGCAGCCGGCGGGGCCGCGAGCCGGGGAAGGATCCGTACGCGCTCATCTTCAGTCGCCTCTTCGAGCTTCGACAGCAGTCGGGTCAAGCGTAGGCCCCGTGTCCGTGGCGAACTCGCACCACACCACCTTCCCCGGCACCCGCATCCCGACCCCCCACCGGTCGGCCACCGCCGCCACCAGCAGCAACCCCCGCCCACCCTCGGCCCCGGTGTCCCGACCCTCGATCCGCGGCCGCCCGCCGCCGCTGTCGTGCACCTCGACCCGTACGACCCCTTCGAAGCGCAGCATCCGCAGCCGGTACCCGCGGCCGGGCGGCACGCCGTGCAGCAGGGCGTTGGTCGCGAGCTCGCTCACGCAGAGCAACACGTCGTCGTGGCGGGGTGTGACACCCCACGCGTGAAGTGTCATACGTGCGAACTCCCTGGCAGAAGCGACGCTTTGACGGCTGCGGGGGTAGAAACGCTCGCGCAGCAGGGCGGGTTGGATTTCCACGTTCACGGGACGATGGTTGCCGTGCGTGACTAGCCTCTTGCAGTACGGAGACCCGTACCCGGCGATCAGTACGGGTTGGTACGGGTAGTTCGCCTACTCGGGCGGGGAGTTCACGTTCATGCCACCACGCAAGAGGACACGTCCCAACGGCACGGCGATGAAGATGGTCGGAGAGATGGTCGCCGTCGCCCGGACCGCCAAGGGGCTCACGCAGAAGGAACTTGGCAAGCTGGTGGGGCTCACGGAGGAGAGCATCGCCTCCATCGAGCAGGGACGACGGCCGCTGATGCCTGACGTGGCGGAGGTGATGGACCGGGAACTCGGACTGCCTGGCATCCTGGCCGTCGCTGCCCACAAGATGCCCCAGATCGACGTGGTCCCTCCCTGGGCAGAGCCACTGATCAACCTGGAGCAGCGGGCTCAGGCCGTCTCCTCGTACGAGAATCAGGTCGTACCGGGCCTTCTCCAGACCCAGGCCTACGCCGAAGCCGTCTTCCAGAGCCGCATACCTCTCTACTCTGCGGACGACCTGGCCGCGCAGACGGCCGCCCGCCTCGATCGCCAGTCGGCCCTGCACCGGCCCCAGCCCATGCTGGCGAGCTTTGTGATCTGGGGGCCGGTCCTCCGATGCCCGCTCGGCGGCCGCGATGTGCTGGATGAACAGCTCCGCCACCTCTTGACCTGCTCTCGCCTGCCAGGCGTCACCATTCAGGTACTCCCCCTCGCGCGAACCACCCATCCAGCCCTCGACGGCCCGTTCGTCCTGCTGGAAACGGAGGAACACGAGCACATCGCGTACGTCGAGAGCCAACGCGGCAGCCTGGTCGTCTCCCATCTCGATGAGGTCAGCATCCTTGCCCAGAGGTATGCCATGCTGCGGACACAGGCCCTCAACCCCGAGGAAACCAGGGACCTGTTGGACCAGTTGCTAGGAGATCCATGAGCACCCCACTCGCGTGGTTCAAGTCCAGCTACAGCGGCAGCGACGGCGGCAACTGCCTCGAAGCCGCCATCACCTGGCAGAAGTCCTCGTACAGCAACGGCGTAGAAGACGCCTGCGTCGAGGTCGCCACCTGCCCCGCCGACCAAGTCCACGTCCGGGACTCCAAGGTCGCCGACGGTCCGAACCTCACCCTCACCCCCACCGCCTGGGCCGGTCTCACCGCCTGGGTCAGCACCCAGTAGCCCCGGTGGCAACGCTCCCCGACATAACCGCCCTCCTCGGCGAACCCCGGTTCAACTGGACCGACCCGACCCCCTGGCTCGCCCTGGAACAGGAACTCGGCACCACCTTCCCCGCCGACTTCCGCGAGATCGTCGACGCCTACGGCTCGGTCATGGTCAACAACCAGCTGTACCTGAACCACCCCGCCCCGCACCTCCTCCACAACCTGGGGAAGGACATCCGGCTCGACCTGGACCTCTGGCGCCAGGAGGACATGGTCGAGTACCTCCCGAGCCCGGTCGGCGGGAACCCCGGGGAGCTCCTCCCCGTCGCCTCGGCCACCACCGGCGAGGCGGTCTTCCTCCGCGTCCCCGACGGGCCGGACGGCCCCTGGCGCACCGTCGTCCAGGAGTTCGACAGCCCCGCCTGGACCCTGTACGAGATGACGTTCGGCGAGTGGCTGCTGGCCTACCTCAAGGGCCGTGACGTCACCCTCTGCTCCCGCAACTGGACCCCCGACGGCCCGTACTACGAGTTCCTCTGAGGGGCTACCGGGCACGGGCCCGGTCCACGACCTCGCGGATCGCGTCCGCGACCAGCCGCGGCTGCTCGACCGCGATCCCGTGGCCGCTGTCGGTGCGGGTGACGTGCCGCGCGTGGAGTTCGTCCGCCAGCCGCCGCTGCGCGGCGAGCCACGCAGGCCAGGTCGACCCGGTCGTCCCGACCTTCAGGTCCCACGGGTGGTCGGACGTCAGGACCACCGCCGGTACGGACGCCCTCGGCGGTGGGGCGGCGCGGAATTCGGCGACGGAGGCCGTGTAGTCGGGCACCTCCCGTCCCTTCTCCTTCCCCTCCCCCTTCGCCATCGCCCTGACCGCGCGCGTCCAGTCCGCCCACTGCTCGGGGGTCAGGGTGTCGCGCAGGTGCGGCGAGGCGCCGTCGACGGTGACCAGGCCGGCGGCCTCCGCCGGGTGGGTGCGCGCGTACAGGCCCGTGATCATCGCTCCCCACGAGGCGCCGACCAGCACGTACGGGCCCTTCTCACCGGCGGCGGAGAGCACCGCCCCCAGGTCGTCCGCGCCGTCCCGCGCCGAGGTCGGCTGCGGCACCGGGGTCGAGGTGGTGGGGGTGTCGTCGGCCCGGGTCGTGCCGGGCCGGTCGTAGGCGCACACCCGGGTGTACCCGGCGACCCTCGGCAGCACCGCCGACGCGCTCGGCCTGAGCTCCAGGGTTCCCGCCGGGGCGCCGGGGGCGGCGGGCGCGGCCACGTGCGTCCACTCGTCCGCCGCGCCTCCCGTGCCGGACACCAGCACCACGGTCGGGGAGCCGGACCCTCTGCATTCCAGATGGACGACCCGCCCTCCCGGGAGGGAAACCGTGCGCCCGCCGGTATCGCCCGCCACCGCCGCCGGAGCGGCGCACACGACGGCAGCGACGGCCGCGACGACCGCCAGGGCCGTCCTCCGCCGGGCCGGGGAGCGCCGCTCGATGCGCATGGATCCAGTATCCGTCGGGCCTCCGTCACCAGCCCTTCGCGAACCCCTACGGCAGGTCCAGCAGCGCCCAGAACACCACGGTGCCCAGCACCACCACCGCCGGCGCGGCGACCGCGAGCCCGACGCGCCGGGCGGCGTTGGCCTTGCGCCAGGGCAGGGCCCAGCACCACACCAGCAGTGCCAGAACAACCACGAACCCCGCCATGAGCACCAGCCAGGCGATCCGGAAGCTCGCGTCGAAGTCGTGGGCGGCCTGTCCGTTGCAGGAGTCGCACGCCATCGGCGAGATCCCCGCGAAGAACAGCGACACCAGGCCCAGCGGCAGCGTCAGCAGGGTGGAGACCAGCGGGGCGATGAAAGCCCGGGAGTCCCGGTCGGGGTCGAGGTTCGGAGCGAGATCGGTCATGGGGACACTCAACCTGGCCGGCCCCGTCCCCGGATCCGCTCGGCTACTCAGATCCCGCCTGGGTAGCGTTGCCCGGCTCCTCCAGTACGACGCTGACTCCGCGCTCGCGCAGGAACTCCACGAGCACCTCGAAGTACGAGCGGCGGGGGTCGTGGTCCACGATGTGCCCGGCCAGGGCCTCCCGGGCGACGTCGGCCCGGTGCCAGACGAGGGTGAACGGGGGGACGACCAAGGGCCCGCCGCTCAGGTGGTCCTGCACCGAATCGAGGCCGTTGCCGTAATGCGCCCCGGGGCCGAGGATCGCCTCGCAAACAGGGGTGAGTCGGGCAGCACGTGCGGACCCCACCAGGCCTCCACCTTCACACCGGCGCCGACGACGATGTCCACGCGCCCCGGATCACCGGACGTCGGCCGGTGGGCGAGGACGACGGCATCGGTCAGGAGCCAGAACCGGGGCGAGCCCTGGTGGCCACCCTAGATCGCACCCCCCGCCACCCGCACCGGGAAAAGGAAGGGCCCGGGCGCGCAGCGCGCACCCGGGCCCTTCCCCTCAATCCACCGACCCTCAGGTCGTACGACGCCTCCGCGCCCCCGGTCGGCGTTCGCTCGGCCGGAAGACCGTTTCGCCGGCCTCCTTGGCCGCCTCGCGGCGCGCCGCGCCGTATTCGGCGAGGGCCTCCGCGAGCTTGCTCACGCTCGGCTCCGGGGAGAGGACGTCCACCCGCAGGCCGTGCTCCTCCGCCGTCTTGGCCGTCGCCGGCCCGATACAGGCGATGACGGTCACGTTGTGCGGCTTGCCGGCGATGCCGACGAGGTTGCGCACGGTCGAGGACGACGTGAAGAGAACGGCGTCGAAGCCGCCGCCCTTGATCGCCTCGCGCGTGTCCGCCGGCGGCGGCGACGCGCGCACGGTCCGGTAGGCCGTGACGTCGTCGACCTCCCAGCCCAGCTCGATCAGACCGGCCACCAGCGTCTCGGTGGCGATGTCGGCGCGCGGCAGGAACACGCGGTCGATCGGGTCGAAGACCGGGTCGTAGGGCGGCCAGTCCTCCAGCAGACCGGCGGCGGACTGCTCGCCGCTCGGCACCAGGTCCGGCTTCACGCCGAACTCCACGAGCGCGGCCGCGGTCTGCTCGCCCACCGCGGCGACCTTGATGCCCGCGAAGGCACGCGCGTCGAGCCCGTACTCCTCGAACTTCTCCCGGACGGCCTTGACGGCGTTGACCGAGGTGAAGGCGATCCACTCGTAGCGGCCCGTCACCAGGCCCTTGACCGCGCGCTCCATCTGCTGCGGGGTGCGCGGCGGCTCCACGGCGATGGTCGGCACCTCGTGGGGCACCGCGCCGTACGAACGCAACTGGTCGGAGAGCGAGGCGGCCTGCTCCTTGGTGCGCGGCACGAGGACCCGCCAGCCGAACAGCGGCTTCGACTCGAACCAGGCCAGCTCCTCGCGGCACGCGGCGGCGCCGTGCTCACCGACCACGGCTATGACGGGCCGGGCGCCCTCGGGCGAGGGGAGCACCTTGCCCTGCTTGAACACCTGGGCGATCGTGCCGAGGGTCGCACGCCAGGTGCGCTGGCGCGTGGTCGTGCCGGCGACGGTCACGGTCAGCGGGGTGTCGGGCTTGCGCCCGGCGCTCACCAGTTCCGCGGCGGCGGCCGAGACCGTCTCCAGGGTCGCGGAGACGACGAGGATGCCGTCGCTCGCGCCGACCTCGCTCCAGCAGCGCGCCGAGGCGTTGCGCGCGTCGACGAAGCGGACGTCCGCGCCCTTCTTGTCGCTGAGCGGCACACCCGCGTACGCGGGCACGCCGACCGCGGTCGCGACGCCCGGGACCACCTCGAAGGGGATGCCCTCGGTGGCGCAGACGAGCATCTCCTCGGCCGCGCTCCCGTCGAGTCCGGGGTCGCCGGTGACGGCACGGACGACCCGCCTGCCGGAGCGCGCGGCCTCCATGACAAGATTGGCGGCATCGCGGATCACCGGGAGCCCGGCGGCTGCTGACGCCTCGTCAGCGACCGTCAGCTGCGGCGTGTCGACACCCGCGCGCGCATGCGTCCGTACGACGTCGAGCACCTCTGGTTCCGCGATCAGTACGTCCGCTGCCGCGAGCGCCTCCACGGCGCGCAGCGTCAGCAGACCCGGGTCGCCGGGGCCGGCACCGAGGAAGGTGACGTGCCCGTGTGCGGCGAAGGCCGGATAGGCGGAGGTGTTCGGACTTGTGGGGCTCACGCTCGCTCCCCCATCAGACCGGCCGCGCCCTTGGCCAGCATCTCGTCCGCGAGTTCGCGGCCGAGCGCCATGGCCTCGTCGTACGACTGGGGCACGGGACCGGTGGTGGACAGCTGCACCAGCGTCGAGCCGTCGAGGGTGCCGACGACGCCGCGCAGGCGCATTTCATTGACATTCCGGCCGTCGGCCAGGAGATCGGCGTACGCGCCCACGGGCGCGCTGCAACCGGCTTCCAGGGCGGCGAGCAGGGAACGCTCGGCGGTGACGGCGGCCCGGGTGTGGGGGTCGTCGAGCTTGCCGAGCGCGGCGATGAGGTCCGTGGAGGACGCGGGACACTCCACGGCCAGGGCTCCCTGGCCGGGGGCGGGAAGGATGTTGTCGACGGACAGCAGGTCGGTCGCCTCGTCACCGCGCCCGATCCGGTTCAGCCCGGCGGCGGCCAGCACGACGGCGTCGAGCTCGCCCGCCTGCACGAACCCGATGCGGGTGTCGACGTTGCCGCGGATCGGCACCGTCTCGATCCGCTTGCCCAGGGACAGCGCCAGCGCGTTGAGCTGCGCCGTGCGGCGCGGCGAACCGGTACCGATCCGGGCCCCGTCGGGCAGCTGCTCGAAGGTCAGGCCGTCACGGGCGACGAGCGCGTCCCGCGGGTCCTCGCGCAGCGGCATGGCCGCGATCACGAGGTCGTCGGGCTGGGAGGTCGGCAGGTCCTTCAGCGAGTGCACGGCGAAGTCGACCTCGCCGCGCAGCAGCGCGTCGCGCAGGGCGGTGACGAACACGCCGGTCCCGCCGATCGTGGCGAGGTGCTCGCGCGACACGTCACCGTACGTCGTGATCTCCACGAGCTCCACGGGACGGCCGGTGATCGCCCGTACCGCGTCGGCGACGTGGCCCGACTGCGACATGGCCAGCTTGCTCCGCCGCGTACCGAGCCGCAGCGGCTGGTCGGGACTTGTGTTCATGATGCCCGTCCTGGGTCGTCGTCGTTCTTCGGATCGGCCGCGTCCGCCCGGCTGACGGATGCCACCGTCTGAGGGTCGAGGTCGAAGAGTTCGCGCAGCGCGTCGGCGTACCCGGCGCCGCCGGGTTCGCTCGCCAGCTGCTTGACGCGCACGGTCGGCGCGTGCAGGAGCTTGTCGACGACGCGGCGCACGGTCTGGGTGACCTCGGCCCGCTGCCGGTCGTCGAGATCGGGGAGCCGCCCGTCGAGCCGCGCCACTTCCATGGCGACGACTTCGGCCGCCATGGCGCGCAGCGCGACGACGGTCGGCGTGATGTGCGCGGCCCGCTGCGCCGCCCCGAAGGCGGCGACTTCCTCGGCGACGATGCCGCGCACGGCGTCGACGTCGGCGGCCATGGGCGCGTCGGCGGAGGCCTCGGCCAGGCTCTCGATGTCGACGAGCCGCACGCCGGGGATCCGGTGCACGGCGGCGTCGATGTCCCGCGGCATGGCGAGGTCGAGCAGCGCGAGCCGTACGGGAGCCGCCCCGTCGGCCAGGCTCCGGCCGCTCTTGCGGGGCTGCCGCTGAGCGGCGGCCTCGCCCTGGTCGGCCCAGGTCCCGTGCAGTTCGAGGGCGTTGGCGTCGACCCCGGTCAGAGCGGCCCGCCCGTTCGCGCTCCGCGCGGGATCCGCGGCCGGGTCGTCGAGCCCGACGGGGCACCCGTCCGTCCCGGCGGCGGCCGAAATGGTCCGCGCCGCCCCGGCGTCGGCCAGCCGGCCACCCGCCTCGGCGGCAGCCACGAGCCGCGCCACGACTTCCGGGTCCAGCCGCACATCCAGCCCCGCCGGCGTTCGAGGCGCGGGGTCCGGGGCGGAGCCCCGTTCGGTGACCGGCACCGGACTCGCGGCATCGGCCACGTCCAGCCCCGCACGGGACACGGCGGCGAGGACGTCGTCGGCGGTCAGCACGAGACCGGTCGCCCCGGTGCAGGACACCACGACGTCGACTCGTGTCAGCTCATCGGTGACACCCGCCATCGGAATGGCCCGCGCATCGACCCCGGTGCCCGAGGCAACCAGAATCTCCGCCAACCGCTCCGCCCGCTCGGCGGTCCGGTTCGCCACCACGACCTCGGCGACACCCACCCGCGCCAGCGTCGCCGCCGCCAGGGAGGACATCGACCCGGCGCCGATCACCAGCGCCCGCTTGCCCGCGGCCCACTCCCCCACGGGGACGTGCACGGCGAGCTGCTCCAGCCCGAAGGTGACCAGCGACTGCCCGGCCCGGTCGATCCCGGTCTCCGAGTGCGCCCGCTTGCCGACCCGCAGCGCCTGCTGGAAGAGGTCGTTGATCAGGCGCCCGGCGGTGTGCTGCTCCTGGCCCAGCGCCAGCGCGTCCTTGATCTGGCCGAGGATCTGGCCCTCGCCGACCACCATCGAGTCCAGCCCGCACGCCACCGAGAAGAGGTGGTGGACGGCCCGGTCCTCGTAGTGCACGTAGAGGTACGGAGTGAGTTCCTCCAGCGCGACACCGCTGTGCTGCGCCAGCAGCGTGGACAGCTCGGCGACACCGGCGTGGAACTTGTCCACGTCGGCGTACAGCTCGATCCGGTTGCACGTGGCGAGCACCGTCGCCTCGGCCGCCGGTTCCGCCGCCAGCGTGTCGTGCAGCAGCTTGACCTTGGCGTCGGCGGACAGGGAGGCGCGCTCCAGCACGCTCACGGGCGCGCTGCGGTGGCTCAGCCCCACGACGAGCAGACTCATGCCGGCATCACCGCCGGGACGTCACCGTCGGGGTTGCCCTTGCGCGCCTCGGCGGCGGCCCGGCCGGCCGGCGGCACCACGGCCGCGGCGGGGGCGGCGCCGCCCACGGAGGAGCCGCCGGTGGAGGCGGCGGCCGCCGCTTCCTCTCCGGCCTTGCGCTGCTCGTGGAACGCCAGGATCTGGAGCTCGATGGACAGGTCGACCTTGCGCACGTCCACGCCGTCCGGCACCTGCAGGACGGTGGGCGCGAAGTTCAGGATCGAGGTCACGCCGGCGGCGATGAGCCGCTCGCTGACCTGCTGGGCGGCACCGGCCGGCGTCGCGATGACACCGATCGAGACGCCGTTCTCCTCGATGATCTTCTCGAGGTCGTCGGTGTGCTGGACGGGCATCCCGGCGACGGGCTTTCCGGCCATCGCGGGGTCGGCGTCGATCAGCGCGGCCACGCGGAACCCGCGCGACGCGAAACCGCCGTAGTTGGCGAGGGCTGCGCCGAGGTTGCCGATGCCGACGATGACGACCGGCCAGTCCTGGGTCAGGCCCAGTTCGCGGGAGATCTGGTAGACGAGGTACTCGACGTCGTAGCCGACGCCGCGGGTGCCGTAGGAACCCAGGTAGGAGAAGTCCTTGCGCAGCTTGGCGGAGTTGACTCCGGCCGCGGCCGCGAGCTCTTCGGAGGACACCGTGGGCACCGATCGCTCGGAGAGCGCGGTGAGGGCACGCAAGTACAGCGGAAGCCGGGCGACAGTGGCCTCGGGAATACCTCGGCTGCGGGTCGCCGGTCGGTGAGTTCGGCCAGTTGCCACGATGCTCCTGCGGGATGAGCGGGGCTGCAGGCGGTCACTTGTCCCAGGACCGCCCCGTCGACAGCAGGCTATGCCTTTGTGAACGCGTGCACAAAGATTGTGTCCAATTTGTCCGACCAAAGTGACCGGGGTCACGCAACCACGGCTTAGGGGAGTGGCGTCAAGGGTGCGCCGAACCCGTTCAAATCCAAAAGGGGGCAAAGCAGTACACACTCCTCACGCAGACGCCCCCAGACCCCACAAATCGCCCATGATGGTAACCAGGAACGGGGTCAGGCCCCCAATGCCTGCCGCAGCCGGTCCGGGTTCACCCGCCAGAAGGTGTGCTGCTCGCCGTCGACCAGCACCACCGGAATCTGCTCCCAGTGGAGCCGGTGGAGCTCCTCGTCCTGCGAGATGTCCTTCTTCTCCCACCGCGCGCCCGTCTCGGCGCACACCTTCGCCACCACCTCCTCGGCGTCGTCGCACAGGTGGCACCCCGGCTTCCCGATGAGCGTCACCATCCGCTCCTCGGGACGCTTCTTCTCTTTACGGCGCAACAAAGGGCTCATGCACCCATTCTCGGCCGCCGCGAAGCGAACTGTTAACGCCTCCGTTTCCCATCGGTTCGGGAACCCCCGAACACAGTGGCTATGCTCGCCACATGGCCGCTCTCGGATGGCTCACACCCCGTAGACGCTCCGCGACAGCGCGCAGCGTGCTGGCAGGCGAGGCCTCGGCCGAGGCCGCCCGCAAGTCCGCACTCGGCGAATCACCGCACCTCACGGATTCCGACCTCGATCTCGACACCGATCTCGAAGCCCTCGAGGAAGAAGAGGAAGAGATCGAGTTCCCCGTGGCCGGCGACGACCTCGCCGCCGCCTTCTTCGACCTCGACAACACCGTCATGCAGGGCGCCGCGATCTTCCACTTCGGCCGCGGCCTCTACAAGCGCGAGTTCTTCCGCCGCCGCGAGCTCGCCCGCTTCGCCTGGCAGCAGGCCTGGTTCCGGCTCGCCGGCGTCGAAGACCCCGAGCACATGCAGGACGCCCGCGACAGCGCCCTGTCCATCGTCAAGGGACACAGGGTCTCCGAGCTGATGTCCATCGGCGAGGAGATCTACGACGAGTACATGGCCGAGCGGATCTGGCCCGGCACCCGTGCCCTCGCCCAGGCCCACCTCGACGCCGGTCAGAAGGTCTGGCTGGTCACGGCCGCCCCCGTGGAGACGGCCACGATCATCGCCCGCCGCCTCGGGCTCACCGGGGCACTGGGCACCGTCGCCGAGTCCGTCGACGGCGTCTACACCGGCCGCCTGGTCGGCGAACCGCTGCACGGCCCCGCGAAGGCGGAGGCGGTCCGCGCCCTGGCCGCCGCCGAGGGGCTCGACCTCGCCCGCTGCGCCGCGTACAGCGATTCGCACAACGACATCCCGATGCTGTCGCTGGTCGGGCATCCGTACGCGATCAATCCCGACACAAAACTGCGCAAGCATGCCCGGACCAACGACTGGCGACTGCGCGACTATCGGACCGGCCGCAAGGCCGTGAAGGTCGGCGTCCCGGCAGCCGCCGGAGTCGGCGCGATCGCCGGTGGCGCGGCCGCCGCGATCGCCCTGCACCGCCGCCGCAAGTAACCCGGCACCCTCCGCACCACCGCCCCGGCGGCCCGACACCGGCCGCCACCAGCACCGGAGCCGTCCCGCCCGCCGCGGGGCGGCTCCGCCCGCGTTTCGGGCCCGTGGGCGCGGGGCATTCCCCCAGCTCTACCCCCGGCTCCGGCGGACCACGCGGACCCGCGCGACTCGGTCGCGGCCCCCCTGGAAGCGCCCATTCCGCGCACCCAAGTGATCAAGAATCGATCACCAACCGCACCCGAATATGCCCTCGACACGCAACGGAAGTGTCGGAATCGATGATTTGAGCAACTGGGTGTAGTGCTGCCTGTACGAAGCGTTATTCTCCTCAAACGCATGCCACCGGCCATCTGTCGCCACGACGGGTGAACGGTCCCGCACTGCACGTGATGGAAGCTCTGCCTCTGGGAGTCCCGTGTACCCACCTGTCGGGGTTGACGCCTCGGGCCTGGCTACGCTGCGCGCAACGGTCCTCGACCACCTGCGCGGCTTCGTCCCCACCGCGTACGCCGTCCCCGCCTTCGCCGCCGCGGTCCCTGCCGGCTTCGGCCCGGCCGGACCTTGCTACGCCCTGACCGACGGCGGAGCGACGGTGGGCAGACGAGGGCGCGCGGCCGGAGGTTCGGGCGGCTCCGCCGGCACGAGCACCCAGACCACCCCCACACCCCGCCGCCCCACCGCGGACAGCGACCAGGCCCGCATGATGGACCTGGTCGAGCGCGCCCAGGCAGGCGAGGCCGAGGCCTTCGGCCGCCTGTACGACCAGTACAGCGACACGGTGTACCGCTACATCTACTACCGCGTCGGCGGCAAGGCGACCGCGGAGGATCTCACCAGCGAGACCTTCCTGCGCGCGCTGCGCCGCATCTCCACCTTCACCTGGCAGGGCCGCGACTTCGGTGCGTGGCTCGTGACGATCGCGCGCAACCTGGTGGCGGACCACTTCAAGTCCAGCCGGTTCCGGCTGGAGGTCACCACCGGCGAGATGCTCGACGCGAACGAGGTCGAGCGCAGTCCCGAGGACTCCGTCCTGGAGTCCCTCTCCAACGCGGCCCTGCTGGAGGCCGTACGGAAACTCAATCCGCAGCAGCAGGAATGCGTGACACTGCGCTTCCTGCAGGGCCTCTCGGTCGCCGAGACGGCCCGGGTGATGGGGAAGAACGAGGGCGCCATCAAGACGCTCCAGTACCGGGCGGTCCGCACCCTGGCCCGCCTCCTTCCGGACGACGCCCGCTGATCTTCAGACGCTTACTGACAACACATTCGGTGACCCCTCGATGACGCTGTGGTCCGATCATCCTTCGTCCGTAACCCAAGTGCCGCGACGCTCGTTGTGCGGAATGCAGGCTCCCTGTGGACACGCCCTGCCCGAAGCCGCTCACTCGAAAGTGTGGATGTGCTCAAGGAAGGCAACCTTCCGGACACCTTGGGGAGTCGATCGTCATGACGAGAGGAGGTGCCGCCAGTGATCGCGAACGTCACTCCGCACCGGCGGGCGAACGCCTTCGCCCAGGCCCTGGAGGAGCGGACCCCGTCCGACTTTTCGGAACCGGACCCGGCGGCCGAGCAGTCCGAGGCACCTGCCGAACCTGCCGACCACGACCGGTTGTTGGCCCTGGCGAGCGTGCTCGGCGAACGAATGCCGCGCCCGGTGCTGGACCCAGAGGTCAAAGTGGTGCAGCGAGCCCAGCTCGTTGCCGCCATGGAGGCCATGGCGCTGGAGGAGAGGGCCGGAGGCGGTGCCGCCGACCCTCAGTTGCCCGAACAGCGGACCGGCCGCGGCGCCCATCGGGCGACCCCGCTCCGGAAATTGCGGCCCCGCTCCCGCTGGTCCAAGGGCATCGCAGCGGGCGGCCTCACCGTGGGTGTGGCCGCGGGGGCCTTCAGCGGAGTGGCCGCTGCCAGTTCCGACGCCCTGCCCGGTGACCACCTCTACCCCGTGAAGCTGGGCATGGAGGACCTGAAGCTGGGCATGGCCGACGACGATTCGGATCGGGGCGAGCTCTATCTCGACCAGGCCTCGAGCCGGCTGTCGGAAGCCCGCAGGCTGATGGAGCGCGGCCGCACGGGCGACTTGGACCACGAGTCGCTCGGCGCGATCCGCCGGGCCCTCGCGGGCATGAAGCACGACGCCGAGGAGGGCCACCGGCTCCTCCAGGCCGCCCACGACCGGGACGGCTCGCTCGGCCCGATCCAGGCACTGTCGTCCTTCTCCCGCGCCCACCGCGACGCGTGGGGCAAGCTGCGGGAGAAGCTCCCGCCGCAGCTGGGCGACGTGGGCAGCGACGTCGAGTCGGTCTTCCAGGCCATAGACGAAGACGTGGCGCCGTTCCAGGGCCTGCTCCCCAAGCCCCCGGAGCAGACGCGCGGCACCGGTCCGTCCGGTTCCCCCGCCAAACCGGGCACCCCCGGCGGCAAGCAGCAGACCGCCCCCGCACCGGGCACGCCTTCCGGCAGCCCCGCGCCGTCCCCGTCGGGCAGCACCACGCCCCCGGCCGGCGGCCTCCTGGGCGGTACGGGCAACCTGCTGAACCCGCCGCAGGGCCAGTCCGCGCCCCCGTCCTCGGGCGGCCCGTCCGAGACCAAGCCGGACATCACCCTCCCGCCCCTCCTCCCGGGCATCCTCCCGGGCCTGGGGCTCAACTCGGAGGACGCGGGGTAGTAGTACGCGCAAACGCCGGCGAGGCAATTCAGCCTCGCCGGCGTTTGAGGCGCGGGGTCGGGGCAGAGCCCCGGCACTCAACGGTCAGAAGAAGACAGACCGCCGCTGCACCAGCAGCTTGTACAGCGTGTGCTGAATCTGCTCCCGCACCTGATCCGTCAGATTGAACATCAGCATCGGATCATCAGCGGCTTCAGCGGCGTACCCCGCAGTGGGAATCGGCTCGCCGAACTGGATCGTCCACTTCGTCGGCAACGGCACCGCCCCCAACGGCCCCAGCCAAGGGAACGTGGGAGTGATCGGGAAGTACGGAATCCCCAGCAGCCGCGCCAGCGTCTTCGCGTTGCCGACCATCGGGTAGATCTCCTCCGCCCCCACGATCGAGCACGGCACGATCGGCGTGCCCGCCCGCAGCGCCGTCGACACGAACCCGCCGCGCCCGAACCGCTGGAGCTTGTACCGCTCCCCGAACGGCTTCCCTATCCCCTTGAAGCCCTCCGGCATGACCCCGACCAGCTCCCCGGCCTCCAGCAGCCGCTGCGCGTCCTCCGCGCACGCCAGGGTGTGCCCGGCCTTCCGCGCCAACTCGTTCACCACCGGCAGCATGAACACCAGGTCCGCCGCCAGCAGCCGCAGGTGCCGCTGCGCCGGGTGGTGGTCGTGGACCGCCACCTGCATCATCAGCCCGTCCAGCGGCAGGGTCCCCGAGTGGTTCGCCACGATCAGCGCACCACCCTCCTTGGGGATGTTCTCGATGCCCTTGACCTCGACCCGGAAGTACTTGTCGTACAGCGGCCGGAGCATGGACATCAGGACCTGGTCCGTCAGCTCCTTGTCGTAGCCGAACTCGTCGACCTCGTAGTCCCCGGTGATCCGGCGCCGCAGGAACGCCAGTCCCCCGGCGATCCGCTTGTCCCAGCCGTCCCCCGCCGAAGCCGCGACGGCGGCCGGCTCGGTCACGGGGGCCGTCTCGGGCTCGTGCGCCGGCTCGGGCACCGCGCGGACCCGCCGCCCCGGGGTGCGCCGGCGCGGCCGGTCCTCGTCGAACGGGATGACCTTGGCGTCCGCCACTATCGCTTCGCTCCTTCAACCGCTTCGAGGTCTGCATCCAGCATGGCCGCCACCCGGTCCACGGCGCGGCCGACCCGCTCCGGCGGCAGCAGGCCGCCGCCCCGGCTGCGCGCGAAGTCCGCGAAGGTCTCGGCGGTCGTGTACATCGGCTCGAAGCCGAGCACGTCCCGCATCTGCGCGGTCTCCACGACCCGGCCGTGGGTGAGGAGCCTGATCTGCTCCGGCGAGAAGTCGGTGACCCCGACCGCCCGCAGTGCCTGCCCGGCCCACGTCACCGCGGGCAGCAGCAGCGGCAGCGTCGGCCGCCCCAACCGCCGCGAGCACTGCGACAGCAGCAGCACGCCGTCGCCCGCGATGTTGAAGGTCCCACTGTTCAGCGTGCCACGCCGGGGCTCCTGTGCGGCCAGCCGCAGCACGTCGAGCACGTCGTCCTCGTGGACGAACTGCAGCCGCGGGTCGTAGCCCAGCACGGTCGGCATCACCGGCATCGAGAAGTACTCGGCGAGCGCCGAGTCCGCGAACGGCCCCAGGATGTTCGCGAACCGCAGCACGCAGACCGCGACGTCCGGCCGCCTGCGCGCGAAGCCCCGTACGTAACCCTCGACCTCGGTGGCGTCCTTGGCGAAACCGCCCGCCGGCAGCGACTTGGGCTGCGTGGTCTCGGTGAAGACGGCCGGATCGCGGGAGGTGCCCCCGTAGACGCTGGTACTGGACTTCACCACGAGCCGCCGGACCGTCGGGGACTTCTGGCAGGCCCCGAGGAGCTGCATCGTCCCGATGACGTTCGTTTCCTTGACGGCGCTGTGCCCGCCGCCGCTGCCCCCGGCGCCGCCGGTGACCGCGAGGTGCACCACGGTGTCCACGGCGTGCTCGGCCAGCACGCGGGCGATCGCCGACTGTCTGATGTCCGTACGGACGAACTCGGCCGATCCCAGCCGGTGCGGCGGCACCACCGCGTCCACGGCGATCACCCGCTCGACCTCCGGGTCACGCTGGATGCGGCGCACGAAGCGGCCCCCCAGCTGCCGGGCAGCCCCGGTGACGAGCACGACCTTCCCCACGAGCTCAGCGCCTCCCTAGATCGGAACACCCGTCTCCGGCTGCACCGCAGCCCCCCCACCAGAATGGTGGAGGGGCTGCGGAGAACACGTACAGCTGCCGTTTACTTCTTGTTACGGCGCTGGACGCGGGTGCGCTTGAGCAGCTTGCGGTGCTTCTTCTTCGCCATCCGCTTGCGCCGCTTCTTGATAACAGAGCCCACGACTACCCTCGCTCACTTCTTCTTCACTGGTGCGGGGCGTCTGGGCCCACACGACCTACGTCGGCCTAGCCTACCCGCCCGAGCTCTGAGCCCGTAATCCGAGTGCTTCCCAGGAGTTACGAGGGCATCCGAAGGGCCGTCACTATCAGGCCGACTCCACCCCCACATAGGACTCTCGGAGGTACTCGTGGACCGCGTTCTCGGGGACCCGGAAGGACCGGCCCACCCGGATCGCGGGCAGATGACCGTTGTGCACCAGCCGGTACACGGTCATCTTCGACACTCGCATCACCGAGGCGACCTCCGCCACGGTCAGGAACTGAACCTCACTGAGAGGCCTCTCGCCAGCAGCCATGACACACCTTGACCTTCCGCGCATGACGGGCACCGGCTTCCCCTCCGGTTACTCCTCGTCGTCGCACGCTCACTCCCCAGAGTAGGGGCGGGCGTGACGAGTGGGGAAGAGGAGCTACGGCCCCTCCTGCCAAACCGGCAGACCCGCCCGATTGAGCACATAGCGAGTGAGCGGCCGGTAGTAGTCCGCACGCACCGCGTCATCAAGCGGAACGGCCACCGACACCTGCCCCTCGGCTTCCCCCACGAACAGCGCGGGATCATCCGTGTCGGCCAGCCCGATCGCCTCCACACCAAGCTGACCTGCGCCGCAGACCCACCCGTGATCACCCACCACCAGCTCCGGCAACGGCCCGCCGGCCTCCGCCAGGGCCCCCAGGGCGATCCGAACCGGCAGCGGAGAATGCGTGTGCGCGCCGGTCGCACTCCCCGGCGACCGCACGCCGGGTTCCCGCACCAGTGCGACCCCCCGTACGTAATCGAGGCGGTACGTACGTACGCCGAACCGGGACGCGATGTCGACACCCGCCCCCTGCGCCGGGGTGAGGACAACACATCCCGCCGCCGACATCGCCTCGGCCAAACAGGCGTAGAACCCCAGGAGACGGTGAGGATGACCCGTCCCGAACAACACGGGTGCCCCGGGCCCGGCCACCGCCCGCAGCCGCTCCGCGAACGCGTCCAGCGCGGCCATCGTGCGCTCCGGATCGATCACGTCCGGGCCGCTGACGTGCGCCGGGTCCGCCGAGACCCCGCACTTGTCCGCCATCAGCCGCAGCAGATCGCCCTCGCCCCAGCCCCACTCCGGATCCAGCCCCAGCAGCACCCGCGGATCACGCGCGGCGAACAGCCGGTAGCTGCGCAGGCTCTCCTCCCGGGAGGTGGCGACGGGCCCGGCCAACCGGGCGGCCAGCAGATGCGCACGCAGCGCGCCGGTGCTCAACACCCTCCGATGCTGCCCCGCACACACCTGTCGGGTCATCAATTCCGCGTAATGGCCCCACAGTTGGCGTAACGATGCATCACCTGTGCCCCAACTGCCGTCAGGTCAACATCCCGCGCAGCGGGAACACCGCCCGCCGCGTGGCGAGAACGGCCTGATCCGTACGGTCCGCCGGGTCGTAACCGGCCTCCCAGTCCCGCCACTCGGGCACCCGACCGTCCGTCATCCGCGCCGGCGCCGACTGCCGCGTCCGCGCGTACACCTCGTCCCGCCACGAGTCCGGCACCGCCGCCTGCGGATCCACCGGCCGGTGCGCGGCGATCCCCACCAGGTGCGTCCACGACCGCGGTACGACGTCCACCACCGCGTACCCGCCGCCGCCCAGGGCCAGCCACCGCCCGTCCGCGTACTCGTGCGCCAGGGCGTGGCACGCCTCCTGCACGGCCCGCTGGGCGTCCAGCGACACCGCGAGGTGCGCGAGCGGGTCCTCGAAGTGGGTGTCGGCCCCGTGCTGCGTCACCAGCACCTGGGGTCGGAAGTCCGCCAGCAGCTCCGGCACGACCGCGTGGAAGGCCCGCAGCCACCCCTCGTCGCCGGTCCCGGCGGGCAGCGCGATGTTCACCGCGCTGCCCTCCGCCCCTTCGCCGCCCGTCTCCTCCGGCCAACCGGTCTGCGGGAACAGCGTCCGCGGGTGCTCGTGCATCGAGACGGTCAGCACGCGCGGGTCGTCCCAGAAGGCCGCCTGCACGCCGTCCCCGTGGTGGACGTCCACGTCCACGTACGCGACCCGCTCGGCCCCCAGCTCCAGCAGCCGCGCGATGGCCAGCGACGCGTCGTTGTAGACGCAGAATCCGGCCGCCCCGCCCGGCATGGCGTGGTGCAGCCCTCCCGCGAAGTTCACGGCGTGCCCGGTCTCGCCCCGCCAGATCGCCTCCGCGCCCGCCACCGACTGCCCGGCGATCAGCGCGGACGCCTCGTGCATCCCGTGGAAGGCGGGATCGTCCATGGTCCCCAGCCCGTACGACCCGTCCGCGACCCCCGGGTCCGCCGACACCTCGCGCACCGCGGCGACGTAGTCCTCCCGGTGCACGAGCCGCAGCGTGGAGTCCCCGGCCGCACGGGCCGCCCGTACCTCCATCGCCCGGTCCAGCCCGAAGGCGCGCACCAGCCCCATGGTCAGCGCCAGGCGCACCGGATCCATCGGATGGCTGGGCCCGAAGTCATACTTCGTTACCGCCTCGTCCCACATCAACAGCCCGGTCACCGGCTCGCCGCTCATGCCCGACACGGTATCGGGCCTCCACGGCTCCGAACGAGCGGGCTTGGAACAACGTGATCAGGACCAGGACCATCGGCACGAGCATCGCGCCCCGATAGCTCCAGGCGTCCCCGATCCCACCGACGAGCGGCGACCCGATCAGGAACCCCACGTAGTTGAAGATGTTGAGCCGGGCGATCGCCGTGTCGGAAGCCGCCCCGGGGAAGAGCCTCCCGGCGGCGGCGAAGGTCTGCGGCACGATCACGCACAACCCGATCCCCAGCAGCGTGAAGCCGAGCATCCCCACCCAGGCCCCCGGCGCCGCCGCCACGACCGCGAACCCGCCGGCGGCCACCACCGTCCCGCACCGCACGACGGCCACGGCCCCGAACCGGCGCACCCCCAGGTCCCCGACGGCCCGCCCGAGGAGCGTGGTCACCATGTAGACGTTGTAGGGGACGGTGGCGAGCTGCTCCGAACTCCCCAGCACGTCCTGGAGGTACTTGGCACTCCAGTTCGCCACCGTCGAGTCCCCGATGTACGCGCACGCCATCACCAGGCACAGCGGCAGCAGCAGCTTGAACGACCCGCCCCCGGCACCCTTCTCCCCCGCCACGTCGCCGGCGGGGTCCCCCTGGTCCACGTACGACCGGCTCCCCACCAGCACGAGCGGCACGAGCACGACCACGGCCGGCAGATAGCTCGTGAACAGGCCCAGGTGCCAGTGCGCCCCCGCCCAGGCGGCCGACGCCCCGACGATCCCGCCCAGGCTGTAGGCGGCGTGGAAACCGAGCATGATGCTGCGGCCGTACTGCCGCTGGAGGCTCACCCCGAGCATGTTCATGGAGGCGTCCAGTGCACCCACCGACAGCCCGAACGCCCCCAGCGCCACCGCCACGTGCCACATCTGGCTGCCGGCCCCGACCCCGAGCAGCGCCAACAGCACCAGCGGCTGCGCCCACCGCAGCACCACGCTGGGCGCGACCCGCTTCACGAGGTGCTCGGTGGCGACGCTCGACGCGCCGGCCAGGATCGGCACGGCGGCCAGGAACGCGGGCAGCAGCCCGTTGGATATCCCGTACTGGTCCTGGATGGCCGGGATCCGCGTCACGAGCAGCGCGAAGGTGACTCCCTGCGCGAAGAAGCCGAACCCCAGGGCGCCGCGCCCACGCCGCAGCCGCACATCTGCCATTGCCGTCATGGCGGCACAGCGTAGGCCCCGTGGCTACTCGTGGGTAGAGAGATCACACAGGCAGTTGCAGCAGCACCGGGAGCTGCATCATGTCCCCGAAGTACCCGGTCGCCCCCGGCAGCTGATCGGCGGGGAGCATGGCGGTGTACGCGTACACGTCCATCCCCGCCGCGCGCGCGGCCTCGATGCCGCGCGGGCTGTCCTCGATGACCACGCACCGGGCCGGGTCCACCCCCATCTGCCGGGCGGCGTGCAGGAACAACTCCGGAGAGGGCTTGCCCTCGCCCACGTCGTCCGAGCTGAAGATCCACTCCTCCTCGAACCACCCGTCGAGCCCGGCCGCCAGGTGCCCGACCCGGATCCGCTCGTGGCTCCCGGACGACGCCAGGCAGTACCCGACCCCACTGGCGGTCAGCGCCCCGAGCACGTCCTCGATGCCGGCGACCGGCTTCAGCTCCCGCTCGAAGGCGGCGGAGGTACGCGCGATCAGGGTCCGGTCGAAGTCCTCGGGCAGCTGTTCCCCGGTCCGCTCCTGGACGAGATCGTGGATCCGGTGCACGGCGGCGCCCATGTAGTCGCGGAGCGAGTCCTCGTACGTGGTCGGGTGCCCCAGCTCGGTCAGGTACTCGGCGAGAACACTGTTGGCGAGCGGCTCACTGTCCACCAGCACGCCGTCGTTGTCGAAGATGACGAGGTCGTAGCCCATACCCCCACCCTACGAGCGAGATCGTGTCAGACCGCCCCGACGCCACCGGATGAGAGGATCAGCAGACTCATGCGGCCGAGGCCCCGGCGGGTTCACCCCTTCCGGTGACGCCCCCGTGATCACCCGTCCCCCGGCCGCTGCCGAGTCCTAGGCTCCGTCGGTGACCGAACGCTGGATCATGGAAATCGAACCAGAGGTCCGTGAGTGGTTGGACGCTCTGCCAGTTGCCCACTACCGCGCCGTGGAACGCCACGCCGACCGTCTCCTGGACTCGCCGACCACACTTGGCGAGCCGTACTCGCGGCACCTCGACGGGCCTGTTCGGGAGCTTCGCTTCATCCTCGGCGCAGAGGCCGTACGCATCACGTACTGGCTTGCGCCCGGCCGCCGTATCGTGTTGCTGACGGTCTTCGCCAAGTCCCGCATGCGGGAGGAGTCCCAAGTGCAGCGGGCTCTGTGGAAGCAGAAGGAGTGCGAGTCCGAGCACTCAGCCGCCGAGGCCATCTACCATCGCGCCTTCGAGGAGCAGTCGTGAGCAAGGGCTACCACACCCGGTGGGACGTACCGGACGCCCATCGCGCAGATGCGGCCTACATCGAAGCCGGTGCCGCGATCGCGCTCGGCCAGGCCGTCTACGATCGACGCACCGCGCTGGGTCTCTCTCCGAGCGAGCTCGCCCGGCTTGCCGGACTGTCCGAAGCCGAGGTGGAACACATCGAAGGCGGAGCCGTCTCCCCGGAGCTCGGCCTCCTCCATTCCTTGGCCCGCGCGCTGGACGCCAAACTCGACCTCTCGATCGACGCGGACGACACCTACGTCCGATTCACCGCACACGCGGCCTGACTCGACTGGCGGCGCATGCGGTAAGCCGGCCGCGAATCGGTGGTGAACGCAGAAAAGCCCCGCACCAGAAGGTGCGGGGCTTTCCCACAATGATTGTTCGGCGGCGTCCTACTCTCCCACAGGGTCCCCCCTGCAGTACCATCGGCGCTGAAAGGCTTAGCTTCC